>NZ_CP107048.1:1200000-1500000 GCF_025736935.1 Qipengyuania sp. SS22 | reverse complement strand
GTTAGCGTGCCGTAGCGTTAACGCACGAGAGGCACGATGCGTTTCGGGCGCGCCCCTAGCTTAGATGCTGCACTGCGACAAGACGTTGCGGTGTAACGCGAAAGGCACAGTCGCCGGTCCCGCTGCGTCACTCGTCGGCTAAACGCTTGAGAGCCCATGCGAGTCTGGTAATTCGCCGCTCGCTTGCGTTATTTGGGGACTGCGCAGCAGACCAAAAAGACGTCTTGAGAGAAGAGGACATTTCATGAAATTCAATACTTTCGGCCGCCACGCGTCCGTTCGTACCGCCCTGCTGGCCGGCGCTGCCGCGCTGGTTCTGCCCGCCGCCGCCCAGGCGCAGGATGTCGACACCGACGCCGACGATACCGATATCGCCGCTCCCGCCAGCGGCAATGTGATCATCGTCACCGCGACCAAGCGCGAGCAGACGCTGCAGGAAACCCCCGTAGCGGTCAGCGTGACCACTTCCGAAGCCATCGAGCAGGCCCAGATTCGCGACGTTGCCGATCTCGCCACGCTGGTCCCCTCGCTGCGCGTCAGCCAGAACCAGAGCTCGTTCGCGACCAGCTATTCGGTCCGCGGCTTCGGCACCGATGGCAACAACATCGGCCTCGAGCCCTCGGTCGCGATGTTCGTCGACGGCGTCTATCGCAGCCGCGCGGTGTCGCAGATTTCCGATCTTCCCGACATCCAGCGCGTCGAAGTTCTGCGCGGCCCGCAGTCGACCCTGTTCGGCAAGAACGCCAGCGCCGGCGTGATCTCGATCGTCACCAAGGAACCGCAGTTCGATTTCGGCGGCATGGTCGAAGCCAGCTACGGCAATTACGACGCGATGGTCGTCAAGGGTTTCGTCACCGGCCCGATCAGCGATTCGGTCGCTTTCAGCGCGGGCGGGGGCATCAACAAGCGTGACGGCTACCTGACCAATGGCGTCAATGGCGACGACATCAACGACCGCGACCGCTGGTTCACCCGCGGCCAGCTGCTGTTCGACAATGGCGGCCCGCTGCGCGTCCGCGTAATCGGCGATTACGACAAGATCGAAGAGCGCTGCTGCGGTGTGCTGAATGTAGCTTCCTCGCCCGAGATCGGTGCGATCCAGCTGCTCGGCGGCCAGGTCAACGATTTCCGCAACAATCCCGATGGCGATGTCGTGTTCACCGATGTCGATCCGATCAACAACGTCGAGAACTACGGCATCTCGGGCCAGATCGATTACGACTTCGGCGCGCTGGGGCTGACCTCGATCACCGCCTATCGCAAGACCAAGCTCGGCGCCGACCAGGACGTCGACTTCACCAGCCTCCCGGCGGTGAGCGGGGCGAATATCGGTGATGCGGATATCGAAACCTTCACCCAGGAACTGCGGATTGCCTCGGATTTCGACGGCCCGTTCAACTTCCTGATCGGCGGCTACTACTTCGACGAACGTGTCGATACGTCGGACCAGATCGTTTACGGTCCGGGCTTCCGCCCCTTCGCCGACCTGCTGCTGCAGGGTGCGACCGGGGGCACGCAGAATGTCAACACGCTCGAAGCCACGCTCTCGGCGCTGAACGGTACCGATTACACCGGCCAGTTCTTTGCTGAAGGCCAGGGCTTCTTCAACAACATCGTCCAGGACAACGAAGCGTTCTCGATCTTCGGCAATGTCGATTTCGAGATCACCGATCGCCTCGTCCTCACGCTTGGTGCAAACTACACCAAGGACAAGAAGCAGATCGTCACCAACTCGACGAGCACCGATGTGTTCTCGAATGTCGATCTGATTGCCTCGGGCAACACCGCGATCTTCGCGCAGGGCCTCGCCACTCAGGTCGGTACGCTGCTGGGCCTCGGCCGTCCGGCCAGCCAGGCTGAAATCGGCGCCTTTGCCGGTGCCAACCCGGCCGCCTTCGGCCAGGTTTCCGCAGGCGTTCAGGCTTTCGCCGATGCCAATGAAGCCAACCCCGCGGTGAACCCGCTGCTGGCGCTCACCCCGTTCCAGTTCCTGCCGCCGATGCAGAACTGCCCGAACGCGGTCGAGGACTGCTCGACCAATGATGACGACTGGAGCTGGAACGTCCGTCTGGCCTACGAAGTCACGCCGACGCTCAACGTCTATGCCAGCTGGGCGACCGGCTACAAGGCACCGAGCTTCAACCTGTCGCGTGACAGCCGTCCGCTCCCGGCCGATTTCGCCGCGCTGCAGGCGCAGGGCCTCGCGGTCACCAACCTGCGTCCGGGCACCCGCTTCGCCAATGCCGAGAATTCGGAAGTCTACGAATTCGGCATCAAGGGTAACTGGAGCCGTGCTGCCGCGAACCTGACCTTCTTCCAGCAGTCGATCGAGGATTTCCAGGCGAATACCTTCACGGGTACGTCCTTCATCCTGTCAAATGCCGGCAAGCAGGAAACCTTCGGGGTCGAATTCGACGGCCAGTTCTACGCCAGCGATGCGCTGACGCTGAGCGTCGCGATGACCTATCTCGATGCGCAGTACGACAACTTCGTCGCTTCGCCCGTGGGTGATCTTTCGGGTAAACCGGTTGCGGGCGTGCCCGAACTGTCCGCCGTCTTCGGCGCGCAGTACAACAAGGAAATCAACTCGCGCGGTGACAGGGTCATCCTGCGGGGTGATTTCTCCTATGCATCGCCGGTGCAGGTGGTCGACGGCCTGACCAACTACATCGTGGTCGATCCGGCCACCGGTGAACGCGACTTCGGTCCGGCCCGCGCCGCGGCCGCTGCCTTCAAGCGCGAGGTCAACAGCCTCAACGCCTCGTTCACCTATGCCTTCGACATGGGGCTGGAACTGAGCGTGTGGGGCCGCAACCTGCTCGACGACCGCTATCTGACCACGGTCTTCCCGGCAGTGGCGCAGGGCCAGGCGCTCTCGGGCTATCCGAACCAGCCGCGCACCTACGGTGTAGCTGCAAGGTTCCGCTTCTGATCGAGGCCGATATCTGGACAAGGGGAAGGGGGCCTGCGGGCCCCCTTTTCGTTTGCCTCAAGCGCGTGGCTCGGCGCAGATCATGGCGTAGCTGCTACCATTCGCACTGCGGCGGACAAACCCTGAGCATTGCCGCCGATCCACAATCCGCCGCGTTCTATAGCACTATGGGTGCGCGGGATGCGGGACGCGTGCCGTCGGCATCGATCCCGGGACGCAGATTGCCGCTTCTACGCTACGGGTCAGCGCCGCCGCCTAGAGCGCGCGTAGCGCCTGTGCAGGTTTGGCTCGCAGCAGCGGCAGCGAGGCGCCCAGCGCGAAGGCCAGCACCACGCCAATGCCAAGACCCAGCACGCCGAGCACCACGCTCCAGTTAGGCAGCCAGTCGAATTCGAACAATTGCGTGACCACGAGCCATGCAGCCAGGCTGCCGATGCCCAGCGCGACCAGTGCGAGCGCGGCGGCAAGCGCGCTGTATTCGATGAGCTGCATCAGCAGGATCTGCCGCCGGTCGGCACCCAGCACGCGCAGGACGACGGTATCGTAAGTCCGCGCGGCGCGCGCGGCGGCAATCGCGCCCAGCAGCACTGCCAGCCCCGCCAGGACCGCGACGCTGGCCGCGGCGAGCGTGGCCAGCCCGACCTGTTCGAGGATCGTACGCGCCTGTTCGAGCACCCCGCCGACTTCGATGACCGAGGCTGAGGGCAGCGCCGCGACCAGTGCCTGGAGCAGCGGTCCCGTGGGCGTGCCGGGGCTCAGTTCGACGGTCGCAGCCAGGTTGTGCGGCGCATCGCTGATCGCGTTGGGGCTGAGCACGAAGACATAGTTGAAGCCCAGGCTTTCCCAGTCGATCCGGCGCAAATTGGCGATACGCGCGGTGCGTTCGACCCCGAGGATGCCGAAGGTCAGCATGTCGCCAACCTCCAGCCCGGCAGCCTCGGCGAAATCGGCATCGATCGAGACCAGCGGCTCACCGTCGTAGAACGGTCCCCACCAATCGCCCTCGGTCAGTTCATTGCCCTCGGGCAGATCGTCGGCATAGGTCAGCCCGCGCTCGCCGCGTAGTGCCCAGGCCCCATCGGGAATGTCCTCCAGCGTGGATGTACGGGTCATCGCCCCCTCGGGGCCAAAGGCGAGCACTGCGCCGCGCAGCGCGGGAACCGTGCGCCAGTTGGCGTCGGGATAGGCCTCGCGCACCAGTGTCTCGAACTCGCCCACCTGGTCGCGCGGAATATCGAGCACGAAATAGTCAGGCGCGCGGTCGGGTACGCGCTTGGCGATATTGCCATCGATCGCGCTCTGCACGGCGGCCAGCAGCACGAAGGCGGCAAGGCCGAAGCCGAGCGCGGTGACCAGCGCGCCGGTCGATGAACCGGGCCGGTGGAGGTTGGCCAGCGCATTGCGCGCGACCGGGCTTTGCGGGCGCGGGAGCGATGCGGCGATCTTGCGGATACCCCAACCCAGCAGTGCGAGCAGCCCCAGAACGGCAGCCGCCCCGGCAAGGAAGCCGCCCGACAGCAGCGGGTTCTCCGCGGTCAGCAGCGCCAGCGCGACGATCGCGGCCAGCCCGCTGCCGACCAGCAACAAGGCCTGCGGATCGCGGGCGAGCGGCGCCACGCGTGCGCGCATCAGTGCCATGGCGGGGAAATGGCGTGCGCGCAGCAGCGGCGGCGCGGCGAAGACCAGCGCCACCAGCATGCCATAGGCCAGCGCGAGCAGCAGCGCGCCGGGATCGATCACCACTCCGCTCGACACGGGCAGCAACCCTTCGAGTGCGCGCGCGAGCAGCGGCACTGCGGCGACGCCCACGGCGATCCCAGCAAGGCTCCCGACCAGCGTGGCAGCGACGATCTGCAGCGCATAAATACGCGCGATATCGCCGCTCGACGCGCCAAGGATCTTGAGCGTGGCGATGCCCTGCCGCCGCGCATCGAGATAGGAGGTCACCCCGCCGCCGATACCGATGCCCGCAATAACCAGCGCGGCAAGGCCGACCAGCGTGAGGAATTCGCTCATCCGGTCGACGAAGCGGTCGGTCCCCGGTGCGGCGCGGTCGGCGGTGTCGATATCGAACCCGGCTTCGGGGAAGCGGTCTTCCAGCGCCTGCTCGACATCCGCGGCATCGCGCGCCTGCGTGAAGCGGACGCGGGTTTTCGACTGGTACATCGAACCGGGCGCGATCAGCCCTGCGCGCGCGGGCAATTCCTCGGCGACGATGATGGTCGGCCCCAGCTGGAAGCCTTCGCCCAGCCGGTCGGGCTCGTCGGCAATGATTCCGCCTACGCCAAGCGTCTCGGTCCCGATAGCGATGCTGTCACCCGGAGCCACGCCAAGCCGGTCGGCGGCGCCCTGCGACAGCCATGCCTCGCCAGACGCGGGGGCGCCGACTGCACGCCCATCGGCCAGCGTCAGCGTGCCATAGAGCGGGTAGGCTGCGTCGACCGCCTTCAGTTCGATCGGGGCGGCCTGGTCGTCATAGCGCGCCATCGCCTGCATCCGCGTGCCCGCAGACACCTCGCCATAGTCCTCGAGCGCGGCGCGTTCCGCTTCGTCGAGCGAGCGCTGCCACAATTCGACCTGGAGGTCGCCGCCCAGATATTCGCGGCCATTGGCCTCGATCTCGCCCTCGATCGCGGCCGTCAGCGACCCGATTGCGGCAAGCGCGCCGGTGCCCAGGAACAGGCAGACCAGCAGCAGCCGCAAGCCTTTGAACCGTGCATTGAGATCGCGCCGCGCGATGCGCCAGGCGGTCGCCCAGCTCATGCGGCGGTGTCGCTGGCAATGCGTCCGTCGGCGAGTTGCAGCACGCGCTCGCAATGTTCGGCGAGTTCGGGATCGTGCGTGATGACCAGCAGCGTGGCCCCTGTTTCGGCGCGCCGCGCGAACAGCAGTTCGACGATTTCATGTCCCGTGGCGACGTCGAGATTGCCGGTCGGTTCGTCGGCGAAGATCAAATCGGGCCGCGCGGCGGTGGCGCGGGCGATTGCCACGCGCTGCTGCTCGCCGCCCGAAAGCTGCTGCGGGTAATGGTCGAGCCGGTGGCCGAGGCCGACCGCTTCGAGTTCGGCGCGCGCGCGTGCCTGCGCATCGGGTTCGCCCGCCAGTTCCATCGGCGTAGCGACGTTTTCGACCGCGGTCATGGTCGGCAGCAGGTGGAAGGCCTGCAGTACGATCCCGATCCGTCCGCGGCGGGCATGCGCCAGCGCGTCCTCGTCCATCGCGGCGAAATCCTCGCCCGCCACCAGGAGCGTGCCGCCGCTGGCGCGTTCGAGGCCCGACAGCACCGCCATCAGCGAGCTTTTGCCCGAGCCCGAGGGGCCGAGCAGCGCCACGGTCGATCCGCGTGCGATATCGAGGTCGATCCCGCGCAGGATCTCAACCGGCGCTTCGCTGGTGCCGAGGGTGAGGGTGAGGTTGCGGGCGGAAATCGCGGCTTGAGAGTTGGTCACCTTGCTGCGATGGCATGCGGCCCAGTGTTGCACAAGGAATCTCGCCGATGCGTCTCGGGCCTTTGTCGATCATGCTCCTCGCCCTCGGGCTGGCCGCCTGCGGCAATGCGGAAGAGGTAGCCGAAGCACCCGGAGGCGCGCCTTCCGAGGTACCCGCCGCTGCATCCGATGCAGTGGTCGAGGGCCCCGAACGCCGCATCCTCGCATTCGGCGACAGCCTGTTCGCCGGGTACGGGCTGGAGGAACAGCAGGGCTATCCCGAGCAGCTCGAGGCGGGCCTGCGCCAACGCGGTATCAATGCGCGGGTGGTCGACGCCGGCGTGTCGGGCGATACCAGCGCGGCCGGGCGCCAGCGGCTCGCCTTCACGCTCGATGCGCAGGCAACTACGCCCGATCTGGTTATCCTCGAACTGGGCGGCAACGATATGCTGCGCGGGATCCAGCCCGAGCAGACCCGCGCCAATTTCGCCGCCATGCTCGAGGAGCTGCGCACGCGCGGCATACCGGTGCTGCTGATGGGGATGCGCTCGCCGCCCAATTACGGCAGCGAATACCAGCAGCAGTTCGACAGCCTCTATGGCGATCTGGCGCAGCAATATGATGCCGCGCTGGTGCCGTTCTGGCTCGACAGCATCTTCGAAGACCGCAGCATGTTCCTGCCCGATCGCATCCACCCGACCGCCGCGGGGATTACGGCGCTGGTCGATGATACGGTCGATGATGTCGAAAGCGCGCTCCCACCCGCTTCCTAGACGCGTTCGACCGCGCCCGCGCCGACACGCCACACTGCGGCTTCTTCCGCGATGGTACTGAAGGGGGCGGCTTCGGTGCCCGTCATCCACACCTGCGCGCCGCTGCCACGCAATTGTTCGAACAGCGCCGCACGACGGACCGGGTCGAGATGCGCGGCGACCTCGTCGAGCAGCAGCAGCCCCGCGCGTCCCTGCGCGGCCAGCCCGGCATGGGCGAGGGTGATCGCCACCAGCATGGCCTTTTGTTCGCCGGTCGAGCTTTGTGCGGCGGGCACACGCTTGGCGGCATGGACCACTTCCAGCTCGTCGCGATGCGGCCCCGCCAGCGTGCGCTGCGCCGCGCGGTCGCGCGCACGATTGTCGAACAGCGCCTGCGACAGGCCGTCGGCATGGTCGGGGGCGCCCGGCGCATAGGTAAGGGCGGGGCGCGCGAAGGGTTCGGCAGGCATTTCGGCAAGCCGCACCGCCAGCGTTTCGACCAGCCGCGCGCGCCCGCGCATCAGCGCCGCGCCATGCGGGACCATCTGCGCCTCGATCGCATCGAGCCAGCCGCTTTCGGGCTCGCGCCGGTCGGCCAGCAGGCGGTTGCGTTCGCGCAAGGCGGCTTCATAGCGCGCGGCATGGCCGGCGTGCGCGGGATCGAGCGCCAGCGCCAGCCGGTCCATATAGCGCCGCCGATCGCCTGCCGGACCGGTGAACAGGCCATCCATCGCAGGTGTCAGCCAGGTCACCGCGAGCCATTCGCCAAGCCCCGTAGCGCTGCTTTCTGCACCATTGATCCGGACCCGGCGGCGGCCCGGATTGGCGCTGTCGGCATAGGTGCCGAGGCGCACCGGCCCATCCTCCTGCCGCAGGTCGGCGCCGACGCGGAAGCCTGCGCCGCTGCCCTTGCGCATCATGTCGCCAAGCGCGGCACGGCGCAGGCCGCGTCCGGGCGCAAGCAGCGAGAGCGCCTCGAGTATATTGGTCTTGCCCGCTCCGTTTTCGCCCACCAGCAGGTTGAACTGCGCGGTCTCGCCCAGCTCGGTCGCGGCGTGGTTGCGAAAATCGATAAGTGAGATGCGGTCGAGCGCCATGGGTCGGCTGGCGATAGCGCGGGCGCGCGGACCCCGCTACTCGAAAGGCGAATATCCAACAGTTGGGGAAATTTCCCAACCTTTCGGATTGATGAACAGGGCGGGGCCGGGCTGTTCAGCAAGAAATGGCGGAAATCTGCGGTTTTTCGAGTTTGGCACACCCGTTGCAATCATTGGGATATCCCGGATGACCCGGGGCCAAACAAACCAAGGATCAAGGAGAACCACAATGAACACCTTCGAAAACGCCAGCAACCGCGCTCTCGCCGCCATCTTCGCTCTCAGCATCTCGGCCGTCTTCATGGCCGCTGCGATCGTCCCCGCCAGCCCCGCCGGTTTCATCGCCTGATCGTCCCGATCACACCCACTCGCATCGAAAGGAAAGGAATTATGTTCAACTCGGAAAACGGCAACAAGCTCTTCGCAGCTGCCTTCTCGCTCGTACTCTCGGCAGTGGCCTTCGCCACGGCTATCCTCCCGGCCTCGCCCAATGGAGTGATCGTATGAGCCAGCTGAAGCACCGCGATGAAGACCGTGCCGTCCGTCCCAGCAAGAGCTTCGCGCTCGATCGCACTGGCGGCAAGCTGATGGGCGTCTGCTCCGGCATTGCCCGCTACTTCGGTATCGACGTTACCTGGGTTCGTATCGGGTTCGTCGCAGGCACACTGCTCGGTTTCGGCAGCTTCATCCTGATCTACCTCGCGATCGGGCTGATCGCCGACTGACCACGGCCTCGCGCCAACCGACCCGGTTTTCGTGCCGGTCGTGGCTCAAAATTGAGAAAACCGGGAGGGGCCAAACGGCCCCTCTCTTGATTCCGGCCATAGATCATATCACCGACAGGATCACATCGCCGAGATGCCGCCGTCGAGCTTGAGCTCCGCGCCGGTCATGAAGCGGCTTTCATCGCTCGCCAGATAGACCACCGCATTGGCGATATCATTGGGTTCGCCGACGAACTTGAGCGGGATCTGCCGCGCCAGCTTTTCGAGCAGGACACCCTTTTCGATATTGTGGTTCTGCGCCGTCCCGTCGAGGATCGGCGTATCGACGAAGGTCGGGTGGATCGAATTGCAGCGGATTTGCATGTTCTTCTTGGCGCAATGCAGCGCGATCGACTTGCTCAGCATCCACACCGAGGCCTTGCTGGCATTATAGGCGGGCATGGTGTCGCTGGCGATGAGGCCCGCAATGCTCGAAATGTTCACGATCGACCCCGGCGCGTGCTCGCGCATCAGCGGCAGCGCCTTCTGGCACCCGTGAAAGATCGAATCGACATTGATCGCAAAGCAGCGCTTCCAGTCGTCGAAATCGCAGGTCTCGATATTGCCTGCCACACCGATCCCGGCGTTGTTGACCAGCACGTTGAGTCCGCCCATCTGGTCGCGCGCTGCATCTACTGCGGCTTCCCAGGCCTGCGGATCGGTGACGTCGTGCTGGACCGCAAAGGCGGTGCCGGCACCCAGCTGGTCGTTGATCAGCTTTGCCGTTTCGGCTGCGCCGTCGCCATTGATATCGGTGCACAGCACGCGCGCGCCTTCTTCGGCCAGCCGGGTGGCATGCGCGCGCCCCAGACCCTGTGCCGCACCCGTTATCAGTGCCAGCTTACCCGCGCACCGCGGCTCGCGTTCCTTCGCCATCTCTCACTCTCCTGCCAGTAATCCCTGTCCCAGCAGCAAGAGCATGCGCACGTCGATCCCGCAACCATCGGCGCGCTTGGCGGCGATAAAGCTCTGGATGTCGGCCAGCGCGACACGGTGCACGGTGATGTTCTCGCCCGCCACGCCGCCGCCTTCGCCGATTTTCGTCAGCTGGCGCGCGCGGACGAGGGTGAAGCTTTCGCTGACCATCCCGGGCGAGGACCAGAAACAGCCCTGGTCTTCGAGAATGGCGGCGCGATAGCCGGTTTCTTCCTCGAGCTCGCGCCCGGCCGCGACCAGAGGGTCCTCGTCGGCGAAATCGTCCCCGTCGCCGATCAGCCCGGCGGGCAGTTCGATGCAGGGGCAGCCCAGCGGGACGCGGTATTGTTCGACCAGCAGGACGTGGTCGTGTTCGTCGACCGCCAGGATCACCGCCGCGCGGATATTGCGCGGGCGGCCGACATATTCCCAGCGCCCGCGTTTCTTGGCGGTGATGTACTTGCCCTGCCAGACGATCTGTTCGTCTGCATCATGGTCGGGGACGGGCATGGTCAGACCTCGATCAGGCGATCGGGCAATTCGTTCTCGTCGTCCTCGGCGCGGGGGAAATGCTCGGACAGCACCTCGCCGACATCGCGGACACCGGCGGCCAGCCCTTCGGCGATATGGCCCTGTTTGATCTCGGCCAGCATGTCCGCCATCGCCGCGCCCCAGACTTCCGCCGGGACGATTTCGGCGATCGGCTGGTCGGCGACGATTTCCGCGCGGTGTTCGCGCATCGAGAGGTAGAGCAGCACGCCGGTGCGGCCATGCGTGCGCCGTTCGGCGCCGACCTTGAAATGCTTGATCGCGCGGGCATGCGTGCGCGCGGTCTTCACCGGGCCCGGCGTCAGCATGAAGCGCAGCGGGCCCCAGCTCACCAGCAGCCAGCCGATCACGAAGGCGACCAGCCCCAGCGCAATCGTCATGCTGGCCAGTTCGCCGGTGGTCCATTCATGCGTCCAGCCGCCGACCAGCGCATCCCACAGATCCATGAAAGGCTGGGGGATCACCGCAAACAGGCTCATCGCTGAAAAGGCGAGCGCCGCCGCCCAGACCAGCACGACGTCGTTGTACCCGTCGCTCCGGTCGGCCAGCACGGTGACGATTTCGCCGCTGGTGGTGAGTTCGGCCTGCGCTACAGCACCGGATACGATCGTGTGATCGGCTTGCGAAAGATAGCCCATTACCACCCCCCCGAGGCGCCACCGCCCCCGAAACTGCCACCACCGCCGGAAAAGCCGCCGCCGAAACCACCGCCGCCGAAGCCGCCACCGCCGCCCCAGCCGCCGCCACCACCGCCCCAGTCGTCGCCGCCGACGCCGCGGGCAATCGCCTTGCCGGCTTCCCACAGGATGATGTCGCCCACGACCCCGCCTACGCCGCCGCGGCGATAGCGCCGGCTGCGTCCGCCACGGAACATCGGCAGGATGAAAAAGAAGAATATGAAGCCGAGCCAGATCAGCGCGCCCACGGGAAAGCCGCCTTCGCTGCCGCGATCTGCCGTGCGTTCCTGTGCGATGCGCGCGGCTTCTTCGGGCGGCAGTTCGAGCTGGGTGATGATCTCCTCGGCCCCCCAGGCGATCCCGCCCGAATAGTCGCCCTCGCGGAAATAGGGCTTCATCCCCTCGACATATTCGAAGGCCAGCCCGTCGGGGATGACGCCTTCGAGCCCATAGCCGACCTCGACCCGCATCTTGCGTTCGTTGGGGGCGACCACGAGGATGATGCCGTCATTGCGCTCGGCATCGCCCAGCGCCCATTCGCGCCCCAACCGATAGCTGTAGTCGGCAATGTCGTAGCCTTCGAGATCGGGCAGCGTGAGGATCACGAATTGCCGCTGGTTACGCTCCTCGAACGCATCGAGCTTCTCGGTCAGCGCGGCTTCGGTAGCCGCGTCGATGATATTCGCGGCATCGACCACGGGCGCGGTCCCGCGCTCGGGAAAAGTCTGTGCGGCGGCGGGCAGGGCAAGACCTCCGAGGAGGCCGAGCCCCGCCGCCAGCGGCAGGATCAGGCGAAGAATGAGTGTGCGCATCGCAGCGCCGCTCAGTTCGCGGCGTCGCTATCCGAGCGCATGTTCAGCTCGGGCGCGGTTTCGGCGCCTTCGGTGACTGCCTGGTAGGGGACCATCGGTTCGGCGCCGTGGATGATGTTCGCGCCGATTGTGTCGGGGAAGGTGCGGATCGTGGTGTTATACTGGCGGACCGCCTCGTTATAGTCGCGGATCGCGACGCGGATGCGGTTCTCCTGGCCTTCGATCTGCGTCATGAAGCGGCCGAAGTTTTCCTGGCTGCGCAGTTCGGGATAGGCTTCGACATTGGCCATCAGGCGCGACAGCGCGCCGCCGAAGGTGTTCTGCGCTTCCTGATACTGCGTCATCTTCTCGGCATCGCCGAGATCGTCGCCATCGATCTGGATTTCGGGGCGGGTGGCCGAAGCGCGCGCCTGCACCACCGCTTCGAGCGTATCGCGCTCCTGCTCAGCCGAGCTCATCACGATCTGCTCGAGATTGGGCACGAGGTTCGCGCGTTCCTGGAACGCGGCCTCGACATCGGCCCATTTGGCCTTCGCGGTCTCCTCGGCCGCGGGCACCGAGTTGATCCCGCAGGCCGACAGGGCCAGCGCGGCGGCAGCGACGATGGAGGTGCGAAAAGCAGCCAAGCGGTTCATGCAAAATCCCTCTTGTGGTAAACGTGTCTTGTCTAGATAGCACACCTTTCCCACCTTTCAAGATTAACACGATCTTGTCGTCCGGCGGCGTCGGTGGCAGAAACTCCGACGACTACGATGGTAAACAGGGGCTGCTGCATGTTAAAAGATTTCAAGGATTTTATCGCCAAGGGCAACGTCGTCGATCTCGCCGTGGCGGTCATCATCGCCGGTGCTTTCGGCACGATTGTCGCATCGCTAACCGACGAGGTTATCATGCCGGTAGTCGGCGCGCTGTTCGGCGGGGCCGATTTCTCCAGCTATTTCATCCTCCTGACCACGCCCGAAGGTTATGAAGGATCGCTGACCGACTATGCCGCGCTCAAGGAAGCGGGCGCAGCGATGATCGGTTACGGCGCCTTCATCACCGCGATCATCAATTTCGTGATCCTGGCGTTCATCATCTTCCTGCTGGTCCGCTATGCCAAGAAGATCATGGCCGAGGCCGAGGAGAAGGAAGCAGCGGCACCCGCCGGTCCGACCGAGATCGAGCTGCTGACCGAAATCCGCGACGCGCTGAAGAAGTAAATCTGCGCGACGCCCGCCAGCGGTGCAGGGGACGGGCCGTGGTCCGTCCCGCATCTGGCGGGCATGTGGCTGCATACACTTCACATTAAGCGGGCAGGCCCTATATGGGTCCTGCCCGTTTCGGCGGGATATGGCGATAAATGGCGCTGTGTAATAGGTACAACGGACCCGGGGGCAGTACCCGGCGGCTCCACCACAAACCGCTGAAATGGCGGATTATGACGGGGCCGAACTAGGATCGACGTGTGCTGAAAGGCAGTGGTTTTGCTCGGGCTGAGTACCCCGTAAAAATGTTCACAACACACAAGTGCCAACGATAACGAAGCACTCGCTCTCGCAGCGTAATTTGATGGCCTAACGGCCTGAATTTACAAAGCTAAAGCGCGGTTGGACCCACCGGGCAACAGAAGCGGATTCCGGGGCTCCGGGGGTAGCTAGCAACAGAAACCCCCACCTTCTTCCAAATTTGCCAAGCAGGCGGACCTCAGTCCGCAGTCGGATCGCGCTCTGCGGCCGCCTCGGCCTCGCGTTCGTAGCGCAGCGCGTCGAGGATTTTCGCGCCGCCGAGGAACACTGCGCCCGCCGTGGCCGTGAACAGCAGATAACCGCCCCATCCGGGATATTCGACCGTGTAATGGGCGCCGCGCGTCATCGCGCCGAGGGCAAGGGCGAAGATGATCAGAAACGCCTCAAGACGCGTCTTGATCACAAACAGCCGTTTCACCTTCCGAAACACGATCGCCTTGGTCTCCACCCTTAACCTTCTACACCTGCAATTCACGTGCCACAGACGTGTTGCTGCGGAATGCAGTGGTTAATTTCGCAAGGAGTGTAAAAGCGCCCGACGCGGCGGTCCAGTGTCTTAACCCGGGCGCGTGGTTCAGGCGAGTTCGTCCAGCGAAAGCACGGAAAGCAGCGCTTCTCGCGCCTCGATCACGACCTTGGCTAGCGCGTCGGAGCCGACCTGATCGGGTTCGATCCGCGCGGGCCAGTGAGCCGCGATGACCGATTCGATTCGCTGCGCCTTCATGTCGTCCAGCAGGAAGCGCGCATCGACCGTGGCAGGATCGGCCACCACGCGCAGCCGCAGGCAGGCCGGACCGCCGCCATTCGCCATCGACTGGCGCACATCGACCGGAATGACGTGGCGGATCGGGCCGTTCGAGGCGAGCATGCCTTCGCACCATGACCAGACGCTTGCGCTGTCCTGGCATTCGCTCGGGACCACCAGCGCCATCTCCCCGCTCGGCAGCGTCAGCAGCTGGGCGTTGAACAGATAGGTGCGGATCGCTTCCTCGAGGCTGACCGCGCTCGCGGGGACTTCGACCACATGGATGCGGGGGAAAGCGGCAAAGATCGCCTCATAGGCATCCTTGCGATCGGCGAAGGCGAGTTCATGCGTGAACAGAACGTTCTGGTTCGCCACCGCGACGACATCATTATGGAATGCGCCCGCTGCAATGGCCGCAGGGTTCTGCTCGACGAACACGCAGCGCGCGGGGTCGAGGCCGTGGAGGCGCGCGACCGCACGACTGGCCTGCTCGTGCTGGCGCGCGGGAAATCGTCCGCCGGGTCGGCCATAGACAAACACCTCGACCCCGGGGGCGTCGTGGCTCTCGCACAGCCGCATGTGGTTGGCCGCGCCTTCGTCGCCGAAGCTGGGCGGAATGGCATCGTGCACTTCAAAATGCCGCGTATCGCCAAAGGCGATCTTCAATTGTGCCTGCGTGTCGCGCCATTCCTGCGCGCGGTGGACCATGGTGACGAGATTGGCGGGCGTCAGATGGCAGCGCCCGTCGGCCGTATCGGGCGCGGGGCTGACGGTCGCGGCATTGGCGGTCCACATCGCGCTGGCCGACCACGCTGCAGCCACCAGCGCGCGATCGGTATCGGGGCCGATGGCCAGATCTTCCATCAGAACGGGGTTCGGGCGCGGCAGCGGCAGCAGGAAACCCTGCGCCAGTCCGCGCTCCATATTGCGGCGCATCTTGGCCACGCCCTGCAGCGCCGCCGCGCGCGGGAAAGAGGCATCGCCGCGATGGCTCGCGCTGGCGATATTGCCGGGGCTGAGCCCTGCGTAATTGTGGGTCGGGCCGACGATCCCGTCGAAATTGATTTCGACCAGCCCGCTCATCGCGCCACGCTCCACACTTCATCGCCCGCGCTAACTCCAAGCGCTTCGGCGCAGATCGCATCGATCGATACCGACCCGTCCTCGGCGATTTCGCGCATGCCATAGGCGCTGCGGAAAGTGTCGAGCGTGCCCGTGGCGATCAGCGCGCGTTCGCCGATATCCAGATCGGTCGCGGCGATCTTGCCCGGCTGCGCCTGGCGGATGCTGCGGACCTGATCGGTCCGCGCGAGCATCGTCGGGCCGCCATCGAAGATATCGACATAACCCTCGGCGGCGAAGCCTTCGTTTTCCAGCATGCGCATCGCGGCGCGGCCGCTGGGGTGGGGCACGCCGATGATCTTCTTGGCCTCTTCGTCGAGCATGGCGACATAGACCGGGTGTTTGGGCATCAGGTCGGCGATGAACTGGTTGCCATTGATGGCGTTGAAATAGTCGGCTTCCTGGAAGGTCATCCCGAAGAAGCGTCCCGCGACGCCATCCCAGAAAGGCGAACCGCCGCGGTCGTCGATCACTCCGCGCAATTCGGCGATGATGCGATCAGCAAAGCGGCTGCGGTGCATCGCGACAAAGAGATAGCGGCTGCGCGCAAGCAGCAGGCCGAGCCCACCGGCGCGTTCGCCTGGGTGGAGGAACAGCCCGCCCACTTCGGAAGAGCCTTCGAGATCGGTGACGAGGCTGAGCAGTTCGGCGCGCACCGTGCGGTCGAGTTCGCGGCTGTGCTGGGTCAGTGTGTTGAGCCGATAGCTGTAGAACGGCCATTGCTGTCCGACCTGGCTGAACAGCTGGCAGGTTCCGCGCACCTGGCCGGTGTCGGTATTTTCAAGCACCAGCGTGAACTGGTCGTCGCCCAGATCGTCATTGGTCCGCCCAAACGCTTCCTCGGCCCGTTCGAGCTTGCGCGTCAGCGCCTGGCGGTCGGCGGGCAGATTGGTGAAGCCGCCACCGGTCAGCTTGGCCATCTCGTAGAGATGTTCGAGGTCGGTGATATGCGCGGCGCGCAGGCGGAAGGTCACAGATGGTCTCCGGTGGAAAGCTTGGCGAGCACCAGCGCGGACAGCGCCGCACGTTCGCGCAGGCTCGGCACGATCATGAATTCGTCGGGGGAATGGATCGCCCCGCCGCGTACGCCCAGCGTATCGACCACCGGCACACCGGTGGCGGCGATATTGTTGCCGTCGCATACGCCGCCGGTGCTTTTCCAGCCGATCTCCTGGCCCAGCTCGGCGCCGCAGGCCTTGACCAGGTCGAACAGGCGCTGTGCCTTGGCGTCGACCGGCTTGGGTGGCCGCGTGACGCCGCCATGGCGATGGACCCCGACGTCGTGCTGCGCGGCGACCTTAGTGATCAACGCCTCGAGGTCGCCCTCGAACCGTGCCATCGCGTCAGTCGACTTGGGGCGGATATTGAACCGCAGCACGGCGAGATCGGGGACCACATTGTTCGCGCTGCCGCCCTCGATCTTCGCCGGATTGACGGTGATGTCTTCCGCTTCGAGCGCCTTGATCCGCAATACCAGGTCGGACGCCGCGACGATCGCATTGCGTCCGCCCTGCGGGTTGCGTCCGGCATGCGCGGACCTGCCCGTGAAGGTGATCGAATAATTGCCGGTGCCGCCGCGCGCATGCGCCAGCGTGCCGTCGGGCAGCGCGCTGGGTTCGTAGGTCAGCGCGGCATATTTCCCGCGCGCCAGATCCTCGATCAGCGCGCGGCTGGCGAGGCTGCCGGTTTCCTCGTCCGAATTGATCATCACATCGTAACCCACGCGCTGCGATCCATCGATCCCCTCGAAGGTCATGAGCGAATGGAGGATGACATTGAGCCCGCCCTTCATATCGGCGGTGCCGGGACCGTTGATCGTCTCGTCGTCGAGCCAGACGGTATTCTGGAACGGGTGATCGACCGGGAAGACGGTGTCCATATGCCCGGTCAAAACGAAGCGACGCTCGGCCTCGGGGCGCACGCGCAGCACCATGTGGCGGCCATGCGGCTTTTCAAACTCATGCCCTTCGGCGGAGATCGCGGTCACCGTCGCGGGTTCGACCAGCTCGATCTCGCCGGGGAGCGTGCTGAAGGCATCGGCGAGCACGCCCGCCATCCTGGCCAGCCCGTCCAGATTGGCGGTCCCGGTATTGATGGCGGTCCAGTCCTGCACCTGTCCCAGCATCGTATCGGCGTTGATCGTGTCGAGCAGGGCTTGCGCGGGCATATCCGGTTTCATGCGTAACGTCCTTAATCCTGCGGTTAGCCGAGTCCACCCCGCGCCTTGCATTGATCAACGGTCGGCGGCATAGACTGTGCCGCTCCTCCCCGGGTCCGACATTGCCGTTTTTCACACCCCCCGAGGAGTTCCATGACCGATTATGTGACGCGCGCCGGAATCGAAGCCGATCCGCAGCTTGCCGCTTTCATCGATACCGAAGTGCTTGGCCCGCTGGGCCGCGACGCCGATGCCTTCTGGCAGGGCTTCACCGATCTGCTGGGCAGGTTCGCGCCGCGCAATGCCGCGCTGTTGTCCAAGCGCGCCGACCTGCAAACCAAGATCGACGCATGGCATGTCGAGCGCGCCGGCCAGCCGCGTGATGCCGCCGCCTATCGCAGCTTCCTCGATGAGATCGGCTACCTCGTCCCCGAACCCGGCGATTTCACCATCGGGACCGAGAATGTCGATCCCGAAATCGCCACCATGGCCGGCCCGCAGCTGGTGGTGCCGATCCTCAATGCCCGCTTCCTGCTCAACGCCGCCAACGCGCGCTGGGGCAGCCTCTACGACGCTTTCTACGGCACCGATACGCTCGACGCGCCGCCAGCCCAGCCGGGCGGCTATGACGAGCTGCGCGGCGCCGCCGTGGTCGCCGAAGCCAAGCGCTTCATGGACGAGGCGGTGCCCTTGGCGGATGGCAGGAAGTGGGCCGATCTTGCCGATGTGAAAGACAACGGCATCCCGCTGGCCGATCCGGCGCAATGCGTCGGCTGGAACGAGACCTCGTGCTTCTTCCGCCATAACGGCCTGCATATCGAAGTGGTGTTCGATGCCACGCATCCGGTGGGCAGCGGCGATCCCGCAAACATCGCCGATATCGTGCTCGAATCCGCGCTGACCACGATTGCCGATTGCGAGGATTCGGTGGCGGCGGTCGATGCCGAGGACAAGCTGCTTGCCTATCGCAACTGGCTCGGCGTGATCCGCGGCGACCTGCAGGAAAGTTTCGAGAAGGGCGGCCAGACGCTCACCCGCAAGCTGGCGGGGGACAAGAGCTTCGCGGACGCGGACGGAACCGCGCATACGCTGCCCGGACGCAGCCTGATGTTCGTGCGCAATGTCGGCCATCTGATGACCAATCCGGCGATGCGCTGGGACGGACAGGAAATCCCCGAGGGTATCCTCGATGCAGTGGTCACTTCGGCCATCGGCGCGCAGGATGTCGCGGGGCTGGGCCAATATGGCAATTCGCGCTGCGGCTCGATCTATATCGTTAAGCCCAAGATGCACGGGCCTGAAGAATGCGCCTTTACCAACGATCTGTTCGATGCGGTCGAAGACCTGCTCGGCCTGCCGCGCCACACGATCAAGGTCGGGGTGATGGACGAGGAACGCCGCACTTCGGCCAATCTCGCCGCCTGCATCCATGCGGTGAAGGACCGTATCGTCTTCATCAACACCGGCTTCCTCGACCGCACGGGCGACGAGATCCACACCTCGATGCGTGCCGGTCCGATGATGCGCAAGGGCGAGATGAAGAACTCCGCCTGGCTCAAGGCTTACGAGGCGCGCAATGTCGGGATCGGCCTCGCGCATGGCCTGTCGGGCCGCGCGCAGATCGGCAAGGGCATGTGGGCAGCGCCCGATTTGATGGGGCAGATGATGATCGACAAGATCGGCCATCTTCGCGCCGGCGCCAACACCGCGTGGGTGCCGAGCCCGACCGCAGCGACGCTCCACGCGATCCATTATCACCGCGAGGACGTGTTCGAGATCCAGAAGGGCCTGCCCGATGCGGCCAAGCTCGACGAATTGCTCACCATCCCGCTGGCGCAAGGCACCAATTGGTCCGACGATGACATCCGCGAGGAACTCGACAACAATTGTCAGGGCCTGCTGGGCTATGTGGTCCGCTGGATCGATGCGGGTGTCGGTTGCTCCAAAGTCCCCGACATCAACGACGTCGGGCTGATGGAAGACCGCGCGACCTTGCGCATTTCCAGCCAGCACATCGCCAACTGGCTGCTCCACGGCGTGATCGGCGAAGACCAGGTGATGGATAGCCTGCGCCGCATGGCCGCCAAGGTGGACGAGCAGAACGCGGGCGATCCCTTCTACCAGCCGCTGCTGGAGAACGAGGACGGCGCCGCCTTCAGCGCGGCGAAGGACCTGATCTTCAAGGGTGTCGAACAACCCAGCGGCTATACCGAACCGCTGCTGCATGCGTGGCGCCAGAAGAAGAAGGCGCAGGGCTGATCGGGACAGGCTTGGCGAGGCGAGGCGCTGCCCCAATTGGGCAGGCTCCGCGCCTCGCTGGACCCGATTGCGACCCTTAGGTCAGCGCGCGTGCCAACTGCGTAAACTCGTCCACCGTCAGCGTCTCGGCGCGGCGCTGCGAATCGATGCCCAGCTGCTCCAAGGCTGCGACCGCGCCTGGGACGCCCTTGAGGCTCTGGCGAAGCATCTTGCGGCGCTGGCCAAAGGCGGCTTCGGTGAGGCGTTCGAGCATCCGCGCGGAAACGCCTTCGGGCATGGTGCCCGGTTCGACGTGGACGATCGCGCTCATCACCTTGGGCGGCGGGGTAAACGCGCTGCGGTGGACCTTCATCGCCAGCTTCGCCTGCGCGCGCCACTGGGCGAGGACCGCGAGCCGGCCATAAGCCGAGGTGCCGGGCCGCGCGGCGATCCGCTGCGCGACCTCCTGCTGGAACATCAGCGTCAGGCTGGTCCATGCGGGCGGCCACGCCTCGCCGCCGAGCCAGCGGACGAACAGCGCGGTGCCGACATTATAGGGCAGGTTCGATAATACGGCGAAGGGCTCGCCGCCCATCAGTTCGCCATGGTCGAGCTTGAGCGCGTCGCCCTGGATCACGCGCAATCGGCCGGGAAAGGCATCCTCCAGCTCGACCAGCGCGGGCAGGCAGCGCGGGTCCATTTCAACCGCGGTAACCCGCGCCCCGGCGCGCAGCAGCGCGCGCGTCAGCCCGCCCGGACCGGGGCCGACCTCGAGGACGGGCCGATCGGTCAGATCGCCGGGGAGCGCGGCGATCCGGTCGAGCAAATGCTCGTCGAACAGGAAATTCTGGCCCAGCGCCTTCGATGCGCTGAGGCCGTGGCGGGCGATGACTTCGCGCAAGGGTGGGAGGTCGGGTGAGGGCACGGGTGTCCTATACAGTCATTGCGCGCGAAGCGAAGCGATCCGGTTCAGGTTTCAGCCGTGGCTAAACCCGGGCGCGCCGTGCGGCCATGTCGCCGGCCATTTTCAGTGCTGCGATCATCGCGCCGGGATCGGCGAGGCGCTGTCCGGCGATATCGAAGGCGGTGCCGTGATCGGGGCTGGTGCGCACCAGCGGCAGGCCGAGCGTCACATTGACGCCTTCGTCGAAATCGAGCGCCTTGAGCGGAACCAGTGCCTGGTCGTGATACATCGCCAGCGCAGCATCGTAGGTTGTGCGCGCGCGCGGTGTGAACAGTGCGTCTGCGGGGTGGGGCCCGCTGACCGACAGGCCTGCCGCGCGCAGCGCCGCGATGGCGGGTTCGATGATCCGCACTTCCTCGTCGCCGAAACGGCCGTCTTCGCCTGCATGCGGATTGAGCCCGCAAACCGCCAGCCGCGGCTCGGCAATCCCGAAATCGCGGCGCAGCGCGGCGTGGACGATGCGCGCGCGGTGTTCGATCAGGTCCTGCGTCAGCAGCGACGCAACCTCGGCCAGCGCGCAATGCACGGTCAGCGGAACCGCGCGCAGGCTGGGTCCGGCGAGCATCATTACCGCGTCGTCGGGGTCCAGCTCGCAGGCGGCGGCGAGGAATTCGGTCTGGCCGGGAAAATCGAACCCGACCTTGGCCAGTTCGCCCTTGGCGATGGGAGCGGTGACGACCGCGCCCGCGCGCCCATCCCGCGCCAGCGCGGTCGCTTCGACCAGCGAATGCAGCGCCAGCCGCGCGCCATCGGCATCGGGGGCGCCGGGGCGGTACTCGCCATCCTCGCTACCCAGGACCGGCAATGCGCGGGCAAAGGCCGCCGCAGCGTCCGCCGGTTCGGCAATCCGTTCGACGGTCAGTTCAAGCCCGCGCGCCTGTGCCGCAGCTTCGAGCACGCGCGCGCCGCCGACCACGAAAAAGGGCGCGAGCCCCTTCTCGGAACGTCGCGCCCAGCTTTCGGCAATGATTTCGGGCCCGATCCCCGCCGGATCGCCAAGGGATACGGCGAGGGGAGCCACGGCCTGCGTCAGTTATACTCGATGAAGGCGTCGTTGCGCAGGTCGCGCAGGTAACGCTGTGCGCGCTTTTCGACGCGTTCGTCTTCAAGCTCGCCCATGATCTGGTCGAAGTTCGGACCCGCGGCCACCTGCGGATCGTCGCGGCCGCACAGCATCAGTACGCGCACGCCTTCTTCGAACGAGCCGAACGGCGGGGTCGACTGGCCGACCTGCAGCTGGAGAACGATGTTCTGCAGTGCCTCGGGCAGCGAACGCACGCGGATCTGGTCGTTGGTGACCACATTCGCGCCCAACTGGGCCGCGGCATTTTCGGCATCGCCGCATCCGCGGATGCCCTGCACACCTTCGGTAAAGGCAGCCACGCGCTGCTGCGCGGCGGCCTGCGAGGTGCCGGGATCGAAGGAGATCTGGATCTGCTTGAGGCTCAGCATTGCGTCGCGCGGATCGGCCATCAGCACCTGTCGCTTGTCGATCAGGTAGAGGACCGAGAAGCCGCCGGGAATGCGGATCGGGCCGACCAGCTGGCCGGGGCTCATTTCCGCGGCAACCGCTTCAAGCTGCGCGTTCTGCAGCTGCGCAAGCTGGATCCAGCCGAGATCGCCGCCGACCGCTGCGGTCGAGGCTTCGGAGAACTGGCGCGCATAGGCGACGAAGCTGCCACCTTGGCGCAGCTGCTCGACGATCTTGTTGGCATTGTCCTCGACCGCGGCTTCGGTCTCGGGCGTCGCCGAGAGGTAAATCTCGCCAAGGCGGTATTCCTCGGTCCCGCGCGAAGCTTCAAGCCGTTCGATCAGCTCGTTGACTTCCTCGCTCGAGACATTGACGAAGGGCGCGATATTACGGCGCAGCAGCGCGTTCCACGCCAGTTCGCCGGTAATCTGCCGCTTGAGCGCCTGGGGTGCGGAGCCGATCGAGGCGAGATACTCGTCCATCTTGCCCGGTTCCTGGCTGAAGTTCTGCGCTGCCACACGGGCATAGGTCTGGTCGACCTCCGCCTGCGAAATATCGAGTTCCTGCGCGATCGCAGCCTGGATCTGCAGCGTTTCGTCGATCAGATTGCGAAGCACCTGCATCCGCACGCGGAGCATCTCTTCCTCGCTGACCGGGCGCTGGTTGGCTGCGAGCAGCAACGCAACACGCTGGTCGATATCGGTTTCGGTGATCACGAAGCCATTGACCACCGCAGTGGCCACGCGGCGGTTGGGATCGCTGTCCTGCAGCATGCTGAGGTCGCTGGGCAGGCCGAGCAGATCGCCTTGCGCCATGGTCTGCTGGGCCTGGCCCGCAATGGGCGCAGCGGCGAGACCGGTTGCGGCGGCGATCGAAAGCAGTCGGGAAATCATCTTTGCAGTCACGTGTCGAACCTGTTTTGCGGCATCGTCTCGATACCCGAATATGCCGCCTGCCCTGGCGGGCTGCGGCTTAACCAAAGCTGATAATCGCGCGCCGGATAGCGCGTTTGGTCCAAGCTGCCAATTGCACAGCCTAGCGGAAGCCCAGATTTCTCAGGCTGAAATAGAATTGGAAGGTATCGCCGCGCTCGGCATCGCCCGAAGTGATGTAGTCGCGCCGCCAGGTCACGCCCAGTTCGAGGCAATCGTCCTGATAGGCAATGCCGAGGCGCGTGCGGATCGGATCGAAGCCATCGGAGGACAGCGTCGGGTCCTCTTCACGATTGGTCAGGTTGAATACGCCCGACCCGAACACCGACCAGTAATTGGCGAAAGCCACGCGCACCGCGCCGCGCAATTCCTCGCGATCCTGCAAATCCTCGACCTGCGTGATGTCGCGGTCGAGCCGCACGTAGCCGATCTCGGCATAGGTGCGGCGCGACCCGACGGTGGCGTCGATCTCGTTCCGGCGGATCGCCAGATTGTCCTTGTCCAGACGGAAGCGATGGGTGAACTTCAGGAAGTCCTTGTACCGAACCTCGGTCCGGCCGACGAAATCGGAAAACCGCTCGGACAGGCCGGTCCCCACCGGCAGGATGTCGCGGTCGCTGTCGAGACGGTAGGATTGCCCGACATTGGTCTTCAGTTCCCAGTCGGGGATGCGCAGCGCCCAGTCGAAACCATAGGTGACCCGCGCACCGTCCTCGACCCGATCGTAGCCGGGGAAGCGGTTGAGCGCGAAAAGATTGGAATCCTCCAGATCGATCGCGCGCGCATCCTCGTTGGGGATGGCGAGGTTCTTGATCGGAGGGGTGGCGACGAATTGCACGCGCGGGGTAAACACCTGCGTCCCGCCGAAAGCCTCGCCGACAAAGGGCCATTGCACGTCGAGCGCGCCCAGCGCCACGCCGCGATATTCCCAGCCGAGATTGCCGCGATAGCTGGCGGTGCTGGTGAGGTAGTTCTCGTCCGAATGATAGACATCGCCGCGCAGCATGCCGGTCAGCGTGACCACCTGGCCCAGCCCGGTGACGCGCCGCAAATCCCATTGCGCGCGGGCAAGGGCGCGCTGCGTGTCCTGCCCCATGTCGCGAGTAATCGCGAGCGTATTGGCCTGCAGTTCGAGCTGCCCGCCGAGAATCTGGTCCTCGGGGCGCCAGCGCGCGTCGAGCACGGGCAGCGCCAGCGGCACCTCGCCCTGCGGCTGGTCGAGCCGCAGCGTCTGCGTGGCCCAGCCGGCGAGCGAGAAATAGGTGTTCTTGCCGACCCGCTCGAGCTCGACCGTCGAGCGTAGCCGGTCGTCGCGGCTGAGGTCGTAGCGGCGCAGGAAGGTGCGGTCGGTCGTGCGGCGGATCGATCCGGTCACGCTCCAGTCGGGCGCGATCTGGAATTTGCCGTTGGCGAAGATATAGCCGCGAAATTCCTCGGCGCTGTTCGAAACGCCGGTAAGCGTGGAGATGCGCTGCGAATGGGTGGCGTAGCCGGTTATCTGATAGGCGCCGCTGTCGGTAAGGTGGCGCCATTGCCCCGCTACCATTGGCGCCGCATCGGTATAGATATGCGTGGTGAGCGTGAGATCGCGATTGTCGGCAAAACGCAGGTAATAGCTACCCGATACCTCGACGCCATTGCTCTCGGAGAAACGCAGGTCGGGGACGAGAAAGCCCGAAACCGCGCCGCCATCGGTACGGATGGTCAGCCCCGGCAACGGCAGGATGCGCGCGCCGAACAGTTCGAGAAAGGCGCCCGAAAATTCGATCCGGCGATCGTCGGGATTATACACCACTCGCTGAGCGGTGATCCGCCAGCTGGGATCACGCGGGCAACCGGCAGGCGTAACGACCGAGCATCCGCTATAGGCAGCGTCCTCGAGCGAGACCGTGCCATCGCTTTCGCGCATGCCGCGATTGGCGGCGAGACGGCCACCCTGCCGCAGCGCGAGCAGGAGGTTCTCCATCGCGCCGGCTTCAAACTCGTCGGTCAGTTCGATGCGTTCGGAAAACAGCTGGTTGCCGTTCTCGTCGACGAAGCGCACGCGCCCGCTGGCAGTGATCACTCCGGTCTGCTGGTTCCAGGTCACCGAATCGGCGCGGAGCGAGCGGTCGCCGCTGCGCAGCACAACATTGCCGCTGGCGGTGACCTGCTGGCTGTCGGCGCCATATTCGATAATATCGGATTCGAACGCGATCTCGCGATTGCCTGCGGCGTTCACACCATCGTCGCCGGTCGGTGCAGGCGGAGCGTCGAGCCCGACATTGGGATCCGGCACGGTCAGCAGCGCATCGGCATCCTCGGCCGTATCGACAGTCGGCTGGGCGGGCAGCGCCGTGCCGGGCTCGCCTTGCGGATCGACCACCGTGCCCACGGTGTCGGCAGCATCCTGCGCGGCAAGCGGGGTGGCCGCCAGCAGCACCAGCGCGGTTGCGGTCAAAGTCACGGGTCGGAGGGCCTCCCGGCAGAAGTGCGGGGCTGGCTCGGCAGGCGGGAGCATGGCTTGCCTATCGCACCGGCCACGCCTAATCGCAATCGCCATCCTTGCAGGACGCGCGCGGGCCGCGCCGTCCCGACCAGAAAAGATTCCGGAGATCGCATGCAAATTCAGTTCAGCCAGTCCCGTCCGCAGGATGTGCGCCTTGTTGCGCAAGTCACCGACAAGGGCAAGGTTCCCGCCGGCCTCGAAAAATCGCTGGTCGAAGGCATGGCCTCTGCGCGCTTCAAGGGCACTGCTGGGCAGGTCTTCGAAGGCTTCGTCGAACGCGATGGTCAGGTGCTGCAACTGGCGCTGGCGGGTGCCGGTGACCGGAACGACGAAGCACGCCTCGCCAATCTCGAGAAGGCCGGCGCGGCGCTGGCAGCGAAATACCAGGCGAGCGGTGCGGTGGAACTGGTGCTGGACCTGACCGACAGCGGGCTGTCGGGTGACGAGGCCGCGTGCGTCCTGCTCGGCCTGCGGCTGCGCAACTGGCGCTACGATATCTACCGCACCAAGCTGAAGGACGAGCAGAAGATCACGCTCGGCAAAATTATCGTGGTTGGCGCGCCCGAGGGCGCCAAGGCGGCCTGGGACGACATGGCGCATGTCGCGACCGGCGTCGAATTCACCCGCGAACTCATCACCGAACCGGCCAATATCCTCTACCCCGAAAGCTTCGTGACGCGGTGCCAGAATCGCTTCGCCGGGACCGGCGTGGAACTGGTCGTGCTCGATGAAGCCGAAATGGAACGGCTCGGCATGGGCTCGCTGCTCGGCGTCGGTCTGGGTTCCGAACGCGAATCGCGCATCCTCGCGATCCGCTGGAACGGCGGCGCGGCGGATGCGGCACCGACGGCCTTTGTCGGCAAGGGCGTGACCTTCGATACCGGCGGCATCTCGATCAAGCCGGGACCGGGCATGGAAGACATGAAATGGGACATGGGCGGCGCCGGTGCGGTCGCCGGGGCAATGCTCACGCTCGCCAGCCGCAAGGCCAAGGTCAATGTCGTCGGCGTGATGGGCCTCGTCGAGAACATGCCCGACGGCAAGGCGCAGCGTCCGGGCGACGTGGTCACCAGCATGAGCGGTCAGACCATCGAAGTGCTCAACACCGATGCCGAAGGACGGCTGGTGCTGGCCGATGCACTGCACTGGACGCAGGAAGAGTTCCAGCCCGCGCGGATCATCGATTTCGCCACGCTGACCGGCGCGATCATCGTTGCGCTGGGTAACGAATTCGCCGGCGTCTTTTCCAATGACGACCAGCTTGCGCAGGACCTCCACGCCGCGGGCGAAAGCACGGGCGACCGCAACTGGCGGATGCCGATCGGCCCCGCATACGACAAGCTGATCAATTCGCCGATCGCCGACATGAAGAACATCGGCGGCAAGGGCGCAGGTTCGATCACCGCAGCACAGTTCCTCCAGCGCTTCATCGTCAACGGTACGCCGTGGGCGCATGTCGATGTTGCGGGAATGGTCTGGTCGGACAAACCCGGCCGCACCTGGGGCAAGGGCGCAACCGGCTATGGCGTACGCCTGATCGATCGCTTCGTCCGCGACACGCTGGAGGGCTGACGGCAGTCGTGGCCAAGGGCAAGGGCAGTGGCAAGATGCGGCGGATGGGCGATCTGCCCAGCAAGACCTGCCTGACCTGCGGCTTCGATTTCACCTGGCGCAAGAAATGGGCGCGTGACTGGGACGGGGTGAAATACTGCTCGGACAAATGCCGCCGGAACAAGCCGGCGGCAGGCAGCGAAGCGGCAGGCCAGGAATGACCGCCACCCGCGTCGATTTCTACCAGCTCAGCCGCGATCCGGTCGATGTCACCACCGCCAAGCTGGCGCGCAAGGTGTTGCAGGCGGGCGAGCGCCTGTTGGTAGTAAGCGGCGACGAGGCGCAGCGTGGCCAGCTCGGCAAGCTGCTTTGGGAGCAGGGCGGGGGGACTTTCCTCGCCAATGGCATGGCCGGCGGACCGCATGAGGCACACCAGCCGATCCTGCTGTCGGCGGATTGCGCCGCACCCAATGATGCGCGCATGGCGCTGATCGCCGATGGCCAGTGGCGCGACGACGCGCTGGGGTTCGACCGCGTGCTGCTCTTGTTCGACGGCACGCAGCGCGATGCCGCTGCCGAACTGTGGCGGCGCTTCGCGCAAGACGATCAGATCGACAACCGCATCAACAAGCAGGACGAAAACGGTGCCTGGCGCGAAGGGCGCTGACGGAACCCTTCGGCGCTTCGTGGGTCGATTGGGTATGACCCGCAGCCCGCATGCCGCCCGCCTTGCCGCTTTCAGTGCTGCCGCGCTCGCGCTAGGCGGTTGTGGCGGCGATGCGGATGACCCCGAGGGCGCGTCGGCGGGTGACGGCGCCCAGCCGCGCGGCTCCTACGATATCGATGCCCGGACCGGTGAAACCAGCGCGCGCCATACCGATGGCGATGGCACCACCACGACGATGCGCTCGGGCGAAAAGGTGCCGGTCGCGCTTCCCGCAGGCTTTGCAGTCTATCCCGGCGCCAGCGTCACCAACAACACGCGGGTGGAACAGGCCGATGGGCTGCTGGTGCTGCTTAATCTGGAAAGCGATGCCACGCCGCAGGAAATGGTGTCCTATTACCGCACGCAGGCCGAAGCAGTGGGGATCGATGTGGCCACCTCGCTGGAAAGCGGCCCGGTAACGATGATCGGCGGCGAGGGCGCAGATGGGACCAGTTTTTCCTTCACCGCCACGCGTCAGGACGAGGTCACCGAAGCCCAGCTGTCGATCGGGCACGGCCTCGAATGAATCTTGCCCGTGCGGGCGCGCGGCGCTAGGGGCGCGCGCGAGACCTCCTCTCCCCGTATAAAAATCCACGCAAGGAAATCACCATGGCGGTTACCCGCACCTTTTCGATCATCAAGCCCGATGCCACCCGCCGCAACCTGACCGGTGCAGTCACCAAGATGCTGGAAGAAGCCGGCCTGCGCGTCGTCGCTTCGAAGCGCATCCAGATGACCCGCGAACAGGCCGAAGGCTTTTACGCGGTCCACAAGGAACGCCCCTTCTTCGGTGAACTGGTCGATTTCATGATCTCGGGCCCGGTCGTCGTGCAGGTGCTCGAAGGCGAAGACGCCGTGAAGCGCAACCGCGACGTGATGGGCGCGACCAACCCGGCCGATGCCGACGAAGGCACGATCCGCAAGACCTATGCGGAATCGATCGAAGCCAATTCGGTCCACGGTTCGGACAGCGACGAAAATGCCAAGATCGAAATCGACTTCTTCTTCGACGAAGCCGAGCTCGTAGGCTGAATTCCTGCCTTAAGCGGTTAATTCCGCGGGCATAACTTTTGATAGTTGAAGCGGGGGCAATCCGTTATAGGATTGTCCCCGTTATGCTGCACTTCCTGTTCAAGAAACGCCTCAACCGCAAGGCTCGGGCGAATGCCGTATGCGATGTGATCGCCGGGCTGAATTCGCTCGACTACGAGGCTGTTTCGCGGGTTCTGGCCCCGGATGCGGTGCTGGTCGATGGCAATGGATTGAAGCTGCAAGGCCTTCCCGCGATCATCGATGCCGACCGCGCTTTTCGCGAACAGGCCGACCGTCCGCAGATCCAGGTCGATACGCTTGACCATTCGGGCGACGAAGTGCTGGTGCGCGGCCATATCGACAGCTCGATGCCCGAAATCGACGGGCCGGTGATGTGGCGGATATATTTCGACGGAGCGCAGATTACGCGGGTCGAGATTACGCGGCCGCCTGACCGCATGACCGGACCGCTGTTCGCTGCCCAGCGCCAGGGACGCCGCGCCAGCTAAGCTGCTTCAACTCGCCGCGAACTGGGCGAGCTGGGTCTTGTGCGCAGTATGGCTGCCGTGTTCCGCGCGGCTTTGTTCGCGGTGCATCGCGGCCAGCGCAGCATCGGTCAGCGGCAGGTCGAGCGCGGCATAGGTCTGGGCAATCTCGCCCGGCCAATCGGCATTGAGTCGCTCGAAATCGACCCATGCGACCGCGCCCTGAAAATCCGCCAGCGCGGTCTCCAGCCGTTGTTCGCGCAGCCGCAGCTTGCGCTGCCATTCGCGCTCGATCCGCGCTAGATCGCCATGGTCGGACTGGACTGCCATCTGGCTGGCGACGAGCGACACAGAGCTGTCGAGCACCTCCGCGCTGTCGCGCCGGGTCACCACCAGCCGCGCCTCGGGGAATTGCGCCAGCAGCGCGGGCAGGTCTTCCGAAAATTGCGGACATTTGAGCACGCGCGGCTGGTCCGCATCGTCCATCGTCGCCGCGTCCATCCGCAGGATACGCGCGAACTCGGCATAGACGGGCGCGGGGTCGCGCGCTTCGCTCCAGCCGACGAAGCGGGGAATATGCCACTGTGCTTCGAACGTCGCGGGTGACAGCGCGCCCGCCAGCCAGCCGATTTCTTCGTCGATCCGCGTTGCGCCGAAGGGGTGCAGCGCGTCGAGCCATGGATTGATGCGGCGCGCGATCGCCAAGGCCGCACCGGCCTTGAGAGGGCGCCAGTCGGGAGTGACCGGCACCGGGTTATGGCTGTTACAGAACCGCGTGCCCGCATGCCGCGGATCGGCCGCCAGCAGGCGGTGCATCCGGGTGGTGCCCGCGCGCATCTGGCCGACCACGATGATCGGCGGCGCGATGGGCGTCTGCGCCAACTGCGGGGCTTCGCGCCAGACGCGCCCCAGCGCGTGGCGCTTGCGGATGGCCGAGGTCAGCTGGCCATAGGCCATCGCATGACCCATCGCATTGAGCGCGGCGTCCTCGCGCAGGCTGGCACACAACTGGTCCAGCCGCGCGCGGAAATCCTCGACCTCTGCAGCGCTGCGCAGCGACGTTTCGTCTTGCGGATCGAACCCGCGGCTGCCGACCTCCCACAGGAAGTCCGGTTCCAGCGGCGGTTTGGGGGTCAGGCCCTTGTCCCACAGCGCCTGCACCGCGCGCCCGGCCCAATCGGCTGCTTTCGCGCGGGCCAGCGGATGCGGGCGGGGCGGGATGCCCACCGCAGCTAAAACTCGTCCGCCGCGTCGATCAGGCGGGTGGCGCCTTTCGGCGCGACCGCCCGCCAACTGCGCTGCAACCAGTCGGCGACAGTGTCCCAATCGACTCCCGGACGGTTGAGGATCACGCCGATCCACCCGCTCGCGCCGTAATAGGCGGGCTTGTGATAGGCCTGCGGCTGCGCCTCGACCAAGTTCTCCAGCTCATCCAGCCCCGAGCATTTGACCAGCAGCGAGATATGCGGCGTGCCGTGATGCTGGTCGGAGAAATAGGCGAAGAACTTGCCCGATTTCTCCGTCCCCACGCGGAAACCCGGCGCGCCATGGCTCTCGCGCTCATGCGTTTGCGGCAGCGCCAGCGCGCGTTCGCGCACGCGCTCGAGCAGCCATTGCGGATCATTCCCGCGCGAAACGTACTCGCTGAGGACTTGAGGATAGAGCTGGTGTTCGGCCACACGCACGCGGTTGGCGAGCTTCTCGGGCGTATCGCCCGGCCAGATCGCGACCGCCAGCTGTCCAAGCAACTCGCCGGCATCGAGCTCGTCACTCACCAGATGGACGCTCGCCCCGGCGTGACTATCGCCTGCCGCGATGGCCTTGGCATGCGTGTCGAGCCCGGGATATCTGGGCAGCAGCGAGGGATGGATGTTGAGCATGCGCCCCTCCCACCGCGCGACGAAGCCGGGCGTCAGGATTCGCATATATCCAGCCAGCACGATATAGTCGGCCCCGGCATCGCGCGCCGCCTGTTCCATCGCCGCGTCATGGTCGTCGCGTGCCATGCCCCGGTGTGAAAGCGCAAACGTTGCCACGCTCTCGGCTGCGGCCAGTTGCAGCCCCTCGGCCTGCGGATCGTTGGCCGCGACCAGCACAATCTCGTAGGCAGCGTGGGGCAGGCGGCTGGCATAGAGCAGCGCGGCCATATTGGTGCCCTTGCCGGACACGAAGACCGCGACCTTGGTCGCGTCAGGCATTATGCGTCGCCGACCATTCCTCGCGCGCGGCCCAGGTTCCGGCCGATCCGCGCACGGTGCAGCCCTTGTCGCCCGCCTCGATCCGGCCCACCGCGAGCACCGTCTCGCCCGCATCTTCCAGCCGGCTGCGGACCAGTTCGGCATTGGCGGGCTCGACCGCCAGCACCATGCCGACGCCGCAATTGAAGGTCCGCGCCATTTCGGCGGGCTCGATATTGCCCTGCGCCTGTAGGAACGCCATCAGGCCGGGCTGTTCCCACCCATCGGCGTCGACTTCGGCATGCGCGCCATCGGGCAGCACACGCGGGATATTCTCGAGCAGGCCGCCGCCGGTGATATGTGCCAACGCGTCCACCAACCCGTCGCGGACGACCGGCAGCAGGCTCTTCACATAGATTCGCGTCGGTTCGATCAGCGCGTCGATCAGCAGGCGATCGCGGTCGAACATCGCGGGGCGGTCGAGGTTCCAGCATTTGTCGGCAGCCAGTCGGCGGACAAGCGAATAGCCGTTCGAATGGACGCCCGAACTGGCGAGGCCGAGCAGCACATGCCCCGGCGCGACGCGTTCGCCGGTCAATTGCTCGCCGCGTTCGACCGCCCCGACGCAAAAGCCCGCCAGATCGTAATCGCCCGCGGCATACATGCCCGGCATTTCGGCCGTCTCGCCGCCGATCAGCGCGCAGCCGGCCTGTTTGCAGCCCTCGGCGATGCCCGCGATTACGCGTTCGGCAACGCCGTTCTCCAGCTTGCCGGTGGCGAAATAGTCGAGGAAGAACAGCGGTTCGGCGCCCTGGACGATCAGGTCGTTGACGCACATGGCGACCAGGTCGACGCCCACTGTGTCATGGCGGTCGCTGTCGATTGCCAGCTTGAGCTTGGTGCCCACGCCATCATTGCCCGCCACCAGCAGCGGATCCTTGTAGCCCGCCGCCTTGGGATCGAAAAATCCGCCGAAGCCGCCGATTTCGCCATCGGCGCCCGGGCGCAGCGTCGCCTTCACCAGCGGACCGATCGCCTTGACGAGCGCATTGCCCGCTTCGATCGAAACACCCGCCTGTTCGTAGGTGTAGGAAGGCCTGTTGCTGCGCGGTTCGTCACTCATCCTACCCGCCTTACGCATTCGCGCTTGGATTTCCATAATCCTTTCGGCAAAAGGCGCCCTGTTTTCCCCATGAGCCAAACCATCCCCCTCCAACCCGCCTTGCGCCGCTCTGCCATCCTGGCGTTGGCCCTCGCCGCGCTATGCGCGCTGGGCGCGGCGGTGTGGGCGCAGGTCGGCGGCGAACGCGGGATCGCCCCGGTTGCCTCGAGCAGTGACATCCAGGTCTCGGGGATCGAGGTCGATGTCCGCGCCGACAACGGTTCGGCAGCGCGCGCGCAGGCGTGGGAAGAGGCGCAGCGCAAAGCGTGGGAGCGACTCGACGGGCCGCAGTTGAGCGATTCGCAGATCGCGGGCCTCGTGTCCGCCATCGTCATCGAACGCGAGCAGCTGGGACCGAAACGCTATATCGCCACGCTCGGCGTAGTGTTCGATCGCCAGCGTGCCTCGCGCTATCTCGGCTCCGAAGGCGAAGCGCGGCGCTCGGCCCCCATGCTGCTGCTGCCGGTGACGGTCTCTGCGGGCACGCAGTTGGTCTATGAACGGCGCAATCCATGGCAGCGCGCCTGGGCTGAATACCAGGCGGGACAGAGCCGGATCGACTATGTCCGCCCGGCGGGCGCGGGCGGCGATTCGCTGCTGCTGACCTATGGACAGACCGGCCGCCGCAGCCGCACCTGGTGGCGCAATGCGCTCGACCAGTTCGGCGCGGCCGATGTCATCGTGCCGATCGCAAACCTGCGCTACACCTATCCCGGCGGCCCGGTCGAAGGCACCTTCACCGCACGGTTCGGGCCCGACAACGAATATCTCGACGGGTTCGACATGACCGCCGCTTCGCCGGCCGAACTGCCCGCCATGCTCGAACGCGCAGTAGTGCGTTTCGACCGCATTTTCGAACTGGCGCTCGCCGATGGCAAGCTGCGGCCCGATCCCACGCTCGATATCGGCACGCCCGAGCTCGACCCCGCGCTCCAGCGCCTGCTCGAACTGGGCCGGGCGATGCGCGCGCGCGACCAGGCCGCGGCTGCCGCCGCCTCGCAGCCGACCACCGAAAGCGGCGATGCGATCACCGCCGCGCCGATCGAGACCCCGCCGCCCGAAGGATCGGTCGCGCTCTACACCGTACAGGTGGCCACTCCCGATGCCGCCGCCTTCGATGGTGCGGTGTCCGCCGTGCGCGGCACCCCGGGGGTGCGCAGCACGGGCATCCGCAGCACGGCGATCGGCGGAACCTCGGTGATGACGGTGAGCTATGCCGGGTCGATCGCGCAGTTGGCCGAGGCGCTGCGCGCACGCGGCTTTACCGTTCGCCAGGGCAGCAACGCGCTCGCCATCAGTCGCTGAGCCGCGCGCGGTGACGTCGCAGATCGCTCTCCCGTTGATTCCCGCCGGTGCAGGTGAGCCGTCCTCTATCGTGATCGGATCGGGCAACCGCGCGGTTGCCGAAGCGCTTGGCACGCCCGCCAACTGGCCGTTTCGCACCGCGATCCTTCACGGGCCGCCGCGTTCGGGCAAGTCGCTATTCGCGCGCTGGTTCGCGGCGCGTCATTCCGCGGGCGTAATCGACGGCGTTCAGAGGCTTGCCGAAACCGAGATTTTCCACCGCTGGAACCGCGCGCAGGAGGACGGCTTCCCGCTGTTGCTGGTCGTCGATGGCGAGACGTGGGAGATCGGGCTGCCCGACTTGCGCAGCCGCATGGGCGCCGCCCTGCAGCTCGAAATCGGCCCGCCCGACGATGCGCTGGCGACCGACCTCATGCTCTCGCATGCCGGGCAGCGGGGGCTCGTGCTGGGCGAGGGCGCACCTGCCTATCTGGTCCCGCGGATGGAGCGCAGCTACGCGGCGATAGAGAAAATCGTCGCCGAAATCGACCGACTGAGCCTTGAACGGCAGGTTCCGGCAACCCTATCTGTATGGCGTGACGCGTTGGAGGCGGTGCAGGGTCCGGACCAGGGCCGCTTGCTTTAATCGCCACCCGGTGGGAGAATAGTGTCCATGTTCGAACGGCTTGTCGCCTATCTCGACAGCGTGAAGGCACGCGATCCTGCCCCCCGCAGCCGGTGGGAAGTGCTCACCTATCCCGGCGTCTGGGCGGTATTCTACCACCGCGTTGCGCATTGGCTGTTCGAAGCCGAGCTGTTTTTCCTTGCCCGGCTGGTCAATCACTGGAGCCGGATGGTTACCGCGATCGACATCCATCCGGGCGCGTCGATCGGCAAGCATCTGTTTATCGATCACGGCTTTTCGGTGATCGGTGAAACCGCCGAGATCGGCGACAATGTCACCATCTACCAATGTGTCACGCTGGGCGGGACCAATCCGACCAATGGCAAGGGCGGCAAGCGTCACCCGACGATTTCGGACGAGGTGATCATCGGCTCGGGCGCGCAGGTGATCGGTCCGATCACTGTCGGCCGCCGCGCGCGCATCGGCGCCAATGCGGTGGTCACCGACGAAGTGCCCGAGGGCGCCACGATGATCGGTCTCAAGGCGCGCAGCACACTGGTGCCGGCAGAGGAATGGGTGAAGGAATTCATCCCCTATGGCACGCCCTGCGACGATCCATGCGAGCCGCGCCGCGATTGCATCGAGAAGCTCGAGACCGAGATGAGGGCGCTGCGCGCCGAGATCGACGCGCTGCGCGCCCACGCTGAACCTGCCCGCCGCAGCGGTACCGAGGATTGATGAACTTCCTTGGCGACACGGTGGTCGCGTTTCCCGGGCGGCAACCCCAGCAGATCGGCTTTACCCGCGAGGAACTGACCCGCATCCTCGACCTTTACGGGCGGATGGTCGCAGCGGGGCAATGGCGCGATTACGCGATGGATTTCACGCGCGACGCCGCGGTTTTCGCCGCTTTCCGCCGCGCCGCCGAACGCCCGCAGGCCCGGATCGAGAAACGCCCCGCACTGCGCAACAAGCAGGGCATGTGGACTCTGGTCGGCGAACACGGCCAAGTGCTCAAGCGCGGGCACGAACTGCCGGGCGTCATCGCCCCCGTCGAACGACGGTTGCTCAAGGCGATCGACAACTAAGACCCCCGGGTACGAAAAAGGGCCCGTGCCGCAGCACGAGCCCTTCTCTTTAACTTGACCGGAAAGATCAGCCGCGCGCGCTGCCCGGGCCGGTGCCGGTAACCTTCTGCATCGCGGTCAGGATTGCGCCCGACTGCTCGCTGCCCGACTGCGGGGCCTTGAGGTTGGAGAAGTCGCTGATCTTGTCCCAGTTGGCGGCAAAGCCTTCGACCGTGCGGTCTTCGTCCTTCAGCCAGACTGCATCGTTCATGACGGTCCAGGCCGAGTGGAAGCCGCCGGCGCCCGCGCCGACGATGGCATTGGTCGGGGCGTCTTCGCTGACGAGGAACAGCGCGGCCGGAACCACGTTCACCGGATCGAACAGCTTGAAGGCTTCTTCGGGGAAGAGGTCTTCGGTCATGCGCGTGCCCGCCACCGGCGAGATCGTGTTGACCTTGATGTTGTACTTCGCGCCTTCGAGCTGGAGCGTCTTGGTCAGGCCGGCGAGGCCGAGCTTGGCCGCGCCGTAATTGGCCTGGCCGAAATTGCCGAACAGGCCGGTCGAGCTGGCAGTCATCAGGATGCGGCCATAGGCCTGCTCGCGCATGGTTTCCCACACGGCCTTGCTGACGTTGGCCGAGCCGTTGAGGTGCACGTCGACGACGAATTCGAAATCGTCCATCGTCATCTTGGCGAAGGTCTTGTCGCGCAGCACGCCGGCATTGTTGATGACGACATGGACGCCGCCCCATTTCTGCTTGGCGTCGGCGACCATCTTTTCCATCTGGTCGAACTCGGTCACCGAACCGCCGTTCGAAACCGCTTCACCGCCGGCCTTCTCGATTTCCTCGACCACCTGCAGCGCCATGTCCGAATGGCCGGTGCCGTCACGCGAACCGCCGAGGTCGTTGACTACGACCTTGGCACCGCGGCGCCCGAGCTCGAGCGCGTATTCACGGCCCAGACCGCCGCCTGCGCCGGTTACGATGGCTACCTTGTCCTTGAAATCGATGCTCATGGGGCTGCTCCTGCTTTGTCGTTTACGTAAAGGTCAATCGCGGCGCTGGGTGGCACGTTCGCTTCGCACTTGCAACACCGGGTATGGCGGGCCGCCGTTCCGTAGCGGCGGGCCGCTCAGCCCAGCGCAGCCAGCGCCGGAACCAGTTCCGCCAGCGACTCGATCTCCGCATCGGCACCCAGCTCGCCGCGCGGTTTGTCGCAATAACCGTAGCGCGCACCGATTACGGGAACGCGGGCTGCGCGCGCTGCCGCGACGTCATACGAGCTATCGCCGACAAAGGCGAGGCTGCCGCCGCCGCCGCGCCGTTGCGCTTCGAAGATCGGGTCCGGCGCCGGCTTGGCGCGGCCCTTGCCCATGGTATCGCCGCCGATGATCGCAGCGAAGTAGTCGGCGAGATCGAGCGTGGTCAGGATCTGGCGGGCGAAGCTTTCGAACTTGTTGGTCACCACCGCCATCACGATGTCGCGCTCGCGTAGCGCGTCAAGCGTCTCGCGCGCATGCGGATAGGCCTGCGTATGGACCGCGTTGTGTTCCGCATAATAGGCCAGCATCGCCTTGTAGAGCTTGCGGAATTCGTCGTCGGGCAGGCCGCCCTGCTCGTCCACCGCGCGTTGCAGCATTATCTTTGCGCCGCCGCCGATGAGGTCGCTGGCGTGGTCCGCCGGGACCGGCGCGAAGCCGCCGAGGTCCAGCGCATGATTGACTGCCGCGCCAAGATCGCGGTGGGTTTCGAGCAGCGTTCCGTCGAGATCGAAACCGATGATGGAAAAGGGCAGGTCGCTCATGGCAGCGGCGGTGGCGGAAGGTTCTTCAAACTGCAAGCGAATGGTGGCAAGGCACCGCCCATGAACACTTCCCGCGAATTCGCCGCCGTCATCCTTGCTGCAGGCAAGGGAACCCGCATGAAAAGCGACCTGCATAAGGTCCTGCACCCGATCGCCGGGCGGCCGATGTTGCTTCACCTGCTCGACAGCTTTGCCGAGCTCGATCTCAAGCGCACGGTGGTGGTGGTCGGCGACAAGCGCGAGCAACTCGACGCTGCGCTGGAAGGGCGTGACGTTGCCACCGCCTTGCAGGAACCGCAGCTCGGTACTGCCCACGCCGCGCTGCAGGCACGCGAGGCGCTCGAAGGCTTTTCCGGCCATATCCTCGTGTGCTTCGGCGATTGCCCAATGGTGCGCGGCGAGACCGTAAAACGGCTGATCGCGGCGCTCGCCGATGGTGCGAAGGTCGCGGTTCTGGGCTTCCGTCCGACCGATCCGCTCGCCTATGGCCGCATCATCGCCGACGGCGATGGCACGGTTTCCCGCATGGTGGAGTTCAAGGATGCGACCGCGGACGAACGCGCCTGCGACCTGTGCAATTCGGGTCTGATCGTGGCGCATTCGGACGATATGTGGCCGCTGCTCGACGCGGTCGGCAACGACAACTCACAAGGGGAATACTACCTCCCCGATGTCGCCACCGAGGCGATTGCACGCGGCGACACGGTCAAGGTGGTGGAGACCGATGCGGACGAAGTCGCCGGGATCAACAGCCGCGCCGAACTCGCCCAAGCCGAAGCGCAATGGCAGGAGTTGAAGCGCGAGGAAGCGATGACCGATGGCGTCACGCTGACTGCACCCGAAACGGTGTTCTTCAGCTGGGACACTGCGCTCGCGTCCGATGTGACGGTCGAGCCGCATGTCGTGTTCGGCCCCGGCGTCACCGTTGCCAGCGGCGCGCGGATCCGCGCTTTCAGCCATCTCGAGGGCGCGCGCGTGGGCGAGGGGTGTTCGGTCGGTCCCTATGCCCGTCTGCGCCCCGGTGCGGTGATGGAGAAGGACAGCTTCGTCGGCAATTTCGTCGAAATGAAGCAGGCCACGCTGGGCGAAGGCGCCAAGGCCAGCCATCTGACCTATCTCGGCGATGCCGAGGTCGGCGCGGGCGCGAATATTGGCGCGGGCACGATCACCTGCAATTACGATGGCTACTTCAAGCACAAGACCGTGATCGGCGACCGCGCCTTCATCGGTTCGAACAGCGCGTTGATCGCTCCGGTGCGGATCGGGGCGGATGCGATCGTGGCAGCGGGCAGCGCGGTCAGCCGCGATGTCGGCGATGGCGATCTGCGCATGGTCCGCGGCGAGCAGGTGGTCAAACCGGGCTGGGCGGATCGCTTTCACGACGCGATGAAGAAGAAAAAGGCGGCGGCGAAGAAGTGAGAGCGCTGCCAGTTTTCACCCTGTTGCTCGCGTCCTGTGGGGGCGGGACCGCGGAAAACGAGCCTGGACCGGCGCGGGAGCGCGGCAAGCCGGTGGTGGCCCCGGCGGCCGCGCTATCGCCTGCCGCGGCACCTGCTCCCACCAGTCCGCTTGGCAAGACGGTCGGATGCGCTCCCGAGGAAGAGCGGATATTTTCCTGCAAGGTCGCCAGCGGCAAGCGGATCGCGATTTGCGGCACGGGCGAGCGGGAAGCCGAATATCGCTTCGGCGAAAGCACGCCCGAACTCGTCCTGCGCGGCGGCCGCTGGGCGAGCGTGCCCTATTCGGGCGGGGGCGAGGCGCAGGTTGCCTTTGCCAGCGGGACGACGCGCTATATCGTTTTCAGCCGCGTGGTCCGGACCAATTTCGCCGCCGGAGAGCCGAACAACCCGGCGATCAGCGACGGCGTGATGGTACTCGACGGCGAGAAGGTGATCGGCCTCCAGTTATGCGACGATGCGGATATCGTATCGATCGACTACGATCTTGCCGAAGCCCATTTCCCGCGTGCCGACGAGCTGTTCAGCTGGGAGACCGACCGCGCCGACCGCCGAACCCGATAGCTGCTGGCTGTGCGGACGCGCGTTGGGGCGCAAGGTCCAACAGCATCACCTCGTGCCCAAGGCCAAGAAGGGGCGCGAGACGGTGCCGCTCCACCCGATCTGCCACCGCGCGATCCATGCCAATTTCACCAATGCGCAGCTCGCGCGGATCGGCGCTGACCGCGAAGAACTGCTGGCCGACGAGGCCCTCGCGCGGTTCGTGGAATGGGTGGCCGACAAGCCCCCCGATTTCCACGCCCCGACGCGCCGGCCGCGCTGATCAGTCCGCCAGCCGCTGCAGCAGATAGACCATCTGCAGCGCCTGAATCTTGGCACGCTGTTCATTGTCCACGCCGCCCGAATGGCCGCCGGTCATGTCCTCGAAGTAATAATACTCCTGCCCCAGTTCCTTGACCCGCGCGGCGCCCTTGCGCGCATGCGCGGGATGGGTGCGGTCATCGGCGGTCGAGGCCCAGAAGAACGGCGCCGGATAGGCCTTGTTCTCGAGCAGCTTCTGATAGGGCGAATAGGGTTCGATCCAGGCGCGTTGTTCCGCGATGCGCGGATCGCCATACTCGCCGGTCCACGACGCCCCGCGCCCGATCACGTGATAGCGCAGCATGTCGAATAGCGGGATCTGGACGATCGCGGCATTGAACAGGTCCGGGCGCTGCGTGAAGGCAGTGCCCACCAGCAGGCCGCCCTGCGATCCGCCCTGGATACCGAGATGGTCGGCGGTGGTGATGCCCCGCGCGATTGCGTCTTCGGCGATCGCGATGAAATCGTCCCAGGTGCGCTGCTTGTTCTCGCGGATCGCATCCTGGTGCCAGCCGGGGCCGAATTCGCCGCCGCCGCGCATATTGCCGAGGATATAGGCGCCGCCGCGCTCGAGCCAGATCTTGCCGATCGAACCGAGATAGGAAGGCAGGCGCGGCACTTGGAAACCCCCGTAACCGGTCAGCAGCGTCGGATTGGTGCCGTCCATCACCATACCCTTCGGCTTGACGAGGAAATAGGGGATCATCGTGCCATCGGCGCTGGTCGCTTCGTACTGCTCGACCTCCATGCCCGCGGCATCGAAATAGCTGGGCGAGGTCTTGATCACTTCGGGCGCGCCGCTGCCGTCCGAATAATACAGCGTCGAGGGCGTGAGGAAGTCGGTCACCGAATACATGATTTCGTCCGACCCTTCCGATGCGGCAGCCACATCGAGCGTCGAATTGTCGGGCAGCTCGATCTCGCTCGAGACCCACGCGCCATCGACATGGTCGAACTTGAGCACGCGGCCGCGGACATTGTCGAGCAGGCTGACATAGAGGCTTTCGGAGGTGTTCGAGGCACCTTGCTTGGTCTGCTTGTCCTCGGGCGCCCAGACGAGCGTTTTCGTCGCACCATTCGGATCGGCCTTGAACGCTTCCAGATCGACCGACACCAGTGCGTCGGCGGGGAAGGTCTGCCCCTGCGTGTCCCAATCGACATCGGTCGAGAACAGCAACTGGCCGTCGATCAGCCCGTAGGGCGCCGCCTTGAGCGGCATGTCGAGCCGCAGCCATTCGCCGTCATGCTGCCAGAAATATTCGGTTTCGTGGAAGCTGGTCGCGCGGAAGGCGTAATAGCCATGCGCGGTGCCGGTGTGGTCGCGGAGCAGCGTGGCGCCGGACCAGACATCGGCTTCCTCGCCGCGCCAGATTTCCTGCGCGTCCTCGATTGTGGTGCCGCGTTTCCAGATGCGCGATGTGCGCGGATACTGGCTCTCGGTCAGCGTGCCTTCGCCGAAATCGCGGCTGACCAGCAGCGTATCGGCATCGATCCATTCGATCCCGCCCTGGCTCTTCTGGTCGAGCAGGAAGCCGTTTTCGACGAAGCTCTTGGTGGTCATGTCGAACTCGCGCAGCACGGTGGCGTCTTCGCCGCCGTCGCTCAGCGCGATCATGCACATGCGCTCTGCGGGCGGCAGGCAGGTGCTGCCCTTGTAGACCCATTCGCGCCCTTCGGCTTCGGCCAGCGCATCGACATCGAGCACGGTTTCCCACTGCGGGTTGTCGGTGCGGTAGCTGGCCAGCGTGGTGCGGCGTACCAGCCCGCGCGGGTTCTGCTTGTCCTGCCAGAAATTATACAGACCGTCGGGGCGGATCGTCACATAGGGTATGCGATCCTCGCTGTCGTAGATCGCCAGCGCCTCGGCCTTGACCGTGTCGAACCGCGGGTCGCCCGCGATAAGATCCATCGTGCGTTCGTTCTCGCTGCGCACCCAGTCGAGCGCTTCATCGCTGCGCGCCTCCTCGAGCCAGATGTAGCTGTCCTCTTCGGGGCCGGGGATGCCGTCCAGCGCGGCGGCGGGCGTTTGGGGTGCAAGCGTCATGGCAGCGGCAATGGCCAGCGCGGATACGAGTTTCAAGGTCTGTCTCCTGAGTCGTGGACGCCTTATGCGCAAAGGCGGGATGAAGGAGTAAGGGGGCGGGGCGTTTTGTCGAAATCCTTCCGGCGGCGACCCCTCAATCGACTTCGGCAGGCGGGTCGCGCAGCACCCAGACCGAGATCGTCCGGCCACGGATACGCGTGTGCATCCGGCGTTCGTAATCGCGCGTCACGGTCCGCATCACCAGCCGCTTCACCTCTTCGTTCTGAGTAGTGAAGGGAGTGTCCGCAGTCACGATCACCGACGGCTGCCGCGACAGGATACGGCGGACCTCGTCAATCTGCCGGACTCCCAGCGCATCGCGTTCGAGCGCATTGTTGAGGTGGTCGGGATAGATGAACCGCGTCGGCAGGCAGCTGCCCGTTTCGCGGTAGAGCGCAGTCGGGCCATCGAAAATCCACAGGCAGCGCGTACTATCATCGACCAGCGGGCTGATGGTGGCCACCAGCTGCGCCATGCCGGTGCGCGAACGCTGCGTCGCATCCATTCGGGTGCCGTAATAGAGCAGCGAAAAGCAGATCGCGATTGCGGCCAGCATCGGCGCCAGTCGCAGCGGTCCCAGCCGGTTGAGGAAGGGCAGCGCGAGCAGGATCGTCGCCGGGACCAGCGCGGCGTAATAATAGGCATAGACGGTCGAGGGCAGGAACACCGTGGCGAGGCAGGCGACCAGCCAGGCGGCATAGAAGGCATAGGCGCGCTTGTCGGTCGGGATACCCATCCGTAGCGCCGCATAGGCCCCCAGACCCGCGAGCGCGACAAGCGGGAGCTGGTACAGCCAGTGCGCCGAGAAACGCCCCGCGGGGGAGGGCAGGCGGTCGAAGAAGCTGACGAAATTGGCAAACCAGAAGGCGTCCCATTCGCCGATCGCTAGATAGGACAGGCCGACCAGCGCCGTTGGCAGCAGCCCGAGAGCGGCAAAGGCGGCGCCCAGCCCGGCGAGCCGGACAAGTGACCGATCGCGCCGGTACTGGCCCCACAGCGCCCACAGGCCGAAGAACGCACATTGCGGCACGACGGTATATTTGATCTGCAGCGCCAGCCCGCCGATCAGCATCGCCGCGAGCGCGCGGCGGATCGCCTGCGGATGGTCGGGATCGCGCACCAGGATTGCCATTCCGAGCATGGCGGGAACATGGAAAATCTCGGTCTGGCCCGAATGGGGGCCGTATAGCGCCATGAGGATGAGGTAGAGGACACCCGCCCCCATCGCGACGGTCCGGTCGACCAGCGTCAGCGCCAGGTGCCGCGTGAGCATGGCGCCGAGCACTGCGAAACCGGTCGCGAACAGCTGGTAGGCCAGCGGCGATGGGCCGCCGATCGCGTGCGCCAGCGCATAAAGCAGGAACAGGCCGAACGGCTTGCGGTCCCACAGATCGACGAACGGCAGCTTGCCATCGAGCATGGCGTTGCCGATCAGCGAATAGAGCTGCTCGTCGATATCGGCATTGGCATCACCCAGGAACGGCAGGCGGATCACCAGTGCGCATACTGTCAGCAAGAGCACCACGCTGACCGCGTCGACGCGCGAGCGGAAACCGGTTTGCGGATCACTGGACTTCACGATTTGCGCCTTCATGGCGTGCTGGCCCCCACCTGTCGCCATGCTCTGTGACGCAGCGTGGTAAACTTTAGCCTAAACCACGCGCTTTCGGCGATAGGGCGCGCAAACGAAAAGGGCGACCCCGCAGGGCCGCCCTTCGTGTTCGGTATGGGACGCAGGCCTCAAGCCTCGACGTGTTCCGCGAGGACCGTCAGGCCGTTCTCGCCGACCTCGGCGAAACCGCCGCGGACTTCGACCAGTTCGGGCGCGGCGCCTTCGGTCTTGTAGACCTGCACCGATCCGTCGCGGATCGTCGACATGAAGGGCGCATGGCCTTCGAGCACGCCGAATTCGCCTTCCGCGCCGGGGACGACCACCATGTGGACGTCTTCGGAACGGACCAGCTTGGCCGGTGTGACGAGTTCGAAGTGGAGGGCCATATGCTTACAAGTCCTCGGCCAGCTTCTTGGCCTTTTCGACCGCCTGGTCGATACCGCCGACCATGTAGAAGGCGGCTTCGGGCAGGTGATCGTATTCGCCGTCGACGACTGCCTTGAACGAAGCGACAGTATCTTCGATCTGCACGAACTGGCCGGGGATGTTGGTGAACACCTCGGCAACGTGGAACGGCTGCGACAGGAACTTCTGGATCTTGCGCGCACGGGCCACGGTCAGCTTATCTTCTTCCGACAGCTCGTCCATGCCCAGGATGGCGATGATGTCCTGCAGGCTCTTGTACTTCTGCAGCGTTTCCTGGACCTTGCGCGCGGTCTCGTAGTGCTCTTGGCCCACGATGCGTGGTTCAAGAACGCGGCTGCTGGAATCGAGCGGGTCGACTGCCGGGTAGATGCCCAGCTCCGAAATCGCACGGTTGAGGTTGGTGGTGGCGTCGAGGTGGGCAAACGAGGTCGCCGGGGCCGGGTCGGTAAGGTCGTCGGCGGGCACGTAGATGGCCTGGACCGAGGTGATCGAGCCCTTGTTGGTCGAGGTGATGCGTTCCTGCAGATTGCCCATGTCGGTCGACAGCGTCGGCTGGTAGCCCACGGCCGAGGGAATACGGCCGAGCAGCGCCGACACTTCCGAACCCGCCTGCGTGAAGCGGAAGATGTTGTCGACGAAGAACAGCACGTCCTGGCCTTCGACGTCGCGGAAATATTCCGCCATCGTCAGGCCCGACAGTGCGACGCGGGCACGTGCGCCCGGCGGTTCGTTCATCTGGCCGAACACCAGCGCAACCTTCGAACCTTCCGAGATGGCATTGCCGTCGGCGTCCTTGGCGATAACGCCGGCGTCGAGGAATTCGTGATAGAGGTCGTTACCTTCGCGGGTACGTTCACCCACGCCGGCGAAGACGGACACGCCGCCATGGCCCTTGGCGATGTTGTTGATCAGTTCCTGGATCAGCACGGTCTTGCCGACGCCGGCACCGCCGAACAGGCCGATCTTACCGCCACGCGCATAGGGCGCGAGCAGGTCGATGACCTTGATGCCGGTGACAAGGATGGCCGCTTCGGTCGACTGGTCGACGAACAGCGGGGCTTCGGCGTGGATCGGCATCGACTGGTCGGCGCCGACCGGGCCACGTTCGTCGATCGGCTCGCCGATGACGTTCATGATGCGGCCGAGCGTCTTCGGGCCGACGGGGACCGAAATCTGCGAGCCGGTGTTGACGACTTCCTGGCCGCGGATGAGGCCTTCGGTGGCGTCCATCGCGATGGTACGCACGGTGTTTTCACCGAGGTGCTGCGCGACTTCGAGGACTAGCGTGTTGGCGCCGTTCTTGGTTTCGAGCGCGGTCAGGATGGAGGGCAGTTCACCTTCGAACTGCACGTCGACGACAGCGCCGATGACCTGGCTGATGGTGCCGTTGGGCGATTGGTTGAGTACGGGTGCGGTGGCCATGATCTATGTCCTGACTTGGGGTTTAATGCGCCTTAGCCGACGCAGACATTTTCCGGATCGGCAAAGGCCCATTCGCCTTCGCCAGCAGTAAGGGTCGCCTTGTTGCGAAGATATTCGTCGTCACCGAGGCCGAATTCGCACACGACATCGGGCGAACCCATGCCGGCGCGCTTGCACATGGCGGTGTTGACCGCCTCGTCTTCGGGGCAGGCTTCGGCGTATTTCGCAGTGAGCAGCGCCTGGTCGGGCGCGGGCAGCGTCTCGATCGGCTCGGGCGTCACGACCTGTTCGGGCGCGGTCTGCGCGGCGGGTTCTTCACCGCAGGCAGACAGCAGCGCGAGGGGGAGGAGGAGGGCAAGCTTGTTCACATCGGATCCTTAGAGAGCTTCCGCACCGGCGATGATTTCGATCAACTCGGTGGTGATGGCGGCCTGGCGGCTGCGGTTGTACTTGATGGTCAGCTTGCTGATCAGGTCGCCGGCATTGCGCGTGGCATTGTCCATTGCGGTCATCGACGCACCCTGTTCGGACGCCTCGCGTTCCAGCAGCGAAGCGAACAGCTGCGTCTTGACGTAACGCGGCAGCAGTTCCTCGAGGATTTCTTCCTCGCCCGGCTCGTATTCGACCACGGCATCGCCCGCGGTCCCGGTATCGCCTTCGGGCGAGGGGACGGGGATCAGCTGGTCCACGGTCGGGTCCTGCGCCAGCGCCGACTTGAAGATCGGGTAGACGAGATGGGCGACATCGAATTCACCCTGCTCGAACCGCGCGATCAGGTCGTCGGCGATCGCTTCGGCTTCCTCGAAGCCCGGCTGGCGGACTTCGGAGGTGTCGAACCACTTTTCGATCCGTTCGGCATAGTCGCGCTTGATCGGGGCGCGGCCCTTCTTGCCGACGAGGTAGAAGCGCACTTCCTTGCCCTCTGCGATCAGCGCACGTGCCTTGACCTTGGCGGCCTTGACGATGTTGGCGTTGAGACCGCCGCACAGGCCCTTGTCGGTGTTGACCACCACCAGCAGGTGGCGCTTGTCCGAACCCGTGCCGCGCAGCAGGCGCGGAGCGCTGTCGCCGCTGACCTTGCCGGCCAGCGATGCCATCACGCCTGACAGCCGTTCGGCATAGGGACGCGCAGCTTCGGCCGCGGCCTGCGCCCGGCGCAGCTTCGCAGCCGCGACCATCTGCTTGGCCTTGGTGATCTTCTGGGTCGACTTGACCGAGTTGATACGGCCCTTGAGTTCTTTGAGGCTAGCCATGTTCGTTCAGCCTTCCAGCGACTTCACTTCGACGAGTTCCGGCGCGCTAGCGAGCCAGTTTTCGTATCGAGCGAAGACGTCCTTGGTGTATTCCTGAGCGTGATGGAAATCGAATGCATCGCGATCCGCCCACTCTTCGAAAATCATGATCGTGCTCGAACCGTCCGCGGCGCGGCGCGGCTCGAACGCGATGCAACCATCTTCGCCACGGGTCATCGGCACGATGGCGGCCACCGCTTGGCAAGCGGCCTCCATATGCTCCGACTTGACCCGGATGGTGGCGAAGACAGTGTAGCTCATCGTGCGATCAGGCGAACTGCTTCGCGAAGGCCTTGAGCGCGTCGACGACCTTGGTCTTGGTGTCGTCTTCGAACTTGCCCGTAGTGCGGATTTCTTCGAGCACGGGGGCATGTTCGGCGCGCATGAAGCTCAGCATCTGGGCTTCGTAATCGGTCACGCGGTTGACCGGCACATCGTCGATGTAGCCATTGGTACCGGCGAAGATCGACACGGTCTGCTCTTCGAACGGCATCGGGCTGAACTGCGGCTGCTTGAGCAGCTCGGTCAGGCGCGCACCGCGGTTGAGCAGCTTCTGCGTCGCGGCATCGAGGTCCGAGCCGAACTGCGCGAAGGCCGCCATTTCACGGTACTGTGCGAGGTCGAGCTTCATCGAGCCCGAGACCTTCTTCATCGCCTTGGTCTGCGCGGCACCGCCGACGCGGCTGACCGACAGGCCGACGTTAATCGCCGGACGGATGCCCTGGTAGAACAGGTCGGTTTCGAGGAAGATCTGACCATCGGTGATCGAGATCACGTTGGTCGGGATGTAGGCCGACACGTCGCCCGCCTGCGTTTCGATGATCGGCAGCGCGGTCAGCGAACCGCCGCCTTCGGCCTTGCTCATCTTCGCCGCACGCTCGAGCAGGCGGCTGTGGAGGTAGAACACGTCGCCGGGATAGGCTTCGCGGCCCGGCGGGCGGCGCAGCAGCAGCGACATCTGGCGATAGGCGACGGCCTGCTTGGAAAGATCGTCATACACGATCACGGCGTGCATGCCGTTGTCGCGGAAGAATTCGCCCATCGCGCAGCCGGTGTAGGGTGCGAGATACTGCAGCGGAGCGGGCTCCGAAGCGGTCGCGGCGACGACGATCGAATATTCCATCGCGCCGTTTTCTTCGAGCTGCTTGACGATCTGCGCGACGGTCGAGCGCTTCTGGCCGACGGCGACATAGATGCAGTAAAGCTTCTTGCCTTCGTCGTCGCCCGCATTGGCTTCCTTCTGGTTGATGAAGGTGTCGATCGCGACGGCGGACTTGCCGGTCTGGCGGTCGCCGATGATCAGTTCGCGCTGGCCGCGGCCGACGGGAACGAGCGCGTCGACGGCCTTGAGGCCCGACTGCACCGGTTCGCTGACCGATTCGCGCGGGATGATGCCCGGTGCCTTCACTTCGACGCGGCGGCGTTCGGTCGATTCGATCGGGCCCTTGCCGTCGATCGGGTTGCCGAGCGCATCGACCACGCGGCCGAGCAGGCCCTTGCCGACGGGGACGTCGACGATGGTGTTGGTCCGCTTGACGCTGTCGCCTTCGCCGATTTCCTGGTCCGAGCCGAAGATCACCGCGCCGACATTGTCGGCCTCGAGGTTCAGCGCCATGCCCTGAACGCCGTTGGCGAATTCGATCATTTCACCGGCCTGCACGTTGTCGAGACCGTGGATGCGGGCGATACCGTCACCCACCGACAGCACGGTGCCGACTTCGCTGACTTCGGCTTCGGTTCCGAAATTGGCGATCTGGTCCTTGATGACCTTGGAGATTTCTGCGGCGCGGATATCCATGATGTGTGTCCTTTAAGCCTTCATGGCTTGCGAAAGCGAATTGAGACGGGTGCGGATCGAGGCGTCGATGCGCTTCGAGCCGATGGTGACGACGAGGCCGCCGAGCAGATCGGGCTCGACCTTCGTGGAAAGCTTGACGGTGCGGCCTTCGCGGGCAGTCAACTTGGCCTTGAGATCGGCCAGCTGCGCATCGGTCAGCGCATGCGCGCTGGTCACTTCGGCGGTGACTTCACCGCGCTGCGCGGCGGCGATCGCGCGGAAGGCGCGGATCACTTTCGGCAGCTGGTTCAGCCGGCGGTTATGCGCCAGCACGCCGAGGAAGTTCTGCGTCAGCTCGGACACGCCGAGGATCGCCGAAACGCCCCACAGCGCCTTTTTGGCGTCGCTGCGCGAAACCTTGGGGTTGGTGGTGACAGCGGCGAGCTCGGCCGATTCGGCGAGCGCGGCCTCGATCTTGTCGAGGTCCGTTTCGACCGCGGTCACGGTTCCGTTTTCGCTAGCGAGGTCGAACAGGGCCGAAGCGTAACGCCCTGCCAGGCTAGCCTGAATACCGGCGGAAATATCCACGCGCTTGAGGTCCTCTCGGGTCCGGAAGAAAAGTCTGTGCGATCCAGGCCGGTCGCGGGCGAACGAGAGTCACCCCGGCAAGGTCGGCGCGCGCCTAGCAAAGCCCCCTCGCAATGGCAAGCCGACTCCGGACCGCCGCACTGGACTCTTGGTGCACGCTGCGTAGGATAGGTGGCATAACAAAACCAGTCACGCGGGAGAGAGCGATGAGAATGGTGCCACTGGCCCCCAAATGCGGGGTCGAAGTCGAGGATGTGAATCTGGCCGAGGCGGAGGGCGATACGCTCACTGCGATCAAGCAGGCGATCTATACGCACGGTGTTGCGCTGTTTCGCGGGCAGGACGATTTCACGCCCGAGGCGCATATCGCTTTCGCCCGGCGCTGGGGCGGGATCGACATCAACAATTACTTCCCGCTGACCGAGCAGCATCCCGAGATCGCCGTGGTCCGCAAGCGCGCCGACCAGGTCACCAATATCGGCGGGGGGTGGCACACCGACCATTCCTACGACCAGGTGCCCGCGATGGGTTCGATCCTCGTCGCGCGGACGCTGCCGCCCAGCGGCGGCGACACGCTATGGGCGCATATGGGCGAAGCCTATGACGCGTTGCCCGACGATCTCAAGGCCGAGATCGAAGGGCTCGAGGCGTTCCATACCGCCGACCATATCTATGACGAGGGCGGTCTCTACGCGAATACCGACATGGGCAGCGACCTGCGCGGCCAGGCGCTCAAGACCGGCGCGACGCATCCGATCGTGATCCGCCACCCGCAGACGGGGCGCAAGCTGCTCTATGTGAACAGCGCTTTCACCATGCATATCGTCGGGAAGTCGCGCGAGGAAAGCCTGCCGCTGCTCCAGCGGCTGTGCGATGCGGCGACCGCGGCGGAGAACACCTGCCGCGTGGCGTGGGAACCGGGCGCGGTGGCGATCTGGGACAACCGCACCACCTGGCACCTGGCGATGAACGACTACCAGGGCCACGCCCGCGAGATGCACCGCATCACGCTGACCGGCGAACCGCTGGCGGCCTAATTGCGATGTACGATCGCGTCGTTCAATGCGGTGACGACGTCTTTGATAAACGTACCATCAGTACTGGACAAAGCCTCAGTCTCTCCTGACGAACTTCGTAGGACAACAGCGTGTGTGGCTTTCTGTTTGTATAGCGAAAAGCCGCAGACGGCAGCGACTAAAAAGCCGATGAGGAACGCACCAAAAAATATCATAAGGACGCCGAGAAGTAGGCCAACAACGAGACCGGTTCTGTTGGGGTCTTGCCGATGGCTCGCAACTGATGTCACACCATTCATTGCATGCGTTTGTTCTGCGACGATAAATCGAGAATTGGTCACTTTGACGTGGCCATTGTCAAAAAAAATCTTTTCTTCGCTCACATGTTTTCCCCCTCGTGGAGAGAAACAATGAGGTCGACAGAGTATTCAAGTCAAGAATATTGGAGGAGAAGGTCCACCTTCTACCTCCGCGCGCTACATTCGTAAACCAGCCGCTCGTTCGCTTCACGCGGAAGCTGGGCCAGCACTTCGCCTTGCAGTTCGCCGAGCAACGCAGCGGCATTGTCGCTCCCGCATTCGGGCGCTGAATACTTGCCGCGTGCCTCGCGCGCTTCGCTCATCGCACCGCGCGGGAGGAGATAGCGTTCGGTGCGGAAGATGCGGCGGTCGGGGTCGAAGCTGTTGACCGATACCGCGTCTTCGGAATTGGGCACGAAGACCCGGCTCCAGCTGCCCCCGGCAAAGCCGTATTGCGTGCGCGTGTTGACGCAGCCATCGGCGGTCCAGTCGAACTCGATATCCTCGACCTTGGCGCTGGTCACGCGGCTGCGTTCGGGAACCAGCCTGCACAGCAGCGCCGCCGCGCCGGTCGCGGATGTGTCGCCGCCTGCGGAATCGTCCGCGTCATCGGCCATGGCGGCGGCGACGCGGCGGTCGATCTCGTCGAGGCCGGGGCGAGTGAGATAGGCGGCCAGCGCCACCAGCACGACCACCAGCGTCGCCGCGCCGACCAGCCGCAGTCGCTTGTCGTCGCGCGGCTCGGCGCGCGATAACGTCAGCGCCCACTGGCCGAGGCCAAAGGCGACCAGCAGCAGCACGAAGGCGAGGAACACGCGGTCCTCGCGCTCGACGATTACGCCTTGTTCGGCCTCGAGCAGCGCGCGCTCGCGCTTGCTCCGCTGCACTTCGGAGCGCTGCGCCATATCGGCGCGCGCGGCCATCTGTTCGCGCTGCAGCCGCTCGCGCTCGGCCTCGTCGAGATCGGCCATCGACCGGCAGGTGCTGCCGTTGACGCGCGGTTCGACATCATTGGCGCGCAGGAAGGGCAGCAGTTCGCGATTGGAAACCGCGAAGAAGAACTCGGCATCGCCGCCGTCATTGTCTGCGCCGAAGCTGTTGACCCCGACCACGCGGCCGCACGGGTCGAGCAGCGGGCCACCCGAATTGCCACGCGCGATCGGTGCGGTGTGCAGGATGGTGTCGAACTGGCGGCTGGGCCGCGCGCCCGAGACATAGCCGCGGCTCTTGACCGGGGGCTGGCTGCGGAAGATGTCGCTCAGGTCCAGTCCCTGCGCGCGGTCGACATTCATCGGATAGCCGACGCTGGTCACTTCGCCGCTATCGGGCGGGACGCCGCCGGCCAGCGCCAGCGGGGGCAGCCGCAAGGCGCCGGTGATGCGGATCAATGCAAGGTCGTTGCGCGGGCTGACCGCGATCGGCTGGCCATATACCGCCTCGCCGCCACCGTTGGGGATGATGCCGATCCGCAGCGCGTCATCGCGCAAGGCGTCGCGCAGCACATGTGCATTGGTCACCACCTTGTCGCCCGCGACTGCAAAGCCGGTGCCGTGGCTGATCGGGACCAGTTCCTCGCCATCCTCGCCGATGATGACCACGCGCACCACGCCGCGGGCAGCGGCATCGATATCCGCCGGTTCGGCCTGCGCCAGCACCGGTACGAGCAGCGCGAACAGCGCGGCGAGCAAGGTTGGAATGCGTCCCATCGGGCGGTCTTGTGACGATCATTCGCTTTGACCGCAAGCCGCGGGATGCCCGCCAGCGGCGGCATGGGCAGAAGGCTGCGGAGAGTTCGGCAAGGAGCCATCGATGACCTATCGTATCCACGGCCTCGAGCCCGGCCAGTTCGCCGGGCTTTTCGCCAGCGACGAAGCAGCACTAGCGCAGTCGCTCACGCACAAGGTAATCGCGGGGGAGGAGGGGCGCTATCCCTGCCGGGTGAGCCTGCGCGATGCGGATCCGGGCGATGAACTGGTCCTCACCCATTTCACCAACCACGCGGTCGACACTCCCTATCGCAATGCCTTTGCGATCTATGTGCGCAAGGATGCGCGCGAAGCGGCGGACTATATCGACGAACTGCCGCCGATCCTGCGCGGCCGGCCGATTGCGCTGCGCGGCTACGATGCCCGCGGCTGTCTCCACACCGCCTCGCTGGCGCTGCAGGACGATGTCGACCGGGTCGTCCGCGAACTGTTGGCCGATGACAGGGTCGCCTATATCGATGCGCACAATGCGATGCATGGCTGTTTCGCAGCGCGGATCGAGCGCTATGATGGGGCCGACCATGACTGATGCCATCTCCGAGAATATCGCCTGGGCGGCGGTTAAGCGGCGCGATCGCAGCTTCGACGGGCGCTTTGTCACCGGCGTGCTGACGACGGGTATCTATTGCCGCCCGTCCTGCGCCGCGCGTCACCCGGATCGCGGCAATGTGCGCTTCTTTGTCGATGGTGCGCAGGCGCGGACTGCGGGCTTGCGCGCCTGCAAGCGGTGCCGGCCCGACGATGTCGGGCGTGACGAGGCGGCAGTGCTCGCGGCGATCGACGAGATCCGCCAGGCCGAGGATGCGCCCCCGCTGACCGCGCTGGCGCAGCTTACCGGCTATTCGCCTGCGCATTTCCAGCGGGTGTTCAAGCGCGCCATCGGTCTCTCGCCCGCCGCCTATGCCCGCGCCTTGCGCGAGGAACGCGCACGCGACGCGCTATCGGAGGGCGAAAGCGTGACCGGCGCGATCTACGAGGCGGGCTATGGGTCGGCCTCGCGCTTTTACGAGAATACGAAAGGACGGCTGGGCATGACGGCAAGCGCATGGGCCAATGGCGGGGCAGGGGTGACGATCCACTGGGCGGTGGTCGACACCACGATGGGTCCGATGCTGGTCGCGGCGACCGACAAGGGCGTATGCCGCCTGTCCTTCGGCGAGGACGACAGCGAATTGCGCCGGCGCTTCCCCGGGGCCGATCTGGTCGAAGGCGGCGCGGCCTTCGGCAAACTGCTCGCCGACGTGGTCGCCAGCGTCGAGGCACCGGGCGATTTCGCGCATATCCCGCTCGATGTGAAAGGCACCGCCTTCCAGGAAGCATGCTGGGAAGCGCTGCGCGCGATCCCGCCGGGCGAAACGCGAACCTATGCCGAGATCGCCGCTGCCGCGGGCAACCCCAAGGCGGTGCGCGCCGCGGGCAGCGCCAATGCGCGCAACAATGTCGCGGTGCTGATCCCGTGCCACCGCGTGGTGCGCAAGGGCGGCGATCTGGGCGGTTATGCCTACGGGCAGGACATCAAGCGCGAACTGCTCGAGCGGGAGACCAAGTGATGGACAGGATCGACGCATTCACCGCGCTGCATGTGCCGGGCGACCCGCTGGTGCTGTACAATATCTGGGACGCCGGCAGCGCCCGCGCCGTGGCTGGCGCGGGGGCGAAAGCCATCGCGACGGGCAGCTGGGGCGTGGCCGAGGCCAACGGGTTCAGCGATGGGGAGACGCTCCCGCTCGAGATCGCGCTCGAAAACCTCACCGGCATCCTTTCGGTCACCGACCTGCCGGTGAGCATCGACATGGAGGCCGGCTATGGCGATACGCCCGCCGCGGTCGGCAAGTCGGTGGGCACGGCGCGCGATGTGGGTGCGAGCGCGATCAATATGGAAGACCGCATGCCCGGCGAAACCGCGCTGCTCCCGGTGGCGCAGGCGGCAGAGCGGATTGCCGCCGCGGCCGGCACCGGCATTCACGTCAATGCGCGCACCGACGTCTATCTCGGACGCGAGCCTAAGGAGCACACTCCTGCCTTGGTCGAAGACGTGCTGACACGCGCCGCAGCTTTTGCCGAAGCGGGCGCGCGCAGCCTGTTCGTTCCGTTCCTCGGCGACCATGCGACGATCCGCGTGATCTGCGAGGCATCGCCGCTGCCGGTCAACGTGCTGTGGGCGCCGGGACGCGGTACGACTGCCGAGCTGGCCGCGTTGGGCGTGGCGCGGATCAGCTATGGTCACGGGCCGTGGGCCGCAGCGATGGACTGGCTCAAGGCGCAGGCGGAAGCTGTCTATCGACAGGGGTAGGGCAGACATTCAGCCGAGGGGAAAGCAGATTTCGCGACAACCCTTGTTTTGCGAATCATTCGCATTAACTGACAGGGATGAGCAGCAGACCTTCCCCGCGGACGCTTACCGTCCTCTCGCGCCAGACCCTTTCGCCCTCGATGATCCGCGTGTCACTCGGAGGCGCAGGGATGGCCGAGTTTCCGCCCGGTTTCGCGGGCGGTTATGTGAAGCTCATGCTCGCCCCGGCCACTGAGACCAGCAAACCCGTCATCCGCACCTATACCATCCGCCACCAAGCCGACGATGCGATCGCGATCGACTTCGCATTGCATGGGGGCGAGGCTGCCGGACCCGCGACCCGCTGGGCGCTGGCGGCTCAGCCGGGGGATCGGATCGCGGTGGGCGGGCCGGGCCTGCCCAAGCCGTTGCCGCAAGGCCGCGATTTCTATCTCGTGGCGGGCGATATGACCGCGCTGCCGGCGATCGGGGTCAATCTCGAAGGATTGCCAGCCGATGCGCGCGGGTTTGCCGCGATCGAGATCCAGGACGAACGCGACCGGCAGGACATCGCTGCGCCCAAGGGGGTGGAGATCGTCTGGCTGGTCAATCCCGAACCGGGCCAGCGGCCGGGCCTGCTGGTTGATGCGCTGCGCAATGTCGCGCGGCCCGCAGGTTCGCTCGCGGCATGGGCGGCGTGCGAGTTTTCGGGGATGAAGCAGCTGCGCGAATATCTGCGCGGCGAACTCGCTCTCGCGCCTGCCGATCTCTACCTGTCCAGCTATTGGAAACACGGCATGATCGAGGACGAGCACAAGCTGGCCAAACAGCAGGACGCCGCCGCTCAGCCTGCCTGAATCGAAACGGGGCGGACCCAAGGCCCGCCCCGCACGATCCGAATTCGCAGCCCGATCAGAGGCCCGAGTTCATCCCGTCGACGCTCTTGCTGACAAGAATATTCACCGCCACGCGGCGGTTTTGCGCCTTGCCCTGTTCGGTGGTGTTGTCCGCTGCCGGATCGGCCTCGGCCATGCCGGTGGGGGTCAGCATCCGGTAGGGCGCCCAGTCGCATTCCTGCTGGAGGAAATTGGTCACCCGCGCCGCGCGCTTCTCGCTCAGCTCCTGGTTGTAATCGTAATCACCGACCGAATCGGTGTAACCGACCACCAGCATCAGTGCGTTGTCCGTCGACTTCGCCTGCTCGGCCGCCTGGCACAGTTCGTAGCGCGCCTGCTGCGAAAGGTTGTGCTTGGCAGTGTCGAAATAGACGTTGGTCGTGCCCTTGACGTTGTACTGGTCGATGTTCGCGACGCGTCCGCGCAGCGCTTCGGTTGCAGCCTCGTTGGCGGTGAAGCGCTGGTCGGTTCCGGTATGGATCATCCGCGCGGTGTCGAGGTGCTTGCTCTTGAGCGCGATCTTCGTCGCGATCAGCCCGCGATCCGCCCATTCGACGGTTTCGACGTCGACCGGCAGGCCATTGAGCAAGTCGGCGTCGGTAAGCTGGTCCTTGTCCAGACCGAGGAAACCGCCGCTGCTGCGGATTTCGGTGGCCGGGCTGATAGCTACGACGGTGCGCATGCCATCAGCGCTGGTAACCTGAATCTTGTTGTCCTGGCGCGCCGAGATCACGCCTTCGATTTCGGGGCCATCGGGCATGCCGGACAGGTCGCTGGGCGCGGTGCCGACAACGGTCATCGGTTCGCCTGCGCTTTGCGCGCCAGCCTGCGGATCGAGTTCCTGCGCCTGTGCACCGGCGGCCAGGGGGAGGGCGAGCGCGACAAGCGCTGCGAATGTCTTCGAACTCTTGGTCATGGCAGTCATATTCATACTCCTTCAATTCGAACCGACACAGGCCGTCCAGCGGGTGTGGAAGGCCGCTTTCTCCCCAATTGTGCCTGTGCGGTCAATCAGCCCCCTTCTCTGGAAATTGGCTTGGCTGGGCGGCGCGGGGCCGCAGGCGGGGGCTGGTGTTGCCCCCAGCCTGTCTCGCAAATGAACCGCCGGGGGCAAATCCTGCGCCGGAAGGATGGGCAGGGCGCGAACTGCGATGAACCGACGCTTACGGCGTTCGGGCCCAACCGGGGTGCGCGGGTACGAGCGTGTCGAGAAATGCCTCGGCGCTATCGAGATACTCGCGCTGGCGGTCCTCGCCCATGCGGTCCCACGTCGCATAGATGCGCCCGATGCGGTGGTTCTGCTCCAGCCGCTCGCGGTGGCGGTCCATGAAATGCCAGTAGAGCGGATTGAAGGGGCAGGCGCCGTCGCCGGTCTTCTTGTGGGGCGAATAGGTGCAGCCCGCGCAGTAATTGCTCATCTTGTTGATGTAATTGCCGCTCGCCGCATAGGGCTTCGACGCCAGCTTGCCGCCATCGGCATAGAGGATCATCGCCGCGACATTGGGCAGCTCGACCCATTCATAAGCATCGGCATAGACCACCAGGTACCAGTCCTGCACCGCGCGCGGTTCGATCCCCGCGAGCAGCGCGAAATTGCCCAGCACCATCAGCCGCTGGATATGATGCGCGTGTGCATTGTCGCGGGTCGAACGGATGCAATCGGCGAGGCAGGCCATCTCGGTTTCGCCGGTCCAGTAAAACTCGGGCAGGCCGCGCCGCGCGTCGAGTGCATTGGCGCGCTGCAGGTGCGGCATCTGGTGCCAGTAGAACCCGCGCACATATTCGCGCCAGCCGATGATCTGGCGGATGAACCCCTCGACGCTGTTGAGCGGCGCGCGCCCCTCGCGATAGGCCTGTTCCGCGCGCTGGCAGAGATCGAGCGGGTCGAGCAGGCCGAGATTGATGCTGGTCGACAGCATCGAATGGAACAGGTCGTCTTCGCCCGCGACCATTGCGTCCTGATAGGGGCCGAAGCATTCGATCCGCTCGGCGAAGAACGCATCGGCGGCCTGCTCGGCCTCGTTGCGTGTGACCGGCCAGCCGAACCCGTCGAGCGTCCCGAAGTGATCGCCGAAGCGCTCCGAGACCAGATCGATCACTTCCTGCGTCATGCTGTCAGGTGCGAACCTGGGACGTTCAGGCACCGCCAGGCCCTCCTTGGGCGGCTTGCGGTTTTCGCTGTCGTAATTCCATTCGCCGCCTGCGGGCTGGCCGTCCTCGTCCACCAGCAGCCCGGTCTTGCGGCGCATTTCGCGATAGAAGAATTCCATGCGGAGCGTCTTGCGATCCTGCGCCCACTCGTCGAACTCGGCCTGGGTGCAGATGAAGCGGTCGTCGCGCAGGATCTCGACATCGCCGGCGAACTTGTCTGCCCATTGCTCGATGTCCTGCCTGACGCGCCATTCGCCCGCTTCGACTACGCTGACCAGCCGTGGGTCGTGCCGTTCAATCGCGCGCGCGACCTCACCGGTGAAGTTGCCCGCATTGTCCGGATCGCCGAGTTCGGTGTAGTCGACGCTCCAGCCCGCATTGCGCAATTCCGCAGCGAAATGACGCATGGCGGAAAAGATCAACGCGATCTTCTGCTGGTGATGGCGGACATAGGTCGCCTCGTCCCACACCTCCATCATCAGGATGACGGTATCGTCCTTGGTCCGCCCGCGAAGACTGGCAAGGTCGCGGGTCAGCTGGTCGCCAAGGATGGGGACGAGGACGGGTTGGTCGTTGGGGCGGGGCATCCTTGGTAGAATGTCCCGCCCCAGTGATGGTGCCTTATAGCTTGGCGATTTCCTGCTTCGCCGCATTCATGCCCTGTTCGATCGCGTCGGGCCCGAACCCCGCCTTCTCGACGCGGACGAAGTGCAGATCGTCCACGCCGATGAAGCCGAAGAAGGTGGTCAGCAGGCTTTCCTGGTTCTCCGCCATCTGGTCGGTCGAATATGCGCCGCCGCGTGCCGATGCGACCACGACCTTGCGCCTGCCGGCAAGGCCTTCGGGGCCCTTCTCGCTATATTTGAAGGTCACGCCGGGCACGCCGAGCCGGTCGAGCCATGCCTTGAGCTGGCTGGGAATGGTGAAATTATACATCGGCGCGCCGACGATCACCACGTCGCTGGCAAGGAATTCGTCGAGCACCGCACGCTGTTCGGGATAGGCCGCGGCAACCGCTTCCTCATGCGTTTCGGGCGGCGTGCGGATCGCGCTGGTGGTGATCGGGTCGATATGCGGCAGCGGCTCGGCCACGAGATCGCGCGTGACGACCTTGGCGTCGGGATGCTCGGCAGTGAAATGCGCAAGCAGTTCGTCGGTCAGCTTGCGGCTGATCGATTGATCGCCGGTGGTCGAACTGTCGATACGAAGGATTTGCATAAGAGGATTTCCATAGTTACTGTTGATAACCTGGAGGCCATATGGAAACTGTACCCCACCCCGCGCAAGAAGGCACCTTGCTGTCCGATAGGAACACCGATGTGACCCTTGAGGTTCACGACGCGCCGCAATGCACTGCGGTAAACGACATCCTCGCGCGTGTCGGCGACAAATGGTCGGTTCGCGTGGTCATGGGGCTGGCCGACGGGTCGCGGCGGTTCAACGAATTGCGCCGCGACATCCCGGGTATTTCGCAGCGCATGCTGACGCGCACCCTGCGCGGGCTGGAGCGTGACGGGCTGGTCAACCGCACGGTCACTCCCAGCGTGCCGCTGCGGGTCGATTATGCGTTGACGGCGCTGGGCCGCTCGCTGTGCGACCCGGTGGCGCGGCTGGGCAATTGGGCGATTGCCAATATCGGCAAGGTCGAGGCCGCCCGCGCGGTCTACGACAGCGAACAGGACTAGGTCGAAAGATCGAGCTTTTCGCGCAGCATGTCGAGCGCGGCGCGCAGCGCGGAAATTCGCACCCCGTCGCGGCCTATCGGCCCGAAATGTTCTTCGCGATGGATCAACGATCCGTCGGTGCCCGCGAGCGCGAAATGGACGAGGCCCTCCTCGTCACTCTCACCCCCGGGGCCGGCGAAGCCGGTGATCGAAACTGCCAGCTGTGCCTCCGATCGTTCGAGCGCGCCTGCGGCCATCGCCTCGGCGACCTCGCGGCTGACTGCGCCGCAATTCTCGACCATGTCACTTGCGAGACCCAGCAGATCGCATTTGGCCCCATCCGAATAGGACACCACGCCGCGGTCGAACACGTGGCTGTAACCCGGGACGTCGGTGAACAGTGCGGCGAGCAAGCCGCCGGTGCAGCTTTCGGCGGTGGCCAGTTGCCAACCGCGGTCCTTGGCGGCGGCAAGGATCCGCTCGGCCAGCCGGCAGACGTCGTCGGGGAGGGCAGCTTCGAGTTCTTCGGCCATACGGCGGGCAAACGTCCCGCCGAAACTCCGGGTTCCCGAACTTGCGCGCGTCGCGCCTAGACGAAGCTGTAGGGGTCGATATCGACCGCCACGCGCACGCCGGGCGGGTGGTCGATTGCGCCCAGCCAGCGGCGGATCACCTGCTGCAATTGCACGCTGCGACGGGCGTTGATGAGGAAGCGATAGCGATAGCGCCCGCGCAGCAGCGCCATCGGGGCGGGCGCGGGGCCGAGGATCAGGCATTCGGCCACATCGGGCCGGTGTCCGCCGATGCGATTGGCGGCATCGCGCGCCTCGGCATCGGTTTCGGACGAGACGATGATCGAGGCCCAGCGACCGAAGGGCGGGGCGCCCGCCTCGCGCCGCATCTCGGTTTCGGCGTCGTAGAAGGCATCGCGGTCGCCAGCGGCCAGTGCGGCAATCACCGGCGCTTCGGGATGGCGGGTCTGGATCAGCACTTCGCCGGGTTTCGAGCCGCGCCCCGCGCGCCCCGCCACCTGCGCGACCTGCTGGTAGGTCCGCTCGCCCGCGCGCAGATCGCCGCCCTCAAGACCCAGATCGGCATCGACCACGCCGACCAGCGTCAGCTCGGGGAAATGAAACCCCTTGGTGACCAATTGCGTGCCCACGATCACGTCCACTTCGCGCGCTTCGACCGCAGCGATGAACTCCGCCGCGCGGCCGGGCGAATTGAGCGTGTCCGAGGTGGCGACGAAGACACGCGCCTGTGGCAGCCGTTCGGCGACCTCGTCGGCGATGCGTTCGACCCCCGGCCCGCAGGCCACGAGGCAATCGGGCTCGCCGCATTCGGTGCAGGCCTTGGGGGCGGGCGCCTCATGCCCGCAATGGTGGCAGGCGAGCCGATTGGTGAAGCGGTGCTCGACCAGCCAGGCGCTGCAATTGGGGCATTGATAGCGAAAGCCGCAATTGCGGCACAGCGTCAGCGGCGCATAGCCGCGTCGGTTGAGGAACAAGAGCGATTGCTCGCCGCGCTCCAGCCGCTCCTCGATCCCCTCGACCAGCCGCTGCGCCAGCCACATGCCCTGCGGCGGCTTTTCCTCGGTCAGGTCGATCGTCTCGATCGTGGGCAGCTTGGCCCCGCCGTAGCGGCTCGGCAGGTCGATTTTGGCGTAGATCCCGCTTTCGGCCATTTGCAGGCTCTCGAGCGCTGGGGTGGCGCTGGCGAGCACCACGGGCACCTTCTCGAAATGCCCGCGCATCACCGCGACGTCGCGCGCATTGTAGCGCACGCCCTCTTCCTGTTTGAAGCTGGTCTCATGCGCTTCGTCGACCACGATCAGGCCAAGCCGGGCAAAGGGCAGGAACAGCGCCGAGCGCGCGCCGACCACCACCTGCGCGCTGCCTTCGGACACCGCGCGATAGGCGCGGCGACGCTCGGTCGACTTGAGCGAGGAATGCCACAGCACCGGCGGCGCACCGAACCGCTCCTCGAAGCGGTGGAGGAAGTTTTCGGTCAGTGCGATCTCGGGCAGCAGGACGAGCACCTGCCGTCCCATCCGCAGCGCCTCGGCGACGGGTTCGAAATAGGTTTCGGTCTTGCCCGATCCGGTTACCCCGTCGAGCAGGAAGGGGGCAAAATCCGCCTTGCGCACCGCGTCGGAGAAGATGTCCGCCGCCTCGCGCTGCTGGGCGCTCAGCGCGATCTCGACGAAATCGGGCCGCGCCTCAGTGTAAGGGCGGTCGCAATCGACCTCTATCGGGCCGATCACGCCCTGGTTGACCAGCCCGCGCAGGACGCCTTCCGAAACCCCCGCAATACCCGCCAGCTCGCGGATCGTCGCCTGCTCGCCTTCCAGCGCGCCTATCGCCGCCTCGCGCTGCGGGGTCATGCGTTCGGGCATGCCGCCGGTCAGGCAGTATTCGGTCATCGTCGCGGGGCCCTTGAGCGCGCCTCCCGAGGCCAGCGCCATCCGCGCCACGCTGGCGAGCGAGGCGACGTAATAGTCCGCGGTCCATTCGATCAGCCGCCTGAGCGCGGCGGAAAGCGGCCGCACGGGAAGCACCCCGCGCAAATTGCGAAGCTTCTCGACCGGAACCTCGGTTCCCGGGAGCCGTTCAGCTTCCCATACGATCCCGATTACCGTGCGCGGGCCCAGCGGGCATTCGACCACGGCCCCCGCCGCGACATCCATGCCCTCGGGCACCTTGTAGTCGAGCGGGCCGAGAGCGGCATTGAGGACGAGGCAGCGCACGCGGTTCATGGCCCGGCCATATGGGCGGCACGATGGCTGCGAAACAAGGGCAGGATACAATGAGGACTACCGATATGACCGATATTCTCGTCAAACCCACCGGACGGCGCGGCTTTCTCGGCGGGGCCATGGCCGGCGGCGGGCTGCTGCTGCTGCCCGCCTGTTCGACCATTCCCGGTTTCGGCATGGTCGATGCGGTCCAGCGCATCCTGTTCCTGTCGAGCGAGCGCGCTTTCGGGCGAATGCTCGAAGGTGGCGGCTTCTGGGACGAACAGGTCGCACAGGTCGGCTTCAGCGAGCTGCTGGGCACACGCGGCGATGTGCTGTCGCGCATCCTGACCTCCGCATTGTTCAAGAGCCGGCTCGAGAACGCCTTTGGCGATGTCGCTTATGAAGGCGCCGAGCGCGCGGCACCGCTAGTCACCGATGCGGTACGCACCATCGGTATCCAGAACGCAATCGACCTCGTGCGCGGCGGACCCACCGCCGCGACCAGCTTCCTGCGCGATTCGATGGGCCGCAGCTTGGTTGAGGCGATGGTACCCGAACTGGGCGATGCGCTGCGGGTGGCGCAGGATCCGTTGGTGGCGGAACTGGTGCAGGGCCTCGCCGGGGTTGATCTGGCGGGCGCGGTTACGCGCTTCGCCGGCACTATCGATACCACCATCTGGCGCGAGATCGGGGTCGAGGAAGCGGCGATCCGCCGCAACCCGCAGGCCACGCGCGATCCGCTGATCATCGGTGTGTTCGGCACAGGCGCGCAGTACTAGCCGCAGGCCATATCGGGCGCTAAGGCCTTCCGGGAATCGCAAATCCCCCGGAGCCTTCGCGCATGAAATTCTTCGTCGACACCGCCGATATCGCCGACATCAGGGAAATGGCCGACACCGGCCTGCTCGACGGCGTCACCACCAACCCGTCGCTGATCGCCAAATCGGGCCGCGACTTCATGGAAGTGACCAAGGAAATCTGCGATATCGTGGATGGTCCGGTCAGTGCCGAAGTGGTCGCGCTCGATCACGAAACGATGATGAAAGAGGCCGAGACGCTGCGCAAGATCGCGGACAATGTCTGCATCAAGGTGCCGCTGACGATCGATGGGCTCAAGACCTGCAAGAAGCTGACCGGCGATGGCACGATGGTCAATGTGACGCTGTGCTTTTCCGCCAACCAGGCGCTGCTGGCGGCCAAGGCCGGGGCCAGCTTCGTTTCACCCTTCGTCGGGCGGCATGACGATAACGGCTTCGACGGCATGGCGCTGATCCGCGATATCCGGTTGATTTACGACAACTATCCCGATTTCTCGACCGAGATCCTCGTCGCCTCGATCCGCAATCCGGTGCATGTGCTCGAAAGCGCGCGCATCGGTGCCGATGTCGCGACCATGCCGGCCGCGGTCATCAAGGGCCTGTTCAAGCATGTCCTGACCGAAAAGGGCATCGAGGGCTTCCTCAAGGACTGGGACAAGACGGGCCAGTCGATCCCCACCGCATAAGTGAGCGAACAGACCCCTCTCGACCGTTTCAAGCAGGCGCTGACCGGCGCCAGCCGCGCGCTCGCGCATGAGGCGGAGGTCGAGGTTGCGTGGAGCGCGGATGCGCCGACCCAGTCGGGCAAGAACTTCCGTGTGCCATTGCCCGGGCGCAATCTTCCGCGCGAGCAGGCGATCGAGGCACGCGGCTTTGCCGACAGTTTCGCGTTGCGGCTGCGGCATCATAGCGAAGCGCTGCATGGCAAGGGCGCGCCGCCCGAACCGATCGCGCGCGCCTGCTACGACGCGATCGAACAGGTGCGTTACGAGGCGATCGGGTCGACGCGCTATGCGGGCATTCGCGGGAATCTCGACGCGGCGGTCGAAATGCGCACTGCCGCCGATCCAATCGTGCGGGCCGATGCGGCCGCCGATGTGCCGCTGCCCACCGCGCTGTCGCTGATGCTGCGCGAGGCGCTGACCGGCGCAGCCGTGCCCGAGGGCGCGCGCGCGGCGGTCGATCTGGTGCGCGAGGATATCCTCGCCAAGATCGGCACCGACATGGATGGGCTGGCCGATGTGCTCGACGACCAGCGCGCGTTCCAGAACCTGACGCTCGACATCCTGCGCGATCTTGACCTCACGCTGCCCGAGACCCCCGAACCAACCGATGCCGAAGATGGCGAGGACGAGGAAGGCGAGAACCCCGAGGACCAGGACGAGACCGACGAGGAAGACGAAGGCGGGGCCGAACCCGACGCCGCCGACGCGCGTTCGGAAGTGACCGACGGCGAGGCCGAGGGCGACGCCGATCAGGATGTCGAGGGCGAACAGGAAATGTCCGACGGCGATCCATCGGACGATGGCGAGGAAGGCATGCAGCCTGTCCGCCCCAATCGCCCGTGGACCGACTTTCCCGAAGGCTTCGACTATAAGGCCTATACCGAAAAGTTCGACGAGGAAGTCGAGGCCGCCGAGCTGTGCGACAATGAAGAACTCGACCGGCTGCGCGCCTATCTCGACAGCCAGCTGGCGGGGCTGCAGGGCGTCGTCACCCGGCTCGCCAACCGGCTCCAGCGCCGCCTCATGGCGCAGCAGAGCCGCAGCTGGGATTTCGACCAGGAAGAGGGCATGCTCGATGCCGCGCGGCTGACCCGCGTGGTGGTCAGCCCCGGCCACGCGCTCAGCTACAAGATTGAACGCGATACCGAGTTCAAGGACACGGTCGTCACGCTGCTGATCGACAATTCGGGCAGCATGCGCGGGCGGCCAATCAGCATCGCCGCGATCAGCGCCGATATCCTCGCGCGCACGCTCGAACGCTGCGGCGTGAAGACCGAAATCCTCGGTTTCACCACCCGCGCGTGGAAGGGCGGGCAGAGCCGCGAGATGTGGCTGTCCGACGGGCGGCCCGCGAATCCCGGCCGGCTCAACGATCTGCGCCATATCCTCTACAAGAAGGCCGACGAGCCTTGGCGCCGCGCGCGCCGCAATCTCGGCCTGATGATGCGCGAAGGCCTGCTCAAGGAAAACATCGACGGCGAAGCGCTGATGTGGGCGCACGACCGCCTGCTGCGCCGCCCCGAGGACCGCCGCATCCTGATGGTGATCTCCGACGGCGCTCCGGTCGACGACAGCTCGCTGTCGGTCAACCCGGCGGGTTTCCTCGAAGGCCATTTGCGCAAGGTGATCGACTGGATCGAGAAACAGTCACCCGTGCAGCTTGCCGCGATCGGCATCGGCCATGACGTCACGCGCTACTACAAGCGCTCAGTGACGATCATGGATGTCGAACAGCTTGGCGGGACGATTATCGAGCAATTGGCCGATCTGTTCGAGATTGAGAAATAGGCCGCGCCTGTTCGCGCATCGTCATCCCCGCGCAGGCGGGGATCCCGCTACTGTGAAGCTGGCGAGGAAGTGAGCGGGACCCCCGCCTTCGCGGGGGCGACGGCCTGGGGGCAAGTCAAAGCCGCAAATTTGGGGGACGCTTGCTTGCAGGCGACGAGGAGAGAAAAATCACAATGAACGTTACCGACGCCGTCCAGACGCGCCGCTCCGTGCGTGCTTTTACCGACCAGCCGGTCGAGCGCGAAACGCTTACCCGTATTCTCGAAAAGGCGCAGCGCAGCCCCTCGGGTGGCAACACGCAGCCATGGCATGGGATCGTGCTGACCGGCGCGCCGATGCAGGCACTGTTCGACCGCGTGGCGCAGGACCTGCCCAAGGGACGCGAGGCGTTTGCGCCCGAATATCACGTCTATCCGCCCGAACTCGACGGCGCCTATGAACAGCGCCGCCGCGGGGTGGGCGAGGACATGTACGGCGCGCTCGCAATCTCCCGCGAGGAGAAGGGCAAGCGGCTGATGTGGTTCGCCAACAATTTCCGCGCCTTCGGGGCGCCGGTGCTGATGCTGGTCCACACGCCCAAATACATGGGCCCGCCGCAATGGAGCGATATCGGCATGTGGCTGCAGACCGTGGGCCTGCTCGCGCGCGAGGAAGGGCTCGACACCTGTTTCCAGGAAGCCTGGGCGGTCTATTCGCCGCAGATCCGCGAAATGGTCGATATCCCCGAGGATCACACCTTCTTCTGCGGTGTCGCCATCGGTTACCGCGACGAAGAAGCCGCGGTGAACAATTTCGCCGTAAGGCGCGCCGGGATCGAGGAAAGCGTGCGCTGGGAGGGGTGGTAGTACCCCGACCAGCAGTCATTGCGAGCCGCAAGGCGAAGCAATCCATCACCCGGCATTACCGGAATAAGCCAGGTCGGAAGATGGATTGCCACGTCGCCTCCGGCTCCTCGCAATGACTGCGTGTTGACCGGCCCCCGCCTCCGCGCCATTGCGCTTCGCATGACCGACACGCCGCTCAAGCTGTTCAACTCGCTGACCCGCGAACTGGAGGAATTCACTCCCGTCCATCCCGGCGAGGCGCGCGTCTATACCTGTGGGCCGACGGTCTACAATTACCCGCATATCGGCAATATGCGCGCCTATGTCTTCGCCGATGTGCTGGGACGCACGCTGAGCTGGAAGGGCTACGACCTCACCCACATCATCAACATCACCGATGTCGGCCACCTGACCGACGATGGCGATGCGGGCGAGGACAAGATGGAGAAGATGGCTGCGGCCAAGGCGCAGTCGATCTGGGACATCGCGCGGCATTATACGGAGGCGTTCTGGGCCGATGTGAAGGCGCTCAATATCCGCGAGCCTGCCAAGTGGTCGGTGGCCACCGATTACATCGACGAGATGATCGACTTCGCGAAGAGCATTGCCGACCAGCATTGCTACGAGCTCGACAGCGGGCTCTATTTCGATGTCTCGACCGTCGCGGACTACGGCCGTCTCGCGCGGGCGGTGACCGAGGAAGGCGCCGAAGAGTCTAGGGGCCGGATCGACACCGTTGCGGGCAAGCGCAACGCCGCCGATTTCGCGATCTGGCGCAAGACCCCGGTTGGCGAGACGCGGCAGATGGAATGGCCGTCCCCCTGGGGAATGGGCGCACCCGGCTGGCATCTCGAATGCTCGGTCATGGGCGAAAAGCTGCTCGGCTTCCCCTTCGATATCCACACCGGCGGGATCGACCACCGCGAGATCCACCACCCTAACGAGATCGCGCAGAACCAGGCCTTCTGCGGCTGCGGCGGTCTGGACGAGGCGACGCATTCGGGGGCGAAGATCTGGATGCACAACAATTTCCTCGTCGAGCGCAGCGGCAAGATGAGCAAGTCGTCGGGCGAGTTCCTGCGGCTGCAATTGCTGATCGACAAGGGCTATCACCCGCTCGCCTACCGCATGATGTGCCTGCAGGCGCATTACCGCAGCGAGCTGGAGTTTTCGTGGGAAGGGCTGGGCGCAGCCCTGACCCGCCTGAAGCGCATGGTGATGGCGGTCGAGAAGCTTCGTGCCAAGCCTGAGCAAAGTGAAGATTTGAAGCGGCTAACCAACGAAGAAAAAGAGGAATTCGACGCCGCAATTAGCGACGATTTGAACACGCCCCTGCTGCTTTCCAAATTGGATGGACTACTTGGCGCCGGTTTCTTCACCAGTGGGAAAAAATTGGAAGCGGTCAGATTGCTTGACCCCCTGTTGGGCCTTCAATTGCTGAAGATCAAACGCTGCGAACTACGAATTCGCCCAAAGGACGCGGCCATCACCGAAGAGGAAATCGAAGCCGAACTCCTGCGCCGCAAGGAAGCGCGCGTGGCCAAGGACTTCGCCACCTCTGATGCCATCCGCGACAGCCTTGCGGAACAGGGCGTCGAGGTTATGGATGGCGACCCACTGGGCTGGGAATGGAAACTATGAGCAAGGCCGATCCACAGACGCTTCTGTGGGAGCATCTCAAGGACGCACCGCCCGGCCTGCAATTCGCCCGCGATCATGCGGCCGAGGGCTTCACTCTGCCATTCTATTGCGCCGCCGCGCATCTCGCGATCGAGGTCGATGACGATCCCTTCCGCGCCAATCAGAACGGCGCGCGCGAACGCTGGCAGGAACGCCACCGGGTCGACATCATGCAGGTCCCGCCCAGCCATGTCCTGCGCAATGCCGGCGAAGTGGCCGCCGCGATCCTCGACATTGCCACCCGCCGCAAGGAACGGTTTGCGAAATAGCGCCTGACCGGCAATGGAGGCATCGAGGGAGAATTCGATGACCAAAGCCGTCCTGTCCGCCATGATCCGCCCGCTGGTCGAACCGCGCCTGCCCGAATGGGTCGAGCCGCTCTGGTTCACGAGCAAGGAGCAGGCGCTGGAGTTCGCTCCGCAGGCCGAGATCGGCTGGTTCGACCTCAACGAAAAAGAGCCGATGATCGAGATCGCGCGCGCCGCGACCGGGCTCAAATGGATGAACTCGATCTACGCTGGGCTCGATTTCATGCCGCTCGACCTGCTCCAGGAACGCGGCGTGGTGGTCACCAATGGCGTTGGCATCAATGCGATCACCATCGCCGAATATGTCGTCATGCTGATGCTCGCGCATGCCAAGGGCTATCGCGAGGTAGTGCGCGCGCAGGACCGGCACGAATGGCTGCTCGACAGCCCGGGCAAGCGCGAACTGGCGGGCGAGCGCGTGCTGCTGCTGGGGATGGGCGCGATCGGATCGCTCATCAAGACGCGGCTCGAGGCGTTCGACATGAAGGTGGTGCCGGTGCGCCGCTCGGGCGCCGACGGCGCGCTGAGGCCGGGCGAATGGCGCGAGAAGCTGGGCGAGTTCGGCTGGGTCGTGCTGGCGGTCCCCTCGACCGACGAAACCCGCCACATGATCGGCGCGATGGAGCTTGCCGCGATGCGGCCCAATGGCGTGCTGGTGAATATCGCGCGCGGCGATGTGGTCGATCAGGCGGCGCTGGTCGAGGCGCTGAAGCAGGACCAGATCGAGGCCGCGTTGCTCGACGTGACTGAACCCGAACCGCTGCCCGAGGATCACCCGCTGTGGGACCTCGAGAATGCGCAGGTCACCATGCACCTGTCGGGCCGCGCGCAGACCAAGATGTTCCAGCGCAGCGCGGACCGCTTCATCGAGAACCTCGAACGCTGGCAGCAGGGCGAGCCGGTCCAGCCGCAGATGGATCTGGGCCTCGGCTACTGACACGCCCGCAGGCCTCTGTTAGGCCTGCAGAAAGCCGGGAAGACTCGGGTCGCGTATTTCTGTTCATGCCTGCCTGTGCGGGCCGCGAAGGGGGGAATCGCGTATGACCGAGCCACGCAAGGCGTCCGACCTGTTTATCGAATGTCTCGAAGCCGAGGGCTGCGAGTATATCTTTGGCGTCCCGGGCGAGGAAAACCTCGACTTCCTCGACAGCCTCAGCCGCTCCAGCCAGATCAAGCTGGTGCTCACGCGTCACGAACAGGGCGCCGGCTTCATGGCCGCGACCTATGGCCGCCACACGGGCAAGACCGGCGTGTGCATCGCCACGCTCGGCCCCGGCGCGACCAACTTCGTCACCGCCGCCGCCTATGCGCAATTGGGCGGCATGCCGATGATGATGATCACCGGCCAGAAGCCGATCAAGAAATCGAAGCAGGGCCAGTTCCAGATCCTCGATGTGGTCGCGATGATGGAACCGATCACCAAATATACCCGCCAGTTGCATGCCGGGGACAATATCCCCAGCCGCGTGCGCGAAGCCTATCGCCTGGCGGAAGAAGAGAAGCCCGGCGCGGTCCATCTCGAACTGCCCGAGGATATCGCCGAGGAACCGACCGATTCGACGCCGATCCCGCGCAGCGTTGCGCGGCGGCCCAGCGCCGAACCCAAGGCGGTCGACCAGGCGGTCGCCGCGCTGACTGCGGCGCGCAACCCCATCCTCGTCATCGGTGCGGGCGCCAACCGCAAGATGACCGGCAAGATGCTCGCCGAATTCATCGAGAAAACCGGCATCCCCTTCGTCACCACGCAGATGGGCAAGGGCGTGCTCGACGAGCGGCACCCGCTGTTCCTCGGTTGTGCGGCGCTGTCGGCGGGCGATTTCTGCCACCGCGCGATCGAAGAAGCCGACGTCATCGTCAATGTCGGCCACGATGTGATCGAGAAGCCGCCCTTCTTCATGCGCCACAACGGCCACACGGTGATCCATGTCAGCAACCGCAGCGCGGAGGTCGATCCGGTCTATTTCCCGCAGATCGAGGTGATCGGCGATATCGCCAATGCGATCTGGCAGATGAAGGAAGACATCACCCGGCAGGACCATTGGCAAAGCGCGGAGCTCAAGCGCTATCACCGCGCCGAGCTCGAACATACCGAAAGCCTCGCGGCGGATACGCGCTTCCCGATCTTCCCGCCGCATCTCGTCCAGCAGGTGCGCGATTGCATGCCCGATGACGGAATTATTTGCCTCGACAACGGCGTCTACAAGATCTGGTTCGCGCGCGGCTATTGCGCCTCGCAGCCCAACACCGTGCTGCTCGACAATGCACTCGCCACGATGGGGGCGGGGCTGCCCAGCGCAATGATGAGCGCGATGCTCTATCCCGACCGCAAGGTCATGGCGATCTGCGGCGACGGCGGGTTCATGATGAACAGCCAGGAGATGGAAACCGCGGTGCGGCTGGAGCTGAACCTGATCGTGCTGATTCTGCGCGACGATGCCTACGGCATGATCCGCTGGAAGCAGGCCAATATGGGGTTCGAGGATTTCGGCCTGACCTATGGCAATCCCGATTTCGTCAAATATGCCGAAAGCTACGGCGCGCATGGCCACCGGGTCGAAAGCAGCGACCATTTGCGCGAATTGCTCGCGCATTGCCGCGACACGCCGGGGGTCCATTTGATCGACTGCCCGGTCGATTACTCGGAGAACGACCGGATATTGAATCACGATATCAAGGAACTGAGTGCGAAGCTCTGAGATTGACCGGGTGAAGGAGACGACATGCCCACGCTCGAAGACACCTACCCGCTCTATCTCAACAACCAGGCGCAGCAGCCCAACAAAGATCTGGCGGTAACCGACAAGTTCACCGGCGAAGTGGCCTTCCATACCGCGCTCGCCAGCCCCGAGATCATCGACGAGGCGATTGCCGGGGCAGTGCGCGCGACCGAGCCAATGGCACAGCTCGCCAGCTATGAACGCCAGGCGGTGCTGCAGCACTGCGTCGAGCGGTTTACCGAACGGTTCGACGAGCTTGCCTATGCGCTGTGTGTCGAAGCGGGAAAGCCGATCAAGGATAGCGAGGGCGAGGTCACCCGGCTGATCGACACCTTCCGCATTGCGGCGGAAGAGTCGGTGCGCATGGTTGGCGAGGTCATGCCGCTGGATATCTCCGCGCGCGCCAAGGGCTATCAGTCGATCTGGAAACGCTATCCGATCGGGCCGTGCAGCTTCATCTCGCCGTTCAACTTCCCGCTCAACCTCGCCGCGCACAAGGTCGCGCCCGCGATCGCGGTGGGGTGCCCCTTCGTCATGAAGCCCGCCAGCAAGACCCCGCTCGGCGCGATCATCATGGGCGAAGTGCTCGCCGAGACCGACCTGCCCGAAGGCGCGTTCTCGATCCTGCCCGCCAGCCGCGACGGGGCGGACCTGTTCACCGTGGACGAACGACTCAAGCTGCTGAGCTTTACGGGGTCGCCTGCGGTCGGCTGGGATCTCAAGGCGCGCTGCGGCAAGAAGAAGGTCGTGCTCGAACTGGGCGGTAACGCCGCGGTGGTGGTCGATCACGATGCCGATCTCGACGACGCGCTCGAACGGATTGTCTTCGGCGCCTTCTACCAGAGCGGGCAGAGCTGCATCGGCGTGCAGCGGATCATCGTCCACGAAGATGTCTACGACCGCTTCAAGGATATGCTGGTCGCCAAGACGAAGACGCTGGTCGCGGGCGATCCCAAGGACCGCGACACTTTCATCGGCCCGATGATCTCGGAAGGCGAGGCCAAACGCCTCAAGGGCTGGATCGACGAAGCGGTCGCGGGCGGCGCGACGCTGCTGACGGGCGGCGGGCGCAAGGGCAACATGCTCGAAGCCACGCTGCTCGAAAGTGTGCACAAGGACGCCAAGGCGCTCAACGAAGAAGCCTTCGGCCCGCTCGCGATCCTGCAGAAGTTTGCGGACTTCGACGAGGCACTGGCCGAAGTGAATCGCTCCACCTTCGGGCTGCAGGCAGGCATTTTCACGCGCGACCTGTTCAAGATGTTCGACGCCTGGGACCGGCTCGAGGTCGGCGGTGTGGTGATCAACGACGTCCCCAGCTACCGCGTCGACAACATGCCCTATGGCGGCGTGAAGGACAGCGGTTTGGGCCGCGAAGGCATCAAGTTCGCGATGGAGGACATGACCGAGATCCGGAACCTGGTGATCCGGCGGGGGTGATGAGGAGTGGGGAAGGGCAGGTTTCGGCTTTGGCCGCCTGAAAGCGGTCGTTCGGCTGACGACCCCAAAGCCGCCATCAGTCGGCTAGCGATACCAGAAGTCTTCCTCGGTTGCTGGCCAAGACATCACGTCCAAAACACCGCTATTGTCAAAGGAAACACTTCCTGAGTGGTAGGCAATGCTTTCACCATCTTCAAATGTTCCACGTACCCAACGGAATGTAAGCGAATCGGCATTTTGTGAGCAGAGAAAAGACATTCGATAGGCTGCGCCGCGTTCGTCCAATTCTTCGGAGAGTCCCGAAATATCCGCCATGTCTCTGCCATTGAGCGTAACGATCGGCTTCAAGCCCGAAGGGTATATTGGTCGAACAATCTCGAATAACATTTCGCCGCATTGCGCCGTGAACGTCTCTTTCCAAGGCTCAGCAGGCAACGGTTCAAACGTCTGAACCATTACCTCTGCTGCAAGAATTAGCGAGAATCCGATCATTCTTTTGGTCTTTCCGGCTGAGCTACGGAAGCTAGTAGATCTGGCTGAAAACTAGTAAACCTAAAAAAGGCGGATTTTTGATCAGCTTCCCACCCAATCCCAGCCGCTTCCGTGATACGCGTCGTGCGACAAAAGCTGACATTCGAGAGTTCAGTCAGCTCTCCTCCAGCAGCAGCAATTCGCATTGCACCACCAGCCGCGGTTCTGGGAGAAGGCGGTGTTCGACCTCTACCACGCCGGCATCGGCGACCAATTGGCCGGGGATTGCGAACTCATGATCGGGCAGGGCAGCGACGAACTCTTCGCCGGCGGCCACCGCCTCCTCGCCTGCAAACAGGATCGCAAGGCTGTGCCGCGTGCCAGCGAAGGTGATGCTCGCCCAGCCTTTCTCGGTATGCGTTAGCACCTGTCCGCGATGCGCGTGGAGGTCGGCGAGCGCGGCGCGCAGGCGATCGGCGGCGGTGCGGCGTGCGCGCGGCGGGCGGGGCGGGGCGTGTTCATCCGACATGCGCGGTCTCCGGCGTGGGCGCTGCTTCGCGCGCGGCTTCGAAACCGGCCATGAAGCCGCGGATGCGCTGCTCGGTGCGGTCGCGCGGTTCGCGGCCCATGCGCAGATCGAGCACGAAGCGCGGATCATGCGCGGCAAGGCGGCCGAACTTGGTGGCCGCCATCTCGTGCTGGCGAAGGAATTTCTCGACGGATCGGATCAGCATGGCGTGCTCCCCAATGGGCTGGTCAGACAGGCGAATCGCTCGCCGTGTTCTCGATTCGTTCCAGTCGAAATCCTACTTGTCTAGGAAAAATCCTATGCTATAGGAAGTTTCTCGCATGCTCCGTCCTGCGTGACGCGGGTTGGATGATGGCGGGCTTGAGGGCACGGTCTTATGAGTGACGGAATGACGCCGGACCGCGCGAAGCTGGTCGAACTGGCCGAGGCCGGGCGCACCAGCCTCGCCTCGCTTTCTGCCATGCTCGGCCGCAATCCCAGCTATCTCCAGCAATTCGTGCGCAAGGGTTCGCCGCGCAAGCTGGAGGAGGCGGACCGACGGCGGTTGGCCGAGTTCTTCGGCGTGTCCGAGGTCGCGCTGGGTGCCGATCCAACCCATGCGCGCGCCTCCACCCCGGACGAGTTTATCACCGTACCCCGCCTCCCGCTCGACGCCTCGGCGGGTCCCGGCGCGTTCTCGGCGGAGGAAATTTCCTTCGACAGCTTCCGCTTCAGCCGCCGTTGGCTGCGCGAAATGGGGCTGGAGGGTGCCGATCTCACCGCGATCCGCGTCGAGGGCGACAGCATGGAACCGACCCTGCGCAGCGGCGACGAGATTTTTGTCGACCGCAACAAGCGTTCGGGCGAGGGCATCCACGTCGTGCGCATCGGCGATGCGCTGCACGTCAAGCAGGTGCAGGCGAGTGCGCCGGGCCGCATTGCGCTGATCAGCGCCAACGACAGCTACGCCCCGATCGACCTCGCCCGCGAAGAAGTCGAAGTCATCGGCCGCGTGGTGTGGAAGGGGGGACGGTTGTGACCCGCCAGGCTGCTACGAGGGCCGCCTGACGTAATCGTCCGAGCGCAGCGTGAGCATGTAGTCGGCGATCACCTCGATATCCTCTTCCACCAAGTCGACATCCATCTGCATCGGGTAATTGTGTGCATCCGACAGGAAGGTCACCAGCGTGTCGCGCGTCAGGCCGGGGCTGTTGGCGATATCGGCAAAGCCGGGCGCTTGCGGGTTCACCGATACCGCATTGTCCTTCACCGCGTGGCATTCGCCGCAGATCGCGGTGACATAGTCGGGCACCGCGTCGTCATTGGCATCGGCGGCGGCCGTGTTCGGCGCGGGCGCGGGTGCCGCGACGGGGCCGGCGGATTGGCAGCCTGCCAGCAAGAGGGACGCCAGGGCCATCGCTTCGACTATTCGCACAGTAACTCTCCTTTGCCTGCCCGATAGCACAAAGCCGGACATGCGCCTTGTTTTCGATCATAAACCGGACCATTTTCACGGCTGATGGAAAACACCCCGCAAACGCCCGCTACCCCGCCGATGAAGGCGGGCATCGTTCCCGTAACCCCGCTGCAGCAGAATTGCTCGCTGATCTGGTGCACCGCGACCAACAAGGGCGCGCTGATCGATCCGGGCGGCGATCTCGACAAGCTCAAGGCAGCGGTCGCCAAAAGCGGGGTCGAGCTGGAGAAGATCCTCATCACCCACGGCCACCTCGACCATTGCGGCGAGGCGGGCGTGCTGGCGAAGGAACTCGGCCTGCCGATCGAGGGCCCGCACGAGGCCGACCGCTTCTGGATCAGCCGACTCGGCGAAGACGGCGCGAAATACGGCATGCAGGCCGAAGTGTTCGAACCCGATCGCTGGCTCGATGACGGCGACACCGTCACCGTCGGCGACCTCACGCTCGAGGTCATCCACTGCCCCGGCCACACGCCCGGCCACGTGGTGTTCTTCCACCGGCCGAGCAAGTTCGCCGTGGTCGGCGACGTCTTGTTCCAGGGCAGCATCGGCCGCACCGATTTCCCGATGGGCAACCACCAGGACCTGATCGACGCGATTACCCAGAAGCTGTGGCCGCTGGGCAATGACGTGACCTTTATCCCCGGCCACGGCCCGACCAGCACCTTTGGCCAGGAACGCCAGACCAACGCCTTCGTGAGCGATTACGCGCTTTCTTGAGGCGTGCGGGTCCGGACATCCGTCCGACCCTTGCTGTTCCGTCCCACGTCCCCTCCCGGCCACCCACGGCACGGTATTCTATGGGTGGCCGGGAGGGGGCGTGGGCTGGTGCCGCCGCAAGCTAGCGGCGGATGCCGCTAGCGCACTGAAAAAATGGGGGACGGAACAGCAAGGTCAGGACGGATGTCCTGACCGCACCTCAGAAAACCAAGCGCCAAGGGAAGCGCATCCGCGCTCCCCTCACGCCCTTTCGCTTACATCACGCCCAGCGTGATCAGGACTGCCACTACGGCGAGGCCCAGCTGGACCAGCATGGTGATGAGCACTCCAAGCGGGCGGCCACGTGCCAGCGCGCCGCCATCCATGCCGAGCCCGTGCGCCACGCGTCCGAGCATGTAGGCCGCGACCACCCAGGCGAGCCATTCGCCGCCCCTGGCGGCCAGTTCGATTGCCGCAACGAGGACCAGCACGAAGGCGGTGTTCTCGACGAAATTGAGCTGCGCGCGCATGCGCGCGGTCAGCGGGCCCCCGGCATCGTCGCCGATCGAAACCTTCTTCTGCGCGCGCATCTGTCCGACGCGAATGCTGAGCCAGATATTGATGATGGCGGCGGCGGCGGCCGCGGTAAGCGTAACCGGCAGGATAATGCCCATATTCGTCTCTCCCCATGCGATCCGTACGATACGGAATACGGTTGCGGTGCTAGGGCGATGCCGCGTGCCGCGCAACGCCAACAGACGGGTTGCATCGCCTGCGAAATTCGCTATAGCGCCCGCCTTCACCGTCACGGTCGGGATATTCGGGTTCACGCGCTCTTGTGCGGTGCCGGAGCTTCCCCTAGGGCGGCCACCGAAATTGACTGTAATTGTTTGAGGAACAGGTGCCGCCATGGCCGTCCCCAAGAGGAAAGTATCGCCCCACCGCCGCGGCAATCGCCGTGCACATGATTCGCTCAAGGTCGAGGCCCATCATGAGTGCTCGAACTGCGGCGAACTCAAGCGCCCGCACAATCTGTGCTCGCACTGCGGATATTATAACGGCCGCGAAATCATCGCCGTCGGTCTTTAAGACCGTCAGCCAAGCCGGAGAAGCGCCATGAGCCTGCCGCGTATCGCCGTCGATGCGATGGGCGGAGACGAAGGCGTGCGCGTGATGGTCGAAGGCGCCGCGCTTGCGCGTCGGCGTCACGACAAGTTCCAGTTCCTGCTGGTTGGCGACGAAACGCGCATCAAGGCCGCACTCGACACGCATCCCGGCATGGCCGGGGCGTCCGAAATCCTGCATTGCACCGACGTGGTCGGCGGCGACGAGCTGCCGAGCCGCGCGTTGCGCCGGGCCAAGACCACCAGCATGGGCCTTGCGGTCAATGCGGTGAAGCAGGGCGATGCCGGCGCCGCGGTTTCCGCAGGCAATACCGGCGCGTTGATGGCGATGAGCAAGCTTGCGCTGCGCACCATGCCCGGACTCGACCGTCCGGCGCTGGCCGCGCTCCTCCCCACGCTGACCGACGATGACGTGGTCATGCTCGATCTCGGAGCGAATCGCGAATGCGATGCCCGCAACCTCGTCCAGTTCGCGATCATGGGCGCCGCCTATTCGCGCATCGTCACCGGGCGTGAACGCCCGCGCACCCGCCTGCTCAATATCGGCACCGAGGAAACCAAGGGCACCGAGGATATCCAGGCCGCCGCCGAAGCGCTGCGCGCCGCCACCGGGCTGGCGATGGAATTCGAAGGCTATGTCGAAGCCGACAAGATCAACCGCGGCGAATGCGACGTGGTGGTGTGCGACGGTTTTTCGGGCAATATCGCACTGAAGGCGATCGAGGGCGCGGCGCGCTTCGTCACCGACCTGCTGCGCCAGGCATTCACCTCCAGCGTCCGTTCGAAAGTCGGCTTCCTCGTCTCGCGACCGGCAACCGAACTCATCCGGCACCATCTCGACCCGAACAATCACAATGGCGCGGTTTTCCTCGGCCTCAACGGCGTGGTGGTCAAAAGCCACGGCAGCGCCAATGCCAAGGGCGTCGCCAATGCGGTCGAAGTCGCCGCGCGGCTGCTGGAGGACGATATCACCAATCGCATCAAGCAGGATCTCGGCGCGATCGAACCGTCGAGCGTGGCGGGCAAATGATCCGTTCGGTCATCACCGGTACGGGCTCGGCGCTGCCGCGGACCTGCGTCACCAATGCGGACCTGGCCGACAAGGTCGATACCAGCGACGAGTGGATCGTCGAACGCACCGGCATCCGCCAGCGCTATATCGCCGATCCTGACGAGACGACCAGCACGCTGGCGATCGACGCCGCGCGCAAGGCGCTCGAGGCAGCAGGTGTCGAGGCCGGCGAGATCGGCCTGATCATCCTTGCCACCGCGACGCCCGACCATACCTTTCCCGCCACTGCCACGCAGGTGCAGGCCGCGCTCGAATGCGGCGGCGGCGTCGCCTTCGATGTGCAGGCGGTCTGCTCGGGCTTTCTCTATGCGCTCGCCACCGCCGATTCGCTGCTGCGGACCGGCATGGCGCGCAAGGCGCTGGTGATCGGCGCCGAAACCTTCAGCCGCATCCTCGACTGGGACGATCGCACCACCTGCGTGTTGTTCGGCGATGGTGCGGGTGCGGTTGTGCTCGAAGCGCAGGATGTCGCCGATGACGGACCCGGTATCCTTGCCAGCCGGCTCCATGCCGATGGGCAGCACAAGGACATGCTCTATGTCGATGGCGGCCCGTCGACCACGGGTACCGTGGGCAAGCTGCGGATGAAGGGCCGCGAGGTGTTCCGCCATGCGGTGGTCAATCTCGCCAATGTGCTCACCGAAGTGCTCGACGAAACCGGCGTCGGCGCCGCCGATATCGACTGGGTCGTGCCGCATCAGGCCAATGCCCGCATTCTCGATGCCACCGCGCGCAAGCTCGACCTGCCGGCCGAGAAGGTGGTCGTCACTGTCGACCGCCATGCCAATACCTCGGCCGCTTCGGTCCCGCTCGCGCTCGATACCGCGATGCGCGACGGGCGGATCAAGCCGGGCGATCTGGTCATGTTCGAGGCAATGGGCGGCGGGTTTACCTGGGGCGCCTCGCTCGCACGGATGTAGCGCGGCGCGAAAACGCGCCGCAGCCGATTTGCCAGACTGGCAGCAAACTCCTATATTGCTTGGCGAATCTTCGAAGGGGGTCGCATCTCGATCAGGGTCGCATCTGAGGGGAAGGATAGTATGGATATGATGCGCTCCGTGGGCACGCTCACCCGGGCCGACCTGGCCGAGACGATCAACCGCAAGATGGGGCTCTCGCGCGCCGAATCGCTCGATATGGTCGAAGCGATCCTCGGCAAGATGTGCGACGCGCTGGCGGATGGCGAAAATGTGAAGATTTCGGGCTTCGGCAGCTTCGTGCTGCGCGACAAGAAGGAACGCATCGGCCGCAATCCCAAGACCGGGGTCGAAGTGCCGATCACGCCGCGCCGCGTGATGACCTTCCGCGCCAGCCAACTGCTCAAAGAGCGCATCGCGAACGGCTGAGGACAGACATGGCGACATTCGACGACGGCAAGGAAGCGGGCGCGCTGCGCACCATCGGCGAAGTCGCCAAGGCGACCGGGATCAAGGCGCATGTGCTGCGCTATTGGGAGCAGCAATTCCCCATGCTCAAACCGCTCACCCGCAGCGGCGGGCGCCGTTACTACCGTCCCGAGGATGTCGATCTGGTCGAGCGGATCGACCGGCTGGTCAATCAGGAAGGCTATACGCTCAAGGGCGCCAAGGCCGCACTGCGCGGCGCGCCCGATCCGCAGGCTGCAGCACAGCAGCAGGTGACGACCGCTCCGGCGACTGCTGTGGACCGCGATCTGCTGGCCAGGCTGAAAGCATTGCGCGCCCAACTGGTGGCAGCGCTCGACTGACGGGTTCGGCGTAGGCGCGTCACGCGCTCTGGATCGCCGCCATTTTCGCTGACATCAAAGCATATTCGGTCCGGTTTCGGCCCTGCGCCTTGGCGCGGTAGAGCGCGGTATCGGCATTGTGCAGCGCTTCATCGAGCGTCTGCTGCCGGTCCATCACCGCGACGCCTAGCGAGGCGGTAGTCACCAGCCCCTCGATTTCCATCTGTTCCGCAATCCCCGCGATCCGCCGGTGCAGCGTATCGGTAAGCGCGCGGTTTTCGAAGGTCGGGCCGCAGGGCACCATGACCGCGAATTCCTCGCCGCCCAGCCGCGCGGCGTAATGTTCCGTGCCGACTTCCTCTTCCAGAACGGTGCGGATCACGCGCCCGATACGCTTGAGCACCACGTCGCCCACGGCGTGGCCATAGCGGTCGTTGATGGTCTTGAAATGATCGATGTCGATCATGATCACCAGCCGCTTGGCCCATAGTGCCTGCTTGGTGTGGGCGAAGAACGCGCGACGGTTGAACATGCCGGTCAGACTGTCGTGATCGGCCATGTGCAGCGCGCGTTCGAGCGAGGCGCGCAGATCGTCGCTCAGCCGGCGGTTCTCGACCAGCAATTGCGCCGAGCGCGTCTGGCTGAAAGTCGAGGCATGCGAATAGGCGATGAAGATCAGGAAGAGGATCGTCATGCCGAGCATCAGTATCAGCCCGTCGGGGGTATCGGTGATCACCAGGCCCGCGCCGAATGCGCCGAGAAACCCAAGCGCGAAGAAGGTGGCGAGCCGCGGCGCGGGCGACAGCATCGTCACGATAATGCTCATGCCGACCAGCGTGCCGCCCGCGACCAGCAGGCGCGCGGGATGCAGCGTCGGATAGGCGAGGATCGGCAGCAGGGTGGAACCCCAGGCCGCGCCGCCCACCACCAGCGCCACAGCAAGCAGGCGGTATTCGCGCGCAAACGAGCGGTCTTCGTCGAGAGCGGAACGCAGCCGCGCAAAGGTGGTACGGGTGCCGACCATGGCAACCAGCCGGAAGATCAGCGGGAAAAGGAAATAGATCGCGGTCGGCAGGAAGATCGCGGCAATCGCGGTGACGACCCAGCACGACAGATTGGCGATGACCGAACGCTGTTCGGTATCGACCAGGCTCTTGAGGACGGCGCGCTGTACTTGGTCGTGACCGGGCATCTGGGCAGGCCCAGGTAGCTCCTGCTCGGTTCGCCCCTGGACGGGTGCGCGATCATCCTCCCTAAAATTTTTCATGGTTGATGAATGTTTAGCGACGCCGCTTTGGGAGGGGGTTAGCGCACGCTAAGGGTTTTCCCCTAGTCAGGTGCCGGACGGCAGGTTCCTGCCGGCCCCGATGGGCCGCCGCGGATCACTCCGCCGCGAGCAATTCCTCGGCCCCGCCAAGATCGACGCTGACCAGGCGGCTGACACCCTTTTCGATCATCGTCACGCCGAACAGGCGGTGCATGCGGCTCATCGTCACGGCGTTATGCGTCACGATCAAATAGCGGGTCTGCGTTTCGCGCGTCATCGCATCGAGCAGGTCGCAGAAGCGGTCGATATTCGCATCGTCGAGTGGCGCGTCGACCTCGTCGAGCACGCAGATCGGCGCGGGATTGGTCAGGAACAGTGCGAAGATCAGCGCGGTCGCGGTTAGCGCCTGTTCGCCGCCCGACAGCAGCGTGAGCGATTGCAGCTTCTTGCCGGGCGGCTGCGCGAAGATCTCCAGACCGGCCTCCAGTGGATCGTCGCTGTCGATTAGCGCCAGATGCGCCTCGCCGCCCTCGAAAAGCCGCATGAACAGCCGCTGGAAATGGTCGTTGACCTGTTCGAAGGCCGCCCGCAGCCGTTCGCGGCCTTCGCGGTTGAGATTGCCGATCGAACCGCGCAAGCGGCTGACCGCTTCGCGCAATTCCTCCTGTTCCTCAACATTCGCGCCATGCTCGCTCTCGATCCGCGCGAGTTCCTCCGATGCCACGAGGTTGACGGGGCCGATCCGCTCGCGGCTGGCGGTGAGCCGGTCCATTTCGCCGCTCTCGGTCTCGGCCGACTTGATCGCGTCCTCGTCGAATTCGAAGCGCTGTGGCAGCAGCGGGGGCGGGCACTGGAACCGCTCGCCCGAAATGCGCGCCATCTCGATCCGGCGGCCGTCCTGGCTTTCCGCACGCGCGGACAGGCCGGCGCGGTTCTCGCGCGCTGCGGCCAGCGCTTCGTTGGTCGCGGTGAAGCCGCGGTCGGCCTCCTGCGCCAGCGTATTGGCTTCGGCGACTGCCTTCTCGGCGGCGGCAAGCTCGCGGGTCAGCCGCTCACGTACCTGGTCGCCCTGTTCGATCTCGCGCATCAGCCCCTCGGGCTTGGCCGCAGTGACCGCGCGCTCCTGCGTGATCTCCTCGGCGCGGGTTTCCATTTCGGACAGCCGCCGCGCCGCATCGCCGCTGCGTGCCTGCCAATTGGCCATGTCGCTGCGCTGCGCCGAGGCGCGTTCGCGCGCCACCGCCAGCGCCTGGTCGTGCGCTGCCAGCGCGGCGGCGCGCGCCTGCATCGCGGTGCGCGCGGCTTCGTTCTGCGTGCGGGCGGCTTCGAGCGTGGCGCGCCCCGCCGCCGGATCGGGCAGCGCATCGCGCTTGGCCTCGGCTGCGGTCAGATCGGACTGTGCCGCAGCGACCAGCTCGTCATGCTCGGCCTCGCTGCGGTCCAGTTCTTCGAGCCGCGCGGCGAGCCGTTCGCGTGCGGATTCGGCCTGGTCGAGCGCGCGCAATGCCTGCCGCTCGGCCTCGGCGGTTCCGGCCAGCTCGCGCTCGGCACCGACCAGATCGCGCTGCAAGCGCGCCAGTTCCTCGCCCGCGGTATCCATTGCCGCCTGCGCTGCACTCGCCGCGTCGCGCAGCGCGGGCAGGCGCTCTTCCAGCTCGGCAAAGCGGTTTTCCGCTTCCAGCCGCGCGGCTTCGGCAGATCCTTCGCCATGCACGACGAGACCGTCCCAGCGCCGCAACCGCCCATCCATGGTGACCAGCGAATGGCCGGGGGCGAGCGTGCGCCCGTCGTCGGCCTCCGCCACATGCATCAGCGCCAGCGGCGCGCGCAATTCCTCGGAGCAGGTCTCGACATGCGCGGACAGGCTGTCGGCGACGGGCGAGGGCGCGGCGGCCCCGGTCCAGTAGCGCCCCTCGGCATCGCCTTCGGGCAGGCCGAGCAATGCCTTGCCGTCGCGCCCCAGCGCCGCTGCGACCGCGCGTTCATAGCCCTTGGCCGCGCGCACGCCATCGATCGCCTGTTGCCGCCCGCTGCGCTTGGCCGCGGCGCGTTCGCGCGCTTCGCGGTCGCGGGTGAGCGCTTCCCATTCGCGTTGCACGCCGGACAGCTCGGCGCGCGCTTCGGAGAGGGCGGATGCGGCGCTGTCGCGGCTGGCCTGCAGGTCGGCCTTGCGCGCCTGCATCTCATCGAGCGTGCGGCGCCGGTCGGCCAGCGTTTGGGCGGCGTCTTCGGCTGCGGCCTTGGCGGCATCGACATCGGCATCGGGATCCTCGCCCGCCAGCGCCGCGCGGCGCTCGGCCATTCGGCGTCCTTCGGCAGCGGCGCGGTCGAGACGGGTCCTGATCTGCGCGATCTCCGCTTCGGCGACACGCCATTCGGCCTCGACCCCGGCGTTGTCGGCGGTGGCCCGCGCCAGCGCGAGTTCGGCGGCGCGGCTGTCGCGCTCGGCCTGCTCATGCGCGCGTTCTAGCGCGGGGCGTTGTTCTTCATCGCCCGCCAGCGCCTGTTCGCTCGCCGCCAACTCGCGTTCGAGCCGCGACAGCGCTTCGGCGGCGTCCTTGGTCAGCCGGTCGGCTTCGCCGCGGTCGGCTTCGAGCCGCGCCTGTTGCCGGTCGAGATCGGCAAGCCGCTGCTCCGCCGCTTCGAGCTGGCTGCTCAGCGCGGCCATGCGGTGGCCATGCGCGCTGGCATCGTCGCGGCGATCGGCCTGTTCGTCGCGCGCTTCGGCCAGCGTCTCGGCGGCACTGCGCTGCGCTTTCTGCGCCGCATCGGCTTCCTGCTGCGCTTCGGCCACGCGCGCATCGGCCTGCGTGGCGGCCGCCTTGGCTTCCTCCGCCGCCGCAGCGGCCTCGCGCCAGCGCGCAAACACCAGCCGCGCCTCGGCGCTTTTTATCTCGTCCGACAGTTTCTTGTAGCGTTCGGCCTGCTTGGCCTGCCGCCGCAATGACGCGATCTGGCTGTCGAGCCCCGCCATGATGTCTTCGAGCCGTTCGAGATTGGTCTCGGTCTGGCGCAGCTTGCTTTCCGCATCGCGGCGGCGGACGTGGAGCCCCGCGATCCCCGCCGCTTCCTCGAGCATCTGGCGGCGCTCGGTCGGCTTGGCGGCGATGACCTGTGCGATCTTGCCTTGGCTGACCAGCGCCGGGCTGTGCGCGCCGGTCGCCGCATCGGCAAAGATCAGCGCGACATCCTTGGCGCGCACGTCGCTGCCATTGAGCCGATAGGCGCTGCCCGCGCCGCGCTCGATCCGGCGGACCACTTCCATCTCGTCGCCGTCATCGTCCGCGCCCTGCAACACGACTTCGGCGAAATCGCGCTGCGGGCGGCTTTGCGTGCCCGCGAAGATGACGTCTTCCATCCCGCCCGAACGCATGGATTTGGGCGAATTTTCGCCCATCACCCAGCGGATCGCCTCGAGCAGGTTGGACTTGCCGCAGCCATTGGGGCCAACGACACCCGTCAGCCCCGGTTCGATATGCAAGGTGGCAGGTTCGACGAAGCTCTTGAAGCCGCTTAACCGGAGCTTCGAGATGCGCATCGTCGTCCTGTCCCCCCGGCGCCGGACTTACCTGGCGCCGGCGCGCTGGAGGATGGGTTCGAGCGCCGCCCAGGTGTTGGCATCGACGTCGCGGCCATTCAGCTTGAAGGTCGGCGTGCCCGTGATGTTGTATTCCTGGCTGTAGCGCTGCGTGTAATCGGCCTGTTCCTCGAGCTTGGCGACATCGGCCAGGCACTGGCGGCCCTGGTCTTCGCTGATCCCGCGCGCGGCGAAGAAATCGAGATAGCCGAGCTGTTCGGCGGCGACCACGAAGCGTTCTTCCATAGGGCGCTGCATCGCGGATTCGAAGGCGCCCCGGTTGGTCTGGACCGGTTCCATGATGCTTTCGAAATTGCCCCACACCTGGTCCGACAGCGGGATGACCGCGGTGGCGGGGCCGCATTGCGTCAACCGGCCCAGCATCAGGTCGATCGGCCCGTGGATCGCGAACTGGCGCAGTTCGAAGCTGACCACGCCGCTATCGACATATTCCATCAGCGGTTCGGCGCCCTCCATCGAGAAGCGCGCGCAGGTGCCGCAGGTGAGCGAGCCGTATTCGATCAGCTTGAGCGGCGCGTCGGGGTTGCCGACCAGCGTGCCGCCGTCTTCGGTCATGACCGCGGTGGTGCGCCATTCGCTGCCCTCGGGCGCGGGAATGGCGGCGATCGCTTCGCTTTCGATGTCGCCGGTTTCCTCGGCCGACGACCCACAGGCGGCGAGCGCCAGGGCGAGCGGGGCGGCAAGGGCGAAACGCAGGGTCTTGGTCATGAATATCCTCGTGTCTGGACTGGAGAGGCTAGGCCCGGGGGTGCAGCCGTGAAAAGGCGGGGGCAGGCGTATCCACAGGGCTTTCCCCCGAAAACCGGTTCGCTTGCGGTCAGATGGCGTCCTTGAGCTGCTTTTCGAGCGCGGGCCAGTCATGTGTGCCCTCGAGCAGCTTGCCGTCGAGCACGAAGCTGGGCGTGCTGGTGATGCCATAGTGTTCGGCATCGGCGGCGGACCGGTCGGCCATCGCATTGGCCTTGGCCTCGTCCGACAGGCAGCGGTTCATCTCGGTGCGCGAATAGCCGCGCGTTTCCATGATGTCGTAGAAATCGAGATCGCTGGCGATCGCCTGCAAGCGCGCCGAAAGCGAGCCGAACTGCCAGCGCGATTTCTGGGCCTGCGTCGCGGTGCGCGCCTTTTCGATCCATTCGTCATAGCGATAGGTGATCGCTTCGTGATTGCGGCCGAATTTCTTCGGATCGCCGCAATGCGTGAGCAGCGCTGCGGTCAGATCGACCGGGTCGCGGATCAGATGGCGGATTTCATAGCTGATCTTGCCGGTGGGGACATAAGCCAGCTTGAGCGCGCCATCGCCCTGCCGCGCGAAATGCGCGCAATGCGAGCAGGTGTAGCTCATGAATTCGACCAGCTTGGTCTCGGCGGCGGGATTGCCGAAGCGGTGCCCGCCATCGGTCCGGTCGAGCATGCCCGCCCAATTGCCGCCCGGCAGGATCAGCCGTTCCTGCGCGCTCGCGGTAATCGCCAGCGTTCCGGCCCCGGCCAGCGCCAGCGCGGCCAATGTCAGCTTTTTCTTCGTCACGTGTCCTCATTCCCATTCTCTTGCGACCCCATGCTGCGCGCCAGCGATTCGAGCACGGTCCGCAGTTCGGGGTCGCCGATATCACGCAAGCTGTCGCCCAATTCCATCGGAATGGGCTTGAGCGACGGCGGCGCCTTGGGTTTTTCCCTGTCGGGCGGCGGCTTAACCTCGCCTTGCCGCAGCTTGATCCGCGCCACCGCGCGATAGCCGAAGAAGCGGTTCACCCGCTCGATGATCTCGGGCAGCACCTGCTGCACCAGCGGCGCATGCGCGGGTTTGACCACCAGATGCATGATCCCCTCGGCTTTCTCGCCGGGGGGGAAGCGGATCATCTCGGGCGTGCAGACGCGCGCGTGGGTCGGGCCGACGATCTCGGGCCAGCGGCTGACCACCGAGCTCTGGACGAAGCCGAAGCGGCGGAAGGCACTGCGCCCGATTTGCGGCATCAAATCGCTGATCGGCTTGGCCCCGCCCCCGCGCGGGCGGGAATATTGGCGGCGGCTGGCGCCCTTGTTCGGGCCCGGCGTGCCGGATCTGGTGGTGTCGCTTCCCATGGTGCGAAAGCTCATGCCATAAGCGCGCCGTGGCCGCTACTGTCTCCGAAACCCTGCTCGACTGGTACGATGCGCATGCGCGCGACCTGCCGTGGCGCGCGCGGCCCGGTGCGCCGCGCCCCGCCGATGGCAGCTGGCCCTATCGCGTGTGGCTGTCCGAAGTGATGCTGCAGCAGACCACGGTGGCGGCGGTGAAACCCTATTTCGACGCCTTCACCACGCGCTGGCCGACGGTCGAGACACTTGCCGCCGCGCCCGAGGAAGACGTCATGGCGGCGTGGGCGGGGCTGGGCTATTATTCGCGCGCGCGCAATCTGGTGAAATGCGCACGCGCGGTGGCGCAGCGTGGCGGGTTTCCGCAGACCGAAGCCGACCTGCGCGAATTGCCCGGGCTGGGCGCCTATACCGCCGCGGCGGTTGCCGCGATCGCTTTCGGCCAGCGCGCGGTGGTGGTCGATGCCAATGTCGAGCGCGTGGTCGCGCGGCTATTCGCGATCGAGGCGCCGCTGCCCGGTGCGCGCAAGCCGATCCGCACCGCCGCCGATGCCATCACCCCCGATGACCGCGCGGGCGATTTCGCGCAGGCGATGATGGATCTCGGGGCGACGATCTGCACCTCGCGCGATCCCAAATGCCTGCTGTGTCCGCTCAGCCAGGCCTGCCGGGGCCGCGCGGCGGGCGATCCGGCACGGCTGCCGGTCAAGGCAGCGAAGAAACCCAAGCCGCTGCGACAGGGGCACGCTTATTGGATCGAGCGCGAGGGGGCGGTGTGGCTGGTCAAACGCGCGGGCACGGGCATGCTCGGCGGGATGCGTGCGCTACCCGATGACGGCTGGAGCGCGCGCGGCGACGGATCGGGCGAAGCGCCGCTCCAGGGCGTGTGGGAAAGCGCGGGAATGGTGCGGCACACCTTCACGCATTTCTCGCTCGAACTGTCGGTACACATCCAGCGCGATGCGCCGGCGGTCGGGGGCAGCGGCGAATGGTGGCCGCTCGACCGCCTCGACGAAGCGGGGCTGCCGACATTGTTCGCCAAGGCCGCGCGGCTGGCGCTGGTGGGTTAGATAATCCCGCCGCCCAGCGACAGACGGATCGCCGCGATCAGCAGCACGACGAGGCAGAAATTGCGCCCACCATTGCTCGACGACATCTGACCCACCAATAGGCCCACCACGATCAGCGGCAGCGCGAACCAGTTGGCCCAGCCGAGCAGCGGAATGGTCGCCGGAATGACGATCACGAGCGAGACGATCCCGAACAGGATGGAGAGGATGTTGAGCATGTGTCCTACATAGATAGGACACCGTGCTTTGACAAGCGTTTCGATTCGCAATTGACGCTCCCGTGTGCGTCCCGCACAAACGCGCGCAAATATTGATACGGAGAGATACGCATGGCCTTTCGCGAGTTCGACACCCCCCAGGTCTCCCGCCGTGCGCTGCTGCGCGGGGGTGCGTGGCTTACTGCCGGCGCGGCGCTGGCGGGCAATCCGATGGGCCGCATGGCGCTGGCGCAGGGCGGCGCGGCGAACTGGCAGGCCGTCACCGCGATGGTCGACAAATACGTGTCGGAGCGCAAGGTGGCGAACATGGTCGCGACGCTCGGCTGGGGCACGCGCGATCCGCAATATATCGCCCGCGGCACGCTCGCGCTGGGCGGCCCGGCCAAGGCCGATGCCGACAGTCTCTACCGAATCTATTCGATGACCAAGCCGATCACCGGCATGGCCGCGATGATGCTGATCGATGATGGCCGGCTGCGGCTCGACCAGCCGATTGCCGAACTGCTCCCCGCCTATGCCAACATGCAGGTGCAGAAGACCTATGACGGGTCGGTCACCGATGTCGTCCCGGCGGAACGCCCGATCACCGTGCGCCAATTGCTCACGCATACCGCGGGGCTTGGCTATGGCATCGTCCAGAAGGGGCCGATCACCAAGGCCTATGCCGACCAGGGGCTGATCCCCGGACAGGTCAGCCGCATCCCGATCCCCGGTATCGGCCGCGCAACCCCGGTCGAGGGGCTCGATGTCTTCGCCGACCGGCTCGCCACGCTGCCGCTGGTGCTGCAGCCGGGCAGCAAGTGGAGCTATTCGGTCGGCCTCGACCTGATGGGCCGCGTGATCGAAGTCGCCTCGGGCATGGCGTTCGACGAATTCCTGCGTAAGCGGATCTTCGAACCCACGGGCATGACCAGCACCTGGTTCACCGTCCCCGAAAGCGAAGTCGGGCGCTTCACTACCAATTACGGCATCATGAATGGTACCCCGATCCCGATGGATCCGGCCAAGGCGTCGATCTATCTCGACAAGCCACCGTTCCCCTTCGGCGGCGCGGGGCTGGTGTCGAGCCCGCGCGATTACGACCGCTTCCTCCAGATGCTGCTCGGCTACGGCGTGATCGAAGGTAAGCGCGTGATGGGCGAACTGGCGGTGCGCGTGGGCACGTCGAACCTGCTGCCCGACACCGCCACCACCGAAGGCACCTGGATCGAAGGCCAGGGCTTTGGTGCCGGTGGCCGCGTGAGCGATGGCTCGTATGGCTGGGGCGGGGCCGCGGGCACGGTCGCTTTCGTCAATTACAAGGCGGGACTGCGCGCCAATCTGATGACCCAGTACATGCCGTCCGAAGCCTATCCGATCCACGAGGGCTTCCCCAAGGCGGTGGTGAGCGATCTGGCTGCGATGCAGGGGGCGAAGGGCTAACACGTGCTTTCCTTCACCGGCTCGCGCCTCGACCGCGCCGATCACGTCCGCGCCGATCCCGAACGGCTCGCCGGCTATATGAACTGGAAGGCCCGTGTGCTCGCGCTCGACGGGCTGATGCCCTCGCTCGACGATGCCAACCGGCTGGTCTGGGGCACATTGGCTGACGTGCCCGAAGATGCCGAATTGTGCTTCCTCGGGCTGGATGACGGCAAGGCCTGTTTCGCCGCAGTCCCGCCGCGCGGCGATGCCACTCCGCGCATGGCCAACCCGCAATTGTGGTCGCTGATGTCGACGCTGCAACCCGACGATCTGGCGCTCTATGGCGGCGCGCGCAGCCTGGCCGACTGGCATGCGCGGCACCGTTTCTGCGCGCAGTGCGGCGGCGATACCAAGCTCGCCAAGGGCGGCTGGCAGCGCAATTGCACCGCCTGCGAAGCCAGCCATTTCCCGCGCACCGACCCGGTCACGATCATGCTGGTCGAGCATGAAGGCCGGCTGATGCTGGGGCGCGGCCTCGGCTGGCCCGAAGGGCGTTTCTCCGCGCTCGCGGGCTTTGTCGAGCCGGGCGAAAGTATCGAGGAAGGCGTCGCGCGCGAAGTGCTGGAAGAAGCCGGGGTGCGGGTGCGCGACGTGACCTATGTCGCCAGCCAGCCATGGCCATTCCCCAGCCAGCTGATGATCGGCTGCCACAGCCATGCCGACAGCGACGAGCTGACGATCGACGAGACCGAGATGGCCGAAGTCGAGTTTTTCACGCGCGAGCAGGTCGGCGCGGCGCTGGAAGGGAACGGCCCCTTCGTCGCCCCGCCGCCGCATGCTATAGCGCATCACCTGATACAGTGGTGGATGGAAAGATGAGCGAACCCAGAACCTTGCGGATCGATATCTGGTCCGATGTCATGTGCCCCTGGTGCCTCGTCGGCTGGGGCAGCCTGCAAAAGGGCCTCGCCCAGCTCGAGGGCGAGATCGAGGCGGATATCCGCTGGCATGCCTTCGAACTCAATCCCGACATGCCGCCCGAGGGCGAGGAAAGCACCGCGCATATCGCGCGCAAATATGGCTCGACCCCCGACCAGTCGAAGGCGGTGCAGGGGCGTATGCGCGAAGCCGCGCAAAATGCTGGCGTATCGCTCGATTACCAGGGCGACGATCCCGAACCGCCGCGGTGGATGTGGAACACCTTCGATGCGCACAAGCTGCTGACCTGGGCGGGCGAGGCGCACGGCCCCGAGAAGCAGACCGAATTGAAGCTTGCTTTGTTCGAAGCGCATTTCAACCGGAGGCGCCAGATCGGCGACCATGCGGTACTGCTCGACGTGGCGGACAGCGTCGGCCTCGACCGCGCGGCAGCCGAAGCCGCGCTGGCAAGCGAGGAGTTCGCGCACAAGGTCCGCTCCGAGGAACAGGCGGCGTGGGATTTCAACATCACCGGCGTCCCCGCGATGATCGTGGAAAACAAGTTCATGATCCCGGGCGCGCAGCCGCCCGAAGCCTATGCCGACGCATTGCGCCGCGTGGCGGAGAAAACCGCGGCCTGAACGCAAACGCCCCGCCGGTGAGGGCGGGGCGCTGCGTTATCGATTGCGGGCGTGGGGTCAGCCGCGCGAATCCTGCATGGCGGCAAGCGTCTTGTCGCCCTTCTGCGCATCCTGCGCGGGATTGTCCGAACCCGTTTCGGGCTCGCGATTGTCGGGATCGGTCGCGCTGTTCAACTCGCCGCGCTTGCCGACCTGGCGGTTCACTTCGCCGCCGGAGGAACCTTGCTGCGACGGGGTCGCGTTTTCGGTCATCTCGGCGATCATTTCGTTGTCGGGGTGAAGCGATTGGCGTTCGGGCATAAGTGTTTCTCCTTTACCCTACCAACGGGCTGGCCCGCCCGGATGTTCCATTTTGCGCCGCCGTGCGGTCAGATCAATCCGAGCCGTTCGAGCTTGCCCGCCAGCTTGCCGGGCAGCGCATCGCCAATGTCTTCGCCCGGCGCCAGATCGCGCGGAACCTCGCCCTTGAGATAGCGCCAGCCCTGGTGCGCGCGTTTGGGGCGCGGGTGGACGCGGACCAGTTCGGGCTTGAGATCGATCGACCAGCGCCCGTCGGGGGTTTCGCTGAAGCCAAGGATCTCGCTGCGCGCGACGATCGCATGCTGGTGGATCCAGAACAGCGATCCGCCGATGCACTGCTCCCACTTGGTCGGGCGATAGCGCGTGGTCAAATTGGGACTGCGCCGCGCGGCATACCAGTTCTCGATATCGGCATAGGTTTGCGCACCGAAGGCGATCTTGGTCAGATTGAGCGGCATTGGGGGTGATGTAGCGCTTCGTCCCCATATCTCAACCATGCGGGATAGCGGACGATGTTTCCTGAAACGTCGCCCCGGACTTGATCCGGGGCCGGTGCTTCGTTTCACCGGGTGCGCGCGAAGCCAAGCAGCCCCGACCCCGGATCAAGTCCGGGGTGACGCGATGGGGGGAGGCAAACTCACTGCTTTCCTACACCGACCCGCCACTGGCAGGAGCGGGTCGTGCGCGCATCTCTACCCCTCCAGCTCCCGTATTTCCGCGGTCTCGCAGCGCAGCAACCACCCGCAGCTTTTTTCGCCCTGGACCGTGTAACACCCGGTCCATGTGTAGGCTCGCTATCCCGTGACCCCGCAGGCCACGGCGAGGCCGAGGAAGGCGAAGAAACCCATAGAATCGGTGATCATCGTCACGAATACGCTGCTCGCGACTGCCGGATCCTGGTCGAGCCGTTCGAAGGCGACCGGTACCAGCACGCCAGCCAGCCCCGCGGTAACCACGTTGATCACCATCGCCAGCGCGATCACGCCGCCCAGCAGCGGAGTGAAGATGACGCCCGTCGCCAATCCAACCAGCACCGCGATGGTCACTCCGTTGAGCACGGCCACGCGCATTTCGCGGATCAGGATGCGGCGCGTGTTGCTGCGTGTCAGCTGGTTGGTGGCGATCGCGCGGACGGTCACCGCCATCGTCTGCGTGCCCGCATTGCCGCCGATGCTGGCGACGATCGGCATCAGCACCGCCAGCGCGACCAATTGCTCGATCGCCGCGCCGAACAGCGCGATGATCAGGCTGGCGACCAGCGCGGTGCCCAGATTGGCGACCAGCCAGCGCACGCGCGCGGAGTAGGCTTCGCGGATCGGCTCGTTGATGTCGCCTTCGCCCGCACCGCTCATCAGCAGCGCGTCTTCGCCCGCTTCTTCGGAAATGATGTGGACCACGTCGTCCACCGTCATCTGGCCGACCAGCCGCTCGTTCTCGTCGACCACGGCGGCGCTGATGAGGTTGTACTTCTGGAACATCAACCCGACCTCTTCCTGGTCGAGCATTACCGGGATCAGCGTCTGGTCGCGCTTCATCACATCGGCGAGCGCAATGCTGCGCGGCGCGCGCATCACCCAGCTCAGCGCGCAGGTGCCGACCGGGTGGTGCTTCTCGTCGACCACGAAAACCTCGAAGAACTCGTCCGGCAGGTCGCGGCCTTCGCGCAGGAAATCGATCAGATCGCCGACGGTCAGATGTTCGGGCACCGCGACGAAATCGCGGCTCATCAACCGGCCGGCGGTTTCCTCGGGGTAGGCGAGCGCGGACTGGATCGCGATCCGGTCTTCCAGCTCGATCTCGGCAAGGATCGCGCGCTGGTCGGCTTCGTCGAGATCCTCGATCAGCTGGACCGCATCGTCGGTTTCGAGCTGGTCGACGATCTGCGCCACCGCCTCGGGCGGCAGCGCTTCCATCATGTCCTCGCGGACGTAATCGTTGAGCTCGGCGACCACGTCCGAGGTCATCAGGTCGGTGATCGTCGCGGCGAGCTGGTAGCGTTCCTCGCGCTCGAACAGTTCGAGCAGATCGGCAATGTCGGCGGGGTGGAGCGGCTCGACCAGCTCGTAAACCGCCTTGCCGTCGCCTTCATCAAGCGCATCGGCGACCGAGCGGACGAACTCCGCCTTGAGCGTGTTCTCCTCGTCCATCCGTTCGTCGTCGATACGGTCGTCGGGGCGCGCCTCCTCGACGGGCGGATCGGCCAGCATCACATCGTCTTCGGGCGGCGTCGCATCGGCCATGGCCTGCGGTCTAGGCAGACGCGGTGGGATTGCAAGCAGAGGGTGACACGCCGTGCACAATCCCTATGTAGGCGGCCAACCAATCACAGGAGATACCCCGATGGCGGACAAGCTGACCTTCACTCTCGACACCGGCGATGGCGACAACAAGGACGTGGTCATCAAGCTGCGTCCCGATCTCGCGCCCGGCCATGTCGAACGGATCACCACGCTGGCGGGCGAAGGCTTCTACGACGGGGTGGTCTTCCACCGCGTGATCCCCGGCTTCATGGCGCAGGGCGGCGATCCGACCGGCACCGGCATGAGCGGCAGCGACAAGCCCGACCTCAAGGCCGAATTCAACAGCGAACCGCACACGCGCGGCACTTGCTCGATGGCCCGCACGCAGGTCCCCGACAGCGCCAACAGCCAGTTCTTCATCTGCTTCGATGACGCCGAATTCCTCGACGGCCAGTACACCGTCTGGGGCCAGGTAGAGAGCGGCATGGAGCACGTCGACGCGCTGCCCAAGGGCGAACCGCCCGCAAACCCGGGCAAGATCGTCAAGGCGACTGTTGGGTAACCTGCCGGCTTGGTTGCCACGCCTCCCGAGCCCATTGAAACGGCCGAAGTGCCTATCGATGGGTTTGGGAGTTGTCTTTGCCGTCGGATCGTCCGTTCTCCTCGCCGGATGTGAGGAAATTCGTCTTCCGATAGTCTGGCAAAGCGACTTCCGCGGTAGCATGACGGGGCTAAAGTCCTGCATCGATGCCAGCGCGGTCTTTCCGGGCGGCATGGTGCCAATCCAAGGCGTTGATGGTGTTGGACGTAGGCGGCTTTGGCCCGAACCCAGCAACAGCCTCGACTACTCACTTGGGTCAGGAAAGACACTTCATTTCTACGAGGGCAGCTCCGGAAATTGGATCGTTCGCGTTCGTTCGGGTGATCCGCTGAACCCGCAAGAAAGATCAGTTCTAAGCCAATGCGTCGATGATCGCGGTCGTTGAAAATTTCGTCCAATCTGGCTAAAGCGCCCCTCCCATGAGATCGACCATATTCCCCAAGACCTACGGGGCCAAAGTCTTCGGTCGCCAGATGAACGTCTATGACGGCGAGCGCATGGCCGAGATGCCAGGCGCTAAGATCTGACGTGAGGTTACGCCGCCTAGCTTCTGCAATTTTGCCGCTCGCTCTGACCGCCTGCGTCACCTATCCCGATATCTCGCAATCACGCTCGCCGTGCCGGATGGAGCCTGGCGGGTGGTGCGGCTTCGTGCGCGAGGCGGCGGTCGAGGCGTGGCCCTTCGCGGTGGCTGCGACCAATGCCTATACCGGCGATCACGATGTCTTCGCCGAGCTGGGCGCGGCGCTGGCCCGGCTCGAGCGGCTCAAAATCGATGCCGAGACCGCCGACAAGGGCTTTGGCTACGAGCTCTTCGCGCAATACCGGCAAAGCGGGAGCGGCGAGCGCGAGCTGGCAGCGCGTATCCTCTCGTTCCGCGGGACCGATTTCAACGGCCTGACCGACATCTTCTACGGCACGCTGCGCAGCGACCATATCGAACTGGCGCTAGCTGCCTTCGAGGCCGAGCGCGCGCGTCCCGAATTCGGCGATGGCGTGCCGTGGATCGTGACCGGCCATTCGCTGGGTGGGGCGCTGGCGACCGAAATCTCGGTCCGCTATCCGGAAGTGCGCGCGTATATGTTCAACACCTCGCCCTTCTATCGCAGCGACGGGATGACCAACGATATCCGGCGCACGGTCTTCAACGAGCGCGGCGAAATCCTGCGGCGCTTTGCGCGCTTCGACGAGGCACCCGCGGCGGAAGCCTTCACGCTCAACTGCGGTCCACGGGAGAGCACCTTCGCCAAACACAAGATCCGCCCACTGGCCGACTGCATCACCTGGATAGCCGCCTATGGGAGCAAGGACGCTGCCGCCGTCATCGACGCCAACGCCGACAGCACCATGCCGGTGCGAAAGCCGCTGGTCGAATGCGGACCCGCGGATAAGGTGCACCCGGGCCCCGACTACCGCGAAAGCGAACCCTGCGTGCACCAGTCGCGACGCGGCGACGAGGCTGATAGCGAGTCCGATTGAACACGCGCGCGCTTCGGGCTAAAGGCGCGGACTTCATGAAACCGACCACCACCCCTCCCAAGACCTACCGGGTCAAGAGCTTCGGCTGCCAGATGAACGTCTATGACGGCGAGCGAATGGCCGAGATGCTCGATGCGCAGGGCATTGCGCCCGCCGCCGAGGGCGAGGATGCCGATCTGGTGGTGCTCAATACCTGCCACATCCGCGAGAAGGCGGCGGAGAAGATCTATTCGGACATCGGACGGCTGACCAAGGGCAAGACGCAGACCAAACCGCCGATGATCGCGGTCGCGGGCTGTGTTGCGCAGGCCGAGGGCGAAGAGATCATGAAGCGCTCGCCCGCGGTCAGCATGGTCGTCGGCCCGCAGGCCTACCACCGGCTGCCCGAAATGCTGGACCGCGCAGTGCAGGGCGAACGCGCGACCGATACCGACATGCCCGCGATCGCCAAATTCGCCGCGCTGCCCGACCGCCGCCGGATCGGCCCGACCGCCTTCCTCACCGTGCAGGAAGGCTGCGACAAGTTCTGCACCTATTGCGTGGTGCCCTATACCCGCGGCGCGGAAATCTCGCGTCCTTACAGCGATCTGGTGACCGAAGCGCGCAAGCTGGTCGAAGCGGGCGCAAAGGAAATCACTTTGCTTGGCCAGAACGTGTCCGCGTGGAGCGGCGAGAACGACAGGGGCCACGCAGTCGGCCTCGCCGGGCTGATCCGCGATATCGCGGCGATCGATGGCCTTGCGCGTATCCGTTACACCACCAGCCACCCCGCCGACATGGACGACGACCTGATCGCCGCGCATGGCGACACGCCCAAGCTCATGCCGTTCCTCCACCTGCCGGTGCAGGCGGGCAGCGACCGCGTGCTCAAGGCGATGAACCGCAGCCATACCGTCGAAAGCTATCTCAAGCTGCTCGACCGCTTTCGCGCCGCGCGCCCCGATCTCGCGCTGTCGGGCGACTTCATCGTCGGCTTCCCCGGCGAGACCGACGCCGAGTTCGAGGAAACGCTCGAGCTGGTCGGCGAGGTTGCCTATGCGCAGGCCTTCAGCTTCAAATACTCGCCGCGCCCCGGCACCCCTGCCGCGACGATGGACGGGCAAGTGGCGAAAGAGGTCATGGACGAGCGCCTCCAGCGCCTCCAGGCCGCGCTCAACCGCGACCAGCTGGCCTTCAACCAAGACACCGTCGGTCGCACCTGCGAAGTGCTGGTCGAACGCAAGGGCAAGCTGCCCGGCCAGTGGCTCGGCAAGACGCCGTGGCTGCAGAGCGCGTGGTTCGAAGGCGACGTGCAGATCGGCGACCTCGTGCAGGTCGAACTGGTCGAGGCGGGGCCCAACTCGCTCGCGGGGATGCTACGCGAGACTGTCGCCGCCTGATTACAGGCGGATGACTATCCACCGTCGCGCAGCGTGGACCAACTTGCGCGCGGTGCGTTGAAGCCTAAACTCCGAGTCGCATTTGAAAGGAGCCTATGGCCCGCAAACCTGTCCAGAAGGACGCTCAGACCTTCTCCCCGCCGCCCTCTCCGCAGCGCGAAGTGCGCCGCGCACAGGTCGATCTCGGCTTCGACAACCAGAGCCTGCTGGGCGCACTGTTCGGCCAGTTCGACGCCAATCTGGTGCAGGTGGAAAACCGCCTCGGCGTGTTCATCTCGGCGCGCGGCAACCAGCTGCATATCGAAGGCCCCGAAGACAGCGTGGCGCGGGCGCGCGACGTGCTCAAGGCGATGTACGACAAGCTGGCGGTGGGTCAGGATCTCGACGCCGGGGCGATCGAGGCGCTGATCACCATGTCGGACGAACCCACGCTCGACGGGATCGTCGGCGCCGAACCGGGCAACGACAAGGCTGGCCCGCCGATCATGATCCGCACGCGGCGCAAGACCATCGTCCCGCGCAGCGCGATGCAGACCACCTATATGCGCAGCCTGGTGCGCGACGACATCATCTTCGCGCTTGGCCCGGCGGGGACCGGTAAGACCTATCTCGCGGTGGCGCAGGCAGTCGCGCAGCTGATCACCGGCAGCGTGCAGCGGCTGATCCTCAGCCGCCCCGCGGTGGAGGCGGGCGAAAAGCTCGGTTTCCTGCCCGGCGATCTGAAAGAGAAGGTCGATCCCTACCTGCGTCCCCTGTATGACGCGCTCTACGATTGCATGCCCCCCGAACAGGTCGAACGGCGGCTGGCCTCGGGCGAGATCGAGATCGCGCCGATCGCCTTTATGCGCGGCCGCACGCTTGCCGACGCCTTCGTCATCCTCGACGAGGCGCAGAACACCACGCGCGAGCAGATGAAGATGTTCCTCACCCGTTTCGGCCAGAACAGCCGCATGGTGATCTGCGGCGATCCGCGGCAAGTCGACATCCCCGGCGGCGACGGCATGAGCGGGCTGGCCGATGCGGTCGGCAAGCTGGAGGGCGTCGACGGCTTCGGCACCATCCGCTTCACCGCCGCCGACGTGGTGCGCCACCCGATCGTCGGCCGCATCGTCGAGGCTTACGAGGGGCTGAGCGCATAAGTCAGTCATTGCGAGGAGCCGCAGGCGACGCGGCAATCCATAGAACTGCGCGCTGGATTGCTTCGCTGCGCTCGCAATGACAGAGGGTCGGAAATGGATTTCGACATCGACATCGACAGTTGGCCCGGCGGCACCGACTGGGACGCGCTGGTGGAGCGTGCGCATGGCGCGGTCGCGGCAGGCGAGCCGGCGCTGGGCAATCCGCGGCTGACCGCCTCGGTGCTGTTTACTTGCGACGCGGAGGTTCACGCCCTGAACAAGGAATGGCGCGGCAAGGACAAGCCGACCAATGTGCTGTCCTTCCCCATGCTCGACCGCGCCGACCTGCTGGGCCTCGCACCCGACGGGCCGCCCGAAATGCTGGGCGATCTGGCGCTGGCGGCGGAGACCTGCGCGCGCGAGGCGGCGGACAAGGGGATCGCGCTGGCGGACCATGCCACGCACCTCGTGATCCACGGCCTGCTCCACCTCGCCGGGCACGATCATGTCGATTCGGACACGCAGGCCGAAGCGATGGAAGCGATCGAGATCGCAGCGCTTGCAAAATTGGGTATCGCCGACCCATATGGGGACGGCAACTGACTGGAGTGCATAATTAGGGCCATGCCCGATTCGTCATCACCCGCGGGAGACGCGGAGAGTAGCAGCGGGCTCTTGCTCGCCATCCGGAAATTTTTCGACCCCGACTACGGCGAACGCTCGCTGCGTGCGCAGCTGGAAGACGCGATCGACGAGCACGAGGACGAAAACGGCGAGGATACGCCCGAACACAGCGGCACGGGCGATCTGTCGCTGGTCGAGCGCCAGATGCTGCGCAACCTGCTGCATTTTTCCGAGCACGATGCCGACGATGTCGCGGTGCCGCGCGGCCAGATCATCGCGATCGAAGCCACCGCCAGCTGGGACCAGCTGGTCGAAACCTTCGCCGAACACGGCCATTCGCGCATGCCCGTCTACCGCGACCAGCTCGACGATGTGATCGGGATGATCCACATCAAGGACGTCTTCACCATCCTCGCCCGGCGCGAAACTCCGCCGAGCGACTGGACCGTGCTGATGCGCCAGCCGCTCTATGTCCCGCAGACGCGCAACGCGCTCGATGTGCTGGCCGACATGCGCGCGCAGCGGATGCATCTGGCGGTGGTGGTCGACGAATTCTCGGGCACCGACGGCCTCATTACCATCGAGGATCTGGTCGAAGAAATCGTCGGCGAGATTGAGGACGAGCACGACGAGGCGCCCGAGGAGTGGATCGTCGATATCGGCGAGGGCATGTGGGATTGCGATGCCCGCGCCGAGCTCGAGGACGTGGCCGAGAAGGTCTCGCCCGCGCTGGCCGAGGTCGAGGAATCGGTCGATACGCTGGGCGGGCTGGCGTTCGTGCTGGCCGAACAGGTGCCCGAGGTGGGCCGCGTGCTGGAACATCGCAGCGGCTGGCGGATCGAAGTCACCGATGGCGACGAAACCCATGTGAAGCGCCTGCGCCTCCACGCACCCGAGGATTTTGCAACAGTCACGTGACGACAGTTGCAGATTATCGCACATTCGCCCTCGACAGGGGCGAATTGCGACCATAGCGTGCAACCATCATGGCTACCCGGCGACTACCCCCCTTGCGCGCCCTCGAGGCTTTTGTCCGGACGGTCCGGCTTGGCTCCGCCCGCGGCGCGGCGGACGAACTGGGACTGAGCCCTTCGGCGCTGTCGCGGCGGATCGGCAATCTGGAAGAATTCGTCGGCAAGAAGCTGTTCACCCGCGCCCGCCAGTCGATGCAGCTGACCGATGACGGACACGCCTTTTTCGAAGCGGTGAACCCGCAGCTCGAAGCGCTCGCCCGCGCGGTCGAAAGCCAGTCGGAAAACCTCTCGCTGCTGCGTCTGCGGCTCGGCGTGCTGCCGCTGTTCGGGACGCAGCGGCTGTTCCCCAAGCTTGGCGAGCTGCGCGAACGGCATCCGCTGCTGCATATCGATATCGATACCGGCGCGCATCTGGAGGACCGGGTCGGCGATGTGCTCGACGCCGCGATCATCCTCTCGCGCGGGCCGTCGCGCGGGCTGCATGCCGTCCGGCTCGATTACAACAAGGTTCATGCGATCTGTAACCGCGACCTGGCGGACAAGATCGGGTCCACGCCCGACCGCGATCTGCTCGCGCGGCAGACCTTCCTGATCCATAACGAACTGCCCGAAAGCTTCACCGCCTGGCGCGCGGAAATCGGCTTCGCCGATCTCGAACCGGCCGCAATCGACCATTTCGATTCCGGCCAGATCATGCTCGAGGCAGCCGCGCAGGGGCTGGGCATCGCGATCATGCATGACGACCATATGCGCCGCGCGGCCGACAACCGGCTGGCGACGCTGTTCGACGTCGCGGTCGAAAGCCCCTATAGCTACTGGTTCGTGTGCAAGCCCACCGCGCTGGAAGAACGCCCGGTGCGGCTGTTCCACGACTGGCTGGTCAAGGCCGGGCTCTGACCCCCAGGCTCTAATCTTCGCCGGTCTTTGCGTCGGGCGCGAAATAGCGGATCGCTTCGACCGTATGGCGGAAATCGCGCAGCGGTTCGTCGAGCGTCGCTCCCAGTTCTTCCTCGATTTCCTCGCGCGCCTTTGCGGCAATCGCCTTGCGTCCGTGGTATTCCTCGGGGCTGAATGGTTCGAGATAGGTGATCCGCAGGCGGAACGAGCCCTTGCGCCCCATCACGCGCATCGCGTTGTTGAGGCCGTCTTCCTCACCGATCCAGCCGATGAATTCGGACACCTCGCCATAGTCGAGCACCACCGGCTGGACGAGCACGCCCGGCGGCGGCGGTTCGAGCACCGAGAGCATCGAGCTCTTGAAGGGCAGCAGCGATTTGCCATCGGTGGTCGTGCCTTCGGGGAACACCGTGACCGACCAATTGTCAGCCAGCGCCTCTCTCAGCGCATTGATTTGCTCGGCGACGTCCATCCGGTTCTCACGCTTGACGAACACCGTGCGGTTGAGCCGGCACAGCCAGCCGATGACGGGCACTTGCGACAATTCGTATTTGGCGACGAAGGCAGTCCCCGTCGCGCCCGCCAGCGCGAGGATATCGACCCATGAGACATGGTTGGCGATGAAGAACACGTCGCGCCGCAGCGGCGTCCCGCGGATATGGACGCGCGCCCCGATGATCCATGCGGTGTAACGCAGGAACAGCATCGGGAAGGGCGAGCCATAGGCGAAGACGCGGTACAGGTAATGCAGCGGCACGCTGACCAGCAGCCCCGCCAGTATCCCCAGCGTGCGCAAGACGAAGCGCAGCCATTCGCGCAAGGCTAGCGGGGTTTTCTCGCCGCGCATCGCGGCCAGCCGGCGGGCGGACAGGCGGGCAAGCCGCCGCTCGGCCTGCGCGAGGCCCTTAGTCTTCGCGGTCGAGGCGGACGCCATAGAGTTCCAGCCGGTGGTCAACGAGGCGGTAGCCCAGCTTGGCGGCGATCTGCTTCTGCAGCGCCTCGATCTCCGGATCGACGAATTCGACCACCTTGCCGGTCTCGACATCGATCAGATGGTCGTGATGTGCCTCGGGCACCGCTTCGTAACGCGCGCGCCCGTCACCGAAATCGTGGCGGTCGAGAATGCCGGCCTCTTCGAACAGCCGTACCGTGCGATAGACGGTGGCAATCGAGATGCCCGAATCGATCTTGTTGGCGCGTTCATGGAGCAGTTCGACATCGGGGTGGTCGTCGCTTTCCGACAACACACGTGCGATGACCCGGCGCTGCTCAGTAATGCGCAGACCTTTGTCGGCACACAATTGTTCAAGATCGATCTTTTGGTGCAATTTTGCTTCCCGCATGAAAAAACGCCCCGTACCCTTATCGGGCCGGGGCGTCTTGCTCAAGGCGAACCGAAGGGCTTTACGCTTCCTTCTTCTTACGGCCGCGCTTCTGACCGGGTTTGCGGCCCAGTCCGATCTTGACTGCCAGCTCGCGCCGCTTTTCGGCATAGGCGGGGGCGACCATCGGGTAATCGGCGGGCAGGTTCCAGCGCGCGCGATATTCCTCAGGGGTCATGTCGTAGGCGGTTTTGAGATGCCGCTTCAGCATCTTCATCTTCTTCCCGTCTTCGAGGCAGACGATGTAATCTTTCTTCACCGACGAACGAATGGGCACCGCAGGTTCGGGCTTCTCTTCTTCGGGTTCGGTTCCGCCAAGCCCCGAAAGTGCGTTGTAGATGTTCGAGATCAGCGTCGGCACTTCGTCGACCGCAACGCTGTTATTGCTCACATGGGCCGCCACAATGTCCGAGGTTAGCGTAATCAGGGTCTCGCCCATGTCGGTGTTCAAATCTTCCATCATTTACCTTCAAAATTTGGGGATTTTATCCGTGTCGCGACCCACTCCGGCGGCATTGTATAAAATCGACAAGAAAATGCAACGACTGTTGGACAAGGTTATTCTTGTCGCGCGTTTACAACTTCCGCGCGAAGGTAATCGCGTCGAGCGGGGTGCCGTCGATGGTCCGGTAATAATCGACCCGGCGGCCGATCGGTTCGAACCCGCAGTCGCGATAAAGTGTCTCGGCGGGGTTATTCGCGCGCATTTCCAAGAATATACGTTCTGCGCCGCCGTCGAACGCCACTCGGGCGAAAGTCTCGATCAGCTTCCGGCCAAGTCCTCGTCCGCGCAGTTCGGGACGGACGCCGATCAACAGCATCTCCTCTTCGCCCGGCGCCCGCTTGGCGAGAATGAAGCCGGCGGCAACATTCGTGCCGATTATTGGCTCGCCTTCGGCATCGAGTAGAATCGCGTAGGTGTGCGGCATGGCCAGCGAGTTCTCGACCTGCTGGCGCGTCCATGCTTCGCGCCAGCGCGGATCGAAGGCGGCCTCCATGACCGCCATCAACTGGTCGAGCTCGCTCATCCGCCCGGCAGCTTCGCATCCGGAGGGCGCCCGTAAAGCGGGGCGAGATCGTCGCGCAGCAGGCTGTCGGGCAGGGCGGGTACATGGCGTGCATCGGGCAGGCGGACCGGATCGGGCGTGCGACCGGCAAGGTCGCCAAGCTCTTCGGCCTTCGACCCGGCAAGCAGGTCGCCAAGGCTGCGTGCCCCGGCATCGGCGGGAGGGAAGGAGGCGACCGCGCCCAGCGGCAGGCCGTCGCCGCCGAAGTCCTGCACGAACCATTCGCTATGCCCGCCGGTCATGCACACGCTCACCGTCTGTCCGCTATCCCCCCGCGCCATCGCGGCGACCAGTGCCAGTGTGGGATAGCCGCGGACTGCGGCGTGCCAGGCGATTCCCAGCGCGCGCGCGACCGCCAGCCCGATCCGCACACCGGTAAAGCTGCCCGGCCCGAGCGAAACGCGGATCTCGTCGGCGCGGCCCTTGCCCGGCAATTCGGCAATCATCGGGACAAGCCGTTCGGCATGGCCGCGGCCCAGCACTTCGTGGCGCGCGTCGAGCAGCGCGCCGTTGTCGAACAGCGCGACCGAACAGGCCTCGGTGGCAGTTTCTATCGCAAGGATGCGCATGACCGCGCACTGCCCCAGCACAAGCGCGGCTGCAAGTCAGTCGATACGGTTGAACTTGTCGAAGTCGGGGCGCGGGCTGCGCGCGAAGATGCTTTCGCGATCTCCATAGCCGATGGCGCAGATGAAATTGCTGCGATGGCGCGGCTCGTCGGCGAAGAACGCCTTGTCGACCGCATCGTTGTCGAAGCCCGACATCGGGCCGCAATCGAGCCCCAGCGCCCGCGCGGCGATCATCAGGTAGGCCCCCTGCAGCGAGGAATTGCGGAACGCGCCGTCCTTGCGGCCTTCCTCGTCGCCGTCGAACCAGCTCTTTGCGTCGGTGTGCGGGAACAGCCACGGCAGTTCCTCGTGGAAATCGATATCGTAGCCGATGATCGCGACCACCGGGGCCGAGGTGATCTTGTCCTTGTTGCCGTCGATCGCCAGCTCCGCGAGCTTGGCCTTGGCTTCGGCGGACTTGGCCCAGATGATCCGCGCAGGCTGCATATTGGCCGACGTCGGGGCCATCTTGAGCAATTCGTAGATCGCGTGGATCTGGTCGTCGCTGACCGGCTTGTCGAGCCAGCCGTTATAGCTGCGCGCGTCGCGGAAGATCAGGTCGAGCGCGTCGGGCGAAAGGGTATCGGCCACAGGAAGAATTCCTTCGGGTGTCGGGGGATCAGGCGGCGCGGACTTCGACGACCTCGGGCACGTAATGCTTCAGCAATCCCTCGATGCCGTGCTTGAGCGTGGCGGTGGAGGAGGGACAGCCCGAGCAGGCACCCTGCATCTGCAGGTGGACAATGCCGTCGCGATAGCCGCGATACTGGATATCGCCGCCGTCTCCCGCCACGGCAGGGCGCACGCGGGTTTCGAGCAATTCGTTGATCTGCGCGATGATGTCGCCATCTTCCTCGCGCTCTTCGACCAGCATGCCTTCGTCTTCGGGCGGGACCGCGATGCCTCCGGCGCTGCCCGGTGCGAACAGCGGTGCCTGCGAGACGAAATGGTCGAGCAGGATTGCCAGTACCTGCGGCTTGAGATCGCTCCAGCTGGCGCCCGGCGCGACCGTGACGGTGACGAAATCGCCGCCGAAGAACACGTTCACGACTTCGCCCGTGTCGAAGATCGCCTGCGCCAGCGGACTGGCCTCCGCGGCTTCGGGGGTGGCGAACTCGCGCGTGCCCTGCGTCATGACCTGCTGGCCAGGGAGGAATTTCAGGCTCGCCGGATTGGGCGTCGTTTCGGTCTCGATGAACATGATGTGCGATGTAGGAATGGTGGGAACCCGGGGCAAGGAAGGAACGCTTGCAGAGGTAACATTCACCTAGCCTTCACAGGTCGCCCTCCTATATGCCCTTCATGACCAATCTTCCGCGCGCCATCCGGCGTCTCGCGCTCGTCCTTCCCGCTGTGCTGCTCGCTTCGCAGCCCCTGTCATCGCAGGAACCTGCGGCGCCCACGCCGCAATATCTCACGCCCGCCGACGGCACGCCGTGGATTTACGAGGGCAGCGATGTCCCGCGCGACGAGGAATGGACCTTCGGCGAACTGCCCAATGGCGTGCGCTATGCAGTGCGCAACAATGGCGTCCCGCCCGACCAGGTGTCGGTCCGCGTGCGGATCGACGCCGGATCGCTGCACGAGGAAGAGAGCGAGCGCGGCTATGCGCATCTGCTCGAACATTTGCTGTTCCGCGAAAGCAAATATCTCGGCCCGGCAGAGGCGATCCCGACCTGGCAGCGGCTTGGCGCGACTTTCGGCAGCGATACCAATGCCGAAACCAGCCCCACGCACACCGTGTTCAAGCTCGACCTGCCCAATATCTCGACCACCAAGCTGGCCGAAAGCATGAAGCTGCTGTCGGGCATGGTGCGCAGTCCGGTGCTGAGCGATGCCAATGTCCGCGCCGAAGTGCCCATCGTGATGGCCGAAAAGCGCGAACGCGGCGGTCCGGGCGAACGTGCGGGCAATGGCAGCCGCGAAGTGCTGTTCGCCGGGCAACGGCTCGCCACGCGCACGCCGATCGGGACCGAAGAAACGCTTGCCGCTGCCACCGGGGCGAGCGTCAGTGCCTTCTACAAGCGCTGGTACCGTCCCGAAAACGTGGTCGTCGTGGCCACCGGCGACATGGACCCCAAGCAGCTTGCCGCCGAAATCGAGGCATGGTTCGGCGACTGGCAGGGTGACGGGCCGCATGTGCCTGCGCCTGCGTTCGGCGATCCGGCGGCCCCCGCGGGCGCCGATGCGGACAATCCGGTGGGTGAGATCGGCGTCATCGTAGAACCCGACCTGCCGCGTTCGTTCACCTATGCAGTGATGCGGCCGTGGCGCCCGGTACAGGACACGGTGGCCTATAACGAAGGCCTGCTGCGCGATGCTTTGGCGCAGGCGCTGATCAACCGCCGCCTCGAATCGCGGGCACGGGCGGGGGGTAGCTATCTCTACGCGCAAGTGTCGCAGGACGATGTCAGCCGCTCGGCCGACATGACCTTTGTCAATTTCGCCCCGCTGACCGGCGACTGGAAGGCTGCGCTCGACGATATTCGCGGCGTCATTGCCGATGCGCTGGCGACCCCGCCGTCGCAGGAAGAGATCGACCGCGAACTGGCGGAATTCGAGATCGTCTTCACCAGCCAGGTCGAACAGCGCCGCGTGCTGCCCGGGCCGCGATTGGCCGACGATGTCGTCAATGCGGTCGATATCCGCGAGGCGATAGCCGCGCCCGAAACCGTGCTGACGGTGTTCAATTCGATGAAGGCGACACTGACGCCCGAACGCGTGCTCGACCACACCCGCGCGCTGTTTGCGGGCGATGTGATCCGCGCCGCCTATGTCACCCCGACCACGGGCGAGGCGAGCGAGGAGGCGATCCGCGCCGCGCTGAGTGAAGACATTGCCGCCGATGGCGAAGCGCGCATTGCCGCGCAGGCGATTTCCTTCGACGAATTGCCGCCCGTGGGCGAGCCGGGCGAGATTGCCACGCAGGCACCGATCGGTGTGCTCGACATCGAACAGGTCGAATTTGCCAATGGCGTCAAGGCGATCCTGTGGGCGAACGATGCCGAACCCGGCCGCGTCGCGGTCAAGGTGCGCTTCGGCGCGGGCTATCGCGCGATCGACCCCGACGATGCAGTCTATGCCAACCTTGGCTATGCCGCGCTGATCGGATCGGGGATCGGTGAACTGGGACAGGAAGAGCTCGACGTGCTCGCCACCGGGCGCAAGTTCGGCTTCGATTTCCAGGTCGGCGATGGCGCCTTCACTTTCTACGCACAGACGCGCGAGCAGGATCTGGAGGAACAGCTCTATCTCTTCGCCGCCAAGCTGGCGATGCCCGGCTGGGATCCGAACCCGGTGATCCGCGCCAAGGCAGCAGGCAAGCTGGCCTATGAAAGCTATGGCTCCAATCCTGGCGGCGTCTTGCAGCGCGATCTGGAATATCTGGTGCGCGACAGCGATCCGCGCTTCCGCACCCCGACGCCCGAAATGTACGATGCGGCGACGCCCGCAGGCTTCCGCGAGTTTTGGGAGCCCTTGCTCGCGCAGGGTCCGGTCGAAGTGTTGGTATTCGGCGAATTCGACAAGGCGGAAACGGTCGATGCGCTGCGCCGGACATTCGGCGCGCTGGCCCTGCGTGAAGCGCCTTCGGCCGCCGTGCTCGACCGCGCGGTCGACTTCCCCGAAGCGGGCGCGACCGTGGTCCGGCATCATCGCGGCGATGCCAACCAGGCCGCGGCAGTGATCGCCTGGCCTAGCGGCGCGGGGGTCGAGAACCTGCGCGAATCGCGCCGTCTCGAAGTGCTGACCTCGCTGTTCAACAACCGGTTGATGGACGCGATGCGCGAACATGCCGGGGCAAGCTACTCCCCTGTCGTGCGGTCCGACTGGCCGAGCGATGTGAACAGCGGCGGACGGATCGCCGCACTGGCCCAGCTGCGCCCCGAGGATGTGCCGGTCTTCTTCGCCGAAGCCGAACGCATCGCCAAGGAATTGGCGAGTGCGCCGGTGGGCGAGGACGAGTACAACCGCGTGGTCGAACCGCTGCGGCAATATGTCAGCCGTGCGTCGACCGGCAATTTGTTCTGGCTCTACCAGCTCGAAGGGGCGACCGTAGACGCGCGCCGCATCCCGATGCTGCGTTTCCTGCTGTCCGATTATACGCAGACGACACCCGCCGATCTGCAGGCGTTGGCGCAGAAATACTTCGGATCGCGTGAGGGCTGGCGGCTGGCGGTCATCCCGCAGGGGCAGGAAGTGGTCACCGCATCGGGTGGCGGGGACGCCGTCGCGGGACGCTGATCCGGTCACTGCAATCGACTTTTTACGCTGGCCAAGCAAATGCTGCTTGCGACATGATGCCGCCTCGTCTGCTACAGGCGGGCAATCTGGCGCCATTCCCGGCGCCGTAAATGGAAAAGACAATGGCGACCAATTGGGCACCCGATAGCTGGCAGGGATACGAGGCAAGGCACTTGCCCGACTATCTCGACCCGGCCGCGCTCGAGGCTGCGACCACCACGCTCGAAACGCATCCGCCGCTGGTGTTTGCGGGCGAGGCGCGCGCGCTCAAGGCCGATCTCGCCGATGTCGCCGAAGGGCGCGCCTTCCTGCTGCAGGGCGGCGACTGCGCCGAAAGCTTTGCCGAGTTCCACCCCAACAACATCCGCGACACCTTCCGCGTGCTGCTGCAGATGGCGGTGGTGATGACCTTCGCCAGCAAGAAACCGGTGGTCAAGGTCGGGCGCATGGCGGGACAGTTTGCCAAGCCGCGCAGCTCGAACACCGAAACGCAGGGCGATGTCACGTTGCCGAGCTATTTCGGCGACAATATCAACGGTATCGAATTCGACGCCGCGACGCGCACCAATGATCCGCAGCGCATGGTCCGCGCCTATTCGCAGGCCGCCGCCACGCTCAACCTGCTGCGCGCCTTCGCCACCGGCGGCTATGCCAATCTGCGGCAGGTCCACCAGTGGACGCTCGAATTCATGGGCCGCAGCCCGTGGGCGGATAAGTTCTCCGACGTGGCCGACCGGATTGGCGAAGCGCTCGATTTCATGGAGGCGTGCGGGGTCGATCCGCAGGTGGTGCCGCAATTGCAGCGCACCAGCTTCTACACCAGCCATGAAGCGCTGTTACTGCCTTACGAACAGGCGCTGACCCGCCGCGACAGCCTGACTGGCGAATGGTACGATACCAGCGCGCATATGGTCTGGATCGGTGACCGGACGCGCTTCGAGAACAGCGCGCATATCGAATTCGCGCGCGGCATCGGCAATCCGCTGGGCATGAAATGCGGGCCGAGCCTGGAAACCGATGCGCTGCTCAAGCTGCTCGACACGCTCAACCCCGCGCGCGAGCCGGGGCGGATCACGCTGATCAGCCGCTTTGGCCACGACAAGGTCGAGGACGGCCTGCCGCGCCTCGTCCGTGCGGTGAAGGCCGAAGGCCATCCGGTGGTGTGGAGCTGCGACCCGATGCACGGCAATGTCGTCAAATCGGACAGCGGCTACAAGACGCGGCCCTTCGACCGCATCCTGACCGAGGTGAAGGGCTTCTTCGCGGTCCACCGCGCCGAAGGCACGCATCCCGGCGGGATCCATGTCGAGATGACCGGGCAGGACGTGACCGAATGCGTCGGCGGCGCGGTGGCGATTACCGATGAAGCGCTCAAGGATCGCTATCACACGCATTGCGACCCGCGTCTCAATGCCGCGCAATCGCTCGAGCTGGCTTTCCTCATCGCCGAAATGCTCAATGAGGAACACGGTATCCGACAGGCCGACGCCGCCTGATCGCGGGAATTCGAAGCATCATCTCCGGTGCCTGCCGGAACCTAAGAACCGGCCCCGCATTAACCCAAAATGCGCGTCATTCCCCTGTTCGATCATGGTTTTTTGCCCCCGGTCTTTAAACCTGTTTTGAATTGCGCCATGATGGATTGTGGTTGCCAACGCTCGGCGATCGCTACGTAGGGGGTTGGCGATGTCGCATGCCCAGCCGCAATCGCGCCACATGTTGGGGGAGGGCCTCGAAGCCCGCTATGCATCGGTTCGCCGGCTGAGCGAGGCGCTGGCCGCCCCGCTGTCCGAAGCCGATGCGACGATCCAGTCGATGGAAGATGCCAGCCCCGCCAAATGGCATCTGGCGCATACGACGTGGTTCTGGGAAACCTTCCTGCTGCGCGACCATCTCGACGGTTACACGCTGTTCGACGAGCGCTGGCCCTTCGTGTTCAATTCCTATTACGAAGCCGAAGGCGAGCGGATCCACCGCTTTTCGCGCGGGATGCTGTCGCGTCCGACGCTGGCGGATATCCGCCACTGGCGCGCGCATGTCGATGCCGCAATAGCACCGCTGTTCGAGCGCGAGGAGCTCGCGCCGCTGATCGAACTCGGGCTTAGCCATGAACAGCAGCACCAGGAATTGTTGCTGACCGACATCAAGCACGCGCTGTTCCAGAACCCGCTTGGCGTGGCGATGTGGGATGCGCCCATGCACGCCGCCGCGCCGCAGGCGGATGACTGGCTTGCGCATCCCGGCGGCATCGCGCGGATCGGCCACCAGGCGGATGGTTTTGCCTTCGACAACGAAGGCCCGGCGCATCGCGTGCTGCTCGAACCCTTTGCACTGTCGTCGCGGCTGGTGACGAATGGCGAATGGGCCGATTTCATCGCCGATGGCGGCTATGATACCGCCAGCCTGTGGCTGTCCGATGGCTGGGCCTGGGTGCGTGAACACGGCGTGTGCGCGCCGCTCTACTGGAACGACGGCGAGCAGTTCACCCATGCCGGCTGGCAGGATCGCGATCCCGCTGCCCCGGTCACGCATATCTCCTATTTCGAAGCCGATGCCTTCGCGAGCTGGGCGGGCCAACGCCTGCCGACCGAATTCGAATGGGAAGCGATCGCCCGCGGGCAGGAGGGGCAAGCGCCTGCGCACGACCCGCTCGGCGGCAACCAGCTCGACGAGGCAGCGCCGCCGCTCCCGCGTGGCAACACCGGGCTGTTCGGCGATTGCTGGCAATTCACCCGTTCGGCCTATCTGCCTTATCCGCGTTTCCAGCCCGCCGAAGGCGCGGTGGGCGAATACAATGGCAAATTCATGAGCGGCCAGTTCGTCCTCAGGGGGGCCAGCTGCGCCACTCCGCGCGGGCATTCACGGTCGAGCTATCGCAACTTCTTCTACCCGCATCAGCGGTGGCAATTCACCGGCCTGAGGCTGGCAAAGGACATTTGATGACTTCCGATAGTGGCATTGCCCTCGTCGATCTTGACGAGACCGGCGTCGACCGGGCCTTCCGTGCCGATGTGCTCAAGGGCCTGCGCCAGCAGCAGAAAGCGATCCCCGCGCGGTGGTTCTACGACGAGGAAGGCTCACGCCTGTTCGAACGGATCACCGGGGTCGAGGAATATTACCCGACCCGTGCAGAGACCGAGATCCTCGCAGCGCGCGGTGCCGAATTCGCCGAGCTGATCGGGCCGGGCAGGGCAGTGGTCGAATTCGGTTCGGGCAGCTCGGTCAAGACCCCGCTGCTGCTCGAGGCGATTGCGCCCGCGGCCTATGTCCCGCTCGATATCTCGGGCGATTTCCTGCGCGAAAGCGCCGCCGGGCTGGGGCAGAAGTTCCCCGGCCTGCCGGTCCATCCGGTCGAAGCCGATTTCATGCGCCGCGTCACGCTGCCCGAGGCGGTCGAACCGCTTGCCCGGCTGGGCTTCTTTCCCGGCTCGACCATCGGCAACATGGTCCCGCGTACCGCGGTCGATCTGCTGCGCTCGATGCGCGCGACGCTGGGTGCGGACGAGGGCGAAAGCGACAGCGCGATGCTGCTGATCGGCATGGATCTGGTGAAAGACCGCGAGGTGCTCGAAGCTGCCTATGACGATGCTGATGGCGTGACTGGCGCGTTCAACAAGAACCTCGTCACGCGCATTAATCGCGAGCTCGGCGGCACCATCCCCGCCGATGCGCTGGAGCATGACGCGGTGTGGAACGACCGGCTGGCGCGGATCGAAATGCATCTGAAGGCCACGCGCGATATCGACTTCGCGGTTTCGGGCGAAAATTTCGCGATGCAGCAGGGCGACAGCATCCACACCGAGAACAGCCACAAATTCACCCGCCGCAGCGCCAATATGCTGCTGCTTGCGGGCGGCTGGACGCCGGTCAAACGCTGGACCGATAGCGAAAGGCGTTTCTCGGTGATCCTCGCGCAGGCCACCGAACAGCGCGAAGCGCCCTAGCTGCACGCGTATTCATGGACGCGGCACCGGCGCGTTCCTATATCCCCCGTATGGATTTCGAACCTGTCTTCAGCGCCGCCGCGGATACGCTGCGTGCAATCCCGCGTTCCGAACTGCTGGTGGCGGCACTGGCGGCGATGGTGCTCGGCTGGATCGGCGCTGTGATCGCGAGGCGGTCGGCGCTTGGCGGACTGCTGCGCATGGCCAGCTCTCTCGCGCTCGGGCTGATCCTCGTGACCGTGGTGTTGCAATTGTCGCGCTTCGATCCGCGCTTCGATGTCGCGGTGCCGCAGATCGGCCTGCCCGAGCAGGTGGTCGCGGGCGGTGAAACGCAAATCCCACTGTCCGCCGACGGGCATTTCTGGGTCCGCGCCGAGGTCAACGGCGTGCCGGGCAATTTCATGATCGATACCGGCGCGACGCTGACCGCGATCTCCGCGCCGCTGGCCGAACGCGCCGGGCTCGAGCCCCGCCGCGGCGGCATCCCGATCATGCTGGGCACTGCCAACGGCACGGTGCAGGCGCATGTCGCGACGATCGACAGCCTGACCTTCGGCAATGTCAGCGCCAGCGGCACCGACGCCGCGATCGCGGAAAGCTTCGGCGATTTCAACGTCATCGGAATGAATGTCCTTGCCCGGCTCGGGTCGTGGCGAGTGGAGGACAACACGCTCATCCTCGTGCCCCGCGCCGAGGATACGATTTCGTGAATTCCCCCGTTGGACCGCACGCCGCTAATCGCTAGGCAGGCCGCGATGGACGGCTCGACCACGCTTCCACCCCCGCCGCCGCTGGCGCAGCTGCTTGACCGCGGCCCCGCCGCACTGTTCCTCGATTTCGATGGCACGCTGGTGGAAATCGCGCCGCGCCCGGGTGACATCCACGTTCCCGATGGCCTGCTCGGACGGCTACACACGCTGCGCGACCGCCTGGAAGGCCGGCTGGCGCTGGTCAGCGGCCGCGCGCTCGACGATCTGGCCGGGCACCTGGGCGAAGCGGCGATCTGCCGGGCCGGGTCGCACGGCGCCTCGCGCTTCCTTGCCGATGGCACGCGTCTCGGTGACGAGCCACGCGGCCTGTCCGCCGAGGCGGTGGCCGAATTGCGCGCCTTCGCCGAAACCAACGGCCTGCTCTACGAAACCAAGACGCATGGCGGCGCGCTGCATTTCCGCGGCGCACCCGCCAAGCGCGAGGCGACGCTGGCCTTTGCGCAGGATTTCGCGGCCACCCGCGATCTCTGCGTTACCAGCGGCAAGGGCGTGGCTGAACTGGTGCGCCCGGGCGCCACCAAGGCCGCCGCAGTGGCAGCCTTCATGCAGACCGCCCCCTTCGCAGGCGCCGTCCCGGTTTTCATCGGCGACGATGTGACCGACGAGGACGGGTTTGCCGGGGCCGACGAGCGTGGGGGCTTCGGCATAGCAGTGGGCGACCGTGTCAGCCGGCGGGCACGATACGGACTCGACAGCGTTGCTGCAGTGCACCATTGGTTGGAGATATGATGCAGTCGGACCTTGAGCTTTCCCCGATCGGCAACTGCCAGGTCAGTACGCTGGTCGATAGCGAGGGCGCATTCGTCTGGGGCTGTGTTCCCCGCGTCGACGGCGATCCGGTCTTCTGTTCGCTGCTCAACGACAATGCGCGCGATCGCGGCATCTGGCGGTTCGAGCTGGAGGGCCAGGCCCGCAGCAGCCAGCGCTACGAACGCAACACCGCGATCCTGATCACCCGGCTCGAGGCCGAGGATGGCAGCGCGGTGGAGATCCATGACTTCGCCCCGCGCTTCGAACGTTCCGGCCGGATGTACCGCCCGGTGGCCTATGCTCGCATCGTGCGCCCCGTGGCGGGCGCGCCGCGGCTGCGCATCGTGCTCGCGCCGATGAATGGTTACGGCGCCTCGCTCGCCGAAACGACCAATGGCACCAATCATATCCGCTACATGATCGGCCCGCAGGCGCTGCGCCTGTCGACCGATGCCCCGATCGGCTACGTGCTCGAGGGGCGCAGCTACCGCGTGGAGAGCGACCAGCACTTCTTCCTCGGCCCCGACGAACCCTTCGATGGCAATATCCGCAGCGAAGTGCGGCGGATGGAAGCGATGACTGCGCGCTATTGGCAGCACTGGGTGCGCGGGTTGCATATCCCGCTCGAATGGCAGGAAGAGGTGATGCGCGCAGCGATCGCGCTCAAGCTGTGCCAGCACGAGGAAACCGGCGCGATCGTCGCTGCGCTGACCACGTCGATCCCCGAAGCGGCCAACAGCCAGCGCAACTGGGATTACCGCTACTGCTGGATCCGCGACAGCTATTACACCGTCCAGGCGCTGAACCGGCTGGGCGCGCTCGACGTGCTCGAGAAGTATCTCGCCTATCTGCGCAACATCGTCGACCAAGCGCGCGGCGGGCAGATCCAGCCGCTCTACTCGGTGATGGGCGCGGACGAACTGCACGAATTCGAAGCCGAGCATCTGGCAGGCTATCGCGGGATGGGCCCGGTGCGCGTCGGCAATGCCGCGTACAAGCAGGTGCAGCACGATTGTTATGGCCAGATCGTCATGCCGACCGCGCAGGCCTTTTTCGACACGCGTCTGCTGCGAATGGCCGATGATGTCGATTTCGCTCACCTGGAAGAGGTCGGCGAAGCGGCATGGGCCAAGCACGACCAGCCCGATGCGGGCCTGTGGGAGTTTCGCACGCGGCAGGAAGTGCACACCTATTCCGCCGTGATGTGCTGGGCGGCCTGCGACCGGCTGGCCAATGTCGCTGCCACGCTCGGCAAGGGCGACCGCGTGGTATATTGGCAGGAACGCGCCGATGCGATCCGCACCAAGATCGATGATCGCGCATGGAGCGATGAGGGCGAGCATTACGGTGCCAGCTTCGAGAGCGACTATCTCGATGCCAGCCTGCTGCAACTGGTCGAACTGCGCTATCTCAAGCCCGACGACGAACGGTTCCTGAAGACCTTCGCGGCAGTCGAACGCGACCTGCGCCGCGGCGACCACATGCTCCGCTATGCTGCGGAAGACGATTTCGGCGCACCCGAGACCGCGTTCAACGTGTGCACTTTCTGGCTGATCGAGGCGCTTGCGCTGGTCGGACGCAGCGACGAGGCGCGGGTTATCTTCGAAGCGATGCTGCGGCATACCACGCAATCCGGTATGCTGAGCGAGGATCTCGACTACGAAACGCACGAATTGTGGGGCAATTTCCCGCAGACTTATTCGCTGGTCGGGATCATCAATTGCGCTGGGCTGTTGAGTAAACCATGGAGCGACGTACGCTGACCCCCGATCCCCGCCTTGTCGTCATTTCCAACCGCGTCGCCGTGCCGAAGGCACGTGGGGCTGCCGGGGCGCAAGGGGGGCTGGCCGGCGCGCTGCTGGCGGCACTGCGCGACCGCAAGGGCCTGTGGTTCGGCTGGTCGGGGCAGGAAAGCGAAAGCGGACGCACCGGCCATATCGACACGCAGACCAATGATGGCGTGACCACCGCAACGATCGATCTTTCGCAGCGCGATATCGACGAATATTACAACGGCTATGCCAATTCGACGCTATGGCCGCTGTTCCATTACCGCCTCGACCTCGCGGAATACGAGCGCGAGACGGGCAAGGGCTATGAACGCGTCAACGAACGCTTCGCCGAAATGTCCGCGCCGCTGATCGAACCCGACGATCTCGTCTGGGTGCACGATTATCATCTGATCCCGCTGGGCGAACGGCTGCGGTCGCGCGGGCTGAAAAACCGCATCGGGTTTTTCCTGCATATTCCCTGGCCGCCGACACGCCTGTTCGAGTCGCTACCCTATCACGAGCGGCTGGTGCGCACGCTGCTCTATTACGACGTGATCGGTTTCCAGAACGACGAATGGCTGCAAAGCTTCCTGCATTATTGCGAGAAGGAACTGGGCGCCGATATCGATATCGAAAAAGGGACCGTCAGTTTCGAAGGACGCACCACGATTGCGCGTGCCTATCCGATCGGGATCGACTGGGACCAGTTCTCGCGGCTGGGCGAAGATGGCGAGGCGCGGCAGGCGCAGCAGCGGCTGATCAGCTCGAGCCGCCGCCGGACCGCGATGATCGGGGTCGATCGGCTCGATTATTCCAAAGGCATTCCCGAACGCTTCGACGGGATCGGCCGGTTCTTCGACAACCATCCCGAACGCGTCCGCGATCTTGTGTTCATCCAGATCGCCCCGCCGAGCCGCGAAGATGTCGACAGCTATCAGGAAATCCGCGCCGAGCTGGAACAGAAATGCGGGCGGATCAACGGGGCGCGCAGCGAAGTGGACATGGTCCCGATCCGCTACGTCAACCGCGGCTACAGCCATGCCGAGCTGTTCGGATTCTTCCGCGCCGCCAAGATCGGGCTGGTCACCCCCTTGCGTGACGGGATGAACCTCGTCGCCAAGGAATATGTCGCGGCGCAGGATCCCGAAGATCCCGGCGTGCTGATCCTCTCGCGCTTCGCCGGCGCGGCGGCGCAATTGCCCGATGCGCTGCTGGTCAATCCGCACAGTCCCGACGACATTGCGCATGCCATTCAGACCGCGCTCGACATGCCGCTGGAAGAACGCAAGGCCCGCTACCAGAAGATGATCGGCACCGTCCGCGACGACAATGTGCAGAACTGGACCGCCAACTTCCTGCGCGATCTCGCGGAGGCCTGAGCGGGCTTCTCCACGCGCCGGGGAGACATCACCGTACCAGCGCGATTGCGCATGGCAGGCTGCGCTGCCACCGTCGCGGACATGATTCGCGAACCATTTCTCGAGACGCAGGGCATCCACAATTTCCGCGATTACGGCGGCTGGCATACGCGCGGAGGCGGGCAGGTCCGCACCGGCCTGCTGTTCCGCTCGGGCCATCATGTCGAAGCCACCGACACCGATCTTGCCGCGATCGCCCCGCTCGGCATCCACACCGTGATCGACCTGCGCGGCGAAACCGAGCGCGCGGCCAATCCCTGCCGCCGGGTCGAAGGGTTCGACGGGCAGGTGCTGTTCTACGAGGGCGAAACCACCTCCAGCCCGCCGCATATGGATATCGGGCCCGACACCAGCGCCGCCGATTTCGCGCGCGACCGGATGCTCGCGGTCTATACGCGCATGCCCGACAATCCGGCGATGATCGACATGTTCGGCCGCTATCTGTCCATTCTCGCGCAGCGCGACGGGGCCAGTCTCGTCCATTGCTATGCCGGCAAGGACCGTACCGGTGTGGCGGCGACGATGCTGCTGCACATCCTCGGGGTGGCGGAGGAAGACCAGCGGCGCGAATTCCTGCGCACCAACGACAGCCCGACCTTCGATATCCTCGCGCGGCAATCGCTCCCCGGGATCGAGGCTCGGCTGGGCCGCAAGCTCGATGCGAGTGCCGCAAAGGACCTGCTCGGCGTGCGCGAGGAATATCTCGACCGCTATCTCGACATTGCCACCCAGCGCCACGGCAGCTTCGATGGCTATCTCGAACAGGCGATAGGTGTGGATGACGCGCTGCGCGATGCCCTGATTGCCCGCTTCGTCGCGTGACTCTCACCCCGCGGCTTCCCATATAGCCGCGACACCCCATTCAGACTGACGGATTTGACGACATGGCTACCCATCGCACCAAGATGCTCATCATCGGCTCGGGCCCCGCGGGCTATTCCGCGGCCATTTATGCGGCGCGCGCGATGATGGAACCGATCGTGGTGCAGGGGCTGCAGCCCGGCGGCCAGCTGACCATCACCACCGATGTCGAGAACTATCCCGGCTTTGCCGATGTGGTCCAGGGCCCGTGGTTGATGGAGCAGATGCAGAAGCAGGCCGAGCATGTCGGCACGCGGATGATGTGGGACACCATCGTCGATGTCGATGTGGCGGGCGGCTCGCCGTTCACCGCGGTAGGCGACAGCGGCGATGAATATGTCGCCGATGTCCTCGTGATCGCCACCGGCGCGCAGGCCAAATGGCTGGGCGTGCCGGGCGAAATGGAACTGGGCGGCAAGGGCGTCAGCGCCTGTGCCACCTGCGACGGGTTCTTCTACCGCGGCAAGAAGGTCGCGGTGATCGGCGGCGGCAACACTGCGGTCGAGGAAGCGCTCTACCTCACCAACCATTCGGACGATGTCACGCTGATCCACCGCCGCGACGAATTGCGCGCCGAGAAGATCCTGCAGGAACGCCTGCTCAACCACCCCAAGATCAGCGTGATCTGGAACAAGGCGGTCGAAAGCTTCGAGGCCGGGCCGACCGGCGCGCTGGGGCATCTCAACCTGCGCGATACGCAGACCGGCGAAGACAGCACGCTCGAGGTCGACGGCGCCTTCGTCGCGATCGGCCACGCGCCCGCGACCGAGCTGTTCAAGGGCAAATTGCCGATGGACGATGGCGGCTATCTGCTGACCGAGGCGGGATCGCCCAAGACCGATGTGCCGGGCGTGTTCGCCGCGGGCGATGTCACCGACCACGTCTATCGCCAGGCGGTCACCGCTGCGGGGATGGGCTGCATGGCCGCGCTCGACGCCGAGCGCTTTCTTGCCAATCTCGAGCTCGATGCCGATGGCCACGCGCACGAAGCCGAGGCGGCGGAATAAGCTCTCTACACAGTCATTGCGAGCCGCAGGTGAAGCAATCCATCAACCGACCTTGCAGCGAGTTGCTACGCCGGACGATGGATTGCCGCGGAGCCTGCGGCTCCTCGCAATGACTTGGTGCGGGCTTACATTTGGGTGCCGAACACCTGCATTGCGGCACTGACCGACAGCGCGATCAGCACGATGCTCGACAGCGCGAACAGCACGAAACGCACCATCACCACATTCGCGGTCACCTGGACCAGCGAGTGGATGATCCGCAGCCCGACATAGATCCACGCGATCAGCGCGTTCATGCCGTCGCCCGCGCCAATCATCGCCAGCACCAGCGCAACCGCATAAAACACCGTCGGTGCTTCGTGCAGATGGTTGTAATTATGCGCTTTCCACTGGACTTCGGCAGGTAGCGTCTCGTCCAGCGCCTTGGTCCGGCGCGCGTCATTGGGGTCGATCCCCGCCTGCGACATCGCCGGAATGCGGGTGGCGTACATCCACAGCCACATGATCATCGTCCATACGACGAGCACGACGATGGGCTGGAGGATTTGCGATTGAATCATCGGATAGTCTCCGTCAGGCCAGCACGAGGCTGGGATCGTGGAACAGCGTCAGCGCAAGCGCGCGATAGGCGAGATAGATCAGCGCGATCGTGGACGCGATAAACAGCAGGAAGCGGATTTTCACGACATTGACGGTCGCCTGCCAGATCGAATGGACGATCCGCAGCGCGACATAGATCCACGCGAACACCGTATCGAGCGCGGTCGCGCCCAGCAGCGCGATGATCACGCTGGCGGCGTAGAACAGCGTCGGCTGTTCCATCAGATGCGCGTAATTGTGCGATTTCCAGTTGATCCGGTCGGGCAATACGCCCTCGAGATCCTGACCGCGTCCGCCGGGCTTGGCTTCGCCGAGGCCCCCGGCCTTGCCCAGCGCGGGCAGCCGCGTGAACGCCATCCAGAACAGGATGATAATCGACCAGGCAATAAGCACCGCGGCGGGTGCAAGCATCTGGGCTAGCATGTGTGGAACCTCCCCTTTTGACCCTTATCGCGCAAGAGTGCTGGCCCCGCGTAAGATTGTCAATTGCAACCTAGCTCGGCGGCGGGATCGGGCGGTCCGGTCTATCCCAGCAGGGTCTGCGCGAAGCTGGCCGCGTCGGTATTGCCGCCGGTCACCATGATCACCGTGCCCGTGTCCACCGGCACCTTGCCCGCCAGCGCTGCGGCCAGCGCCGCCGCTCCGCCGGGTTCGACCACCAGATTGAGCTTCGAAAAAGCGAACCGCTGGGCGGTGCGCACTTCTTCGTCGGTCACCGCCACGCCGGGACCGGCGCGGCCCTGCAGTACGGTCAGGACCATCGGCGCACTCGCGTCGGGTTGCAGCGCATCGCAGATGGTGGCGGGCGGATTGGCGCCGACGCGGACCACTTCCCCGGCTGCGAGCGATTGCCCGACCATATCCCACCCCTGCGGTTCCACCACGTGGATCGCGCTGTCGGGGCAGGCCAGCGCGAGCCCGGCGGACAGTCCGCCGCCGCCGCAACAGGCGACCACGCGCGAAGGCAGACGGCCCAGCTGTGCGGCGATTTCCACGCCCGCGCTGCCCTGACCCTCGATCACCCACGGATCGTTGAAAGCGTGCACCAGCGTCGCGCCGGTTTCCGCGATGATGCCCGCTGCCACTTCGTCGCGGTCCTGCCCGGGCCGGTCGTAGAGGACGATCTCGGCCCCCAGCGCGCGTGTCGCGTCGAGCTTCACCTGGGGGGCATTGCGCGGCATCACGATCGTTGCGGCGATCCCCAGCCGCCGCGCTGCCCAGGCCACCCCTTGCGCATGATTGCCCGAAGATACCGCGACCACACCGCGCTTCTTCTCCGCCTCGTCGAGATTCGACAGCCGCCACCAGCCACCACGGATCTTGAATGCGCCAATGGGTTGCAGGCTTTCCGCCTTCACATGGCAGCGCACCCCCCCGATCTCGACCGGCAGCAGCGGCGTCGGCGGAAGCAGTTCGGCAATGGAGGCGGCCGCGGCGAGAACGCCTTCGCGGGTCGGTTTGCGCATATCGTCTCGGATCATTTGGCCCCCGTAGCGCATTTCGCTAGGGGGCGCGCAAGATTCGAATTTACACGAAAGAGGTATTACCCATGTCGACAGTCCTGGTGATCGGTGCGGGCGGCGTCAGCTCGGTCTGCGTCCACAAGATGGCGATGAACGCGGATATTTTCGGCGACATCCACCTCGCCAGCCGCACGAAGAGCAAGTGCGACAGCATCGCCGCCAGCGTGAAGGAGCGCACCGGGCAGGATGTGGCGACCTATGAGATCGACGCCGAGGAAGTCCCGGCGATGGTCAATCTGATCAAGAAGGTCGGCCCGAGCCTCGTGGTCAATCTTGCGCTGCCGTATCAGGATCTGCCGATCATGGATGCGTGTCTCGAAGCGGGCGTGTCCTATCTCGACACCGCCAATTACGAACCCAAGGACGAGGCGCGGTTCGAATACCACTGGCAGTGGGCCTATCACGACCGCTTCAAGCAGGCGGGGCTGATGGCGCTGCTTGGCTCGGGCTTCGATCCGGGCGTGACCAGCGTCTTCACCATGTGGCTCAAGAAGCACAAGCTGAAGACCATCCGCCAGCTCGACATCCTCGACTGCAATGGCGGCGATCACGGCCAGGCCTTCGCGACCAATTTCAATCCCGAAATCAACATCCGCGAAGTGACCGCGCCCGCGCGCCATTGGGAAAACGGCGAATTCGTCGAAACCCCCGCGATGGGCAAGAAGGTCGAATTCGACTTCGAGGCGGTCGGCCCCAAGAACATGTACATGATGTATCACGAGGAGCTCGAGAGCCTCGCCAAGTTCAATCCCGAGCTTGAGCGCGCGCGCTTCTGGATGACCTTCGGCGACGAATACATCAAGCACCTCACCGTGCTGCAGAATGTCGGCATGACGCGGATCGACCCGGTCAAATACCAGGGCAAGGACATCATCCCGCTGCAATTCCTCGCCGCCGTGCTGCCGAAGCCCGAATCGCTGGGCGAAACGACCAAGGGCAACACCAATATCGGCGTCATCGCGACCGGCGAAGCGCTCGACGGGTCGGGCGAAAAGACCTTCTACATCAACAATATCTGCAGCCACGAAGCGGCGTATGAGGAAACGGGCAACCAGGCGGTTTCCTATACCACCGGCGTCCCCGCGATGATCGGCAGCGCGATGATGCTGACCGGCAAATGGGCTGGCGAGGGTGTGTTCAACATGGAAGAAATGGACCCCGATCCGTTCATGGACATGCTCAACGCGCACGGCCTGCCATGGCAGGTGAAGGAACTGGACGGTCCGGTCGGGTTCTGAGTCTGGTGAGAGTGGGCACCACCATACTCGAGGTGGTCGAGGGCAATATCGTCACCTTGCCCTTTGACGCCATCGTCAACGCGGCAAACAGTTCGCTGCTTGGCGGTGGTGGTGTCGACGGGGCGATCCACCGGGCTGCCGGCAAGGACCTGGTCCATGAATGCCGTCTTCTGGGCGGTTGCAAGACAGGCGAAGCCAAGGCGACCAAGGGCTACAACCTTCCGGCCCGCTGGATTATCCACACTGTCGGCCCGGTCTGGCGTGGGGGTGAAAACGGCGAGCCTGACTTGCTTGCGGCATGCCATCGAAACGCGCTGGTCCGGGCTATCGAATTGAGCGCCCGGTCCATCGCCTTTCCGGCAATTTCGACGGGACGTTACGCGTATCCGGTCGAGCTTGCGGCCAAAGTTGCGGTCGAGACGTGTTGTGAGGTTGCGGCTGCAAACCCTGAAACCTTTGAGCGCATCGCCTTTGTATGCTTCGAGCCCCGACACGCCACCGCCTTTCGCGCGGCTCTCGGAGAACCCGACTGAGGAGCCTTTGGCTCGAAATTGAACGAAGCCGGCTGCGTCACGACGCCAATTCCTCGCCCTTGACGGTTTGATCGAGTGATATAAATTGGCGCGTGAAGGGAGCCGCTACATGGCCACGCTTGCGCACGTCGAACCGCTCGAACCTGCAACCGCAGCTTTTCCGCCCGAGGTAGTGGCGCAGCGCGAGGCGATCCCCGCGATCTACGGCTCGGTCGATTTCACGCAGCTGCCCGAACGCTTCTCCACCGACCTTTCCGACCAGGTCGAGATGCCCGTGCGCTTCGCCTCGCGCCGTGCCGAATTGCTCGCCGATAGCGAATGCCTCGCGACCATCCGCGGCTATACGATGATGGGCGACCGCACGGCGGATGCCTATGCCGCGCTGATGCCCGAATATGGCTTCCGCGCGCTGGTCGACATGCTCGATCTTGCCTGCGATCGCGGGATCGAGGCAGTCGAGGATGCGCCGCAGGAACTGCGCGCCTTCATCGCCGCAATGGAGGCCAAGCCCGACTGGCTCGACATGGATCTGGTCGAACAGGGCGCGCGGGCCGAGCGCAACGCGCATGTCCACCTGACCCCCTTCGTGCTGCGCGGCGCCTTCATCGCGACCTTCATGAACAAATACAGCGCGCTGCCGATGGCGCTGACCGGTACGCTGTCGAACAACACCGCTTCGCGCCGCGCCTATGAAACCGGCAGCTTCTTCACCTGTACGCTGATGCCCGGTGCGCTGCGCCGTACGGGCGCAGGCTTCAAGGCGGCGGCCAAGGTGCGGCTGATGCACTCCATGGTCCGCGCCAACATCATGCGCAGCGGCAAGTGGGATGTGGGGGTCTATGGTATTCCCATCCCGCAGGTCGACCAGATGCCCGCCGGGCTGATCGGCACCTATCTGATGACGCGCGAAGTGCTCGACAGCGGCCGCGAGACCTTCACGCCCGAAGAACGCGCCAAGGTCGAACTGGCGCGCTATCGCTGCTTCCTGCTGGGCCTGCCCGAGGATTTGCTGAGCGACACGCCGCGCGGGATCGAGAAACTGTGGCTGACCCGCTCGGCTACGCTGCGCGCCGAGTTCGAGCCCGAGACCTGCGGCGCGCTGCTACGCGCGACGATGGACGCCGAGATGACCCAGGGGGAGGGGGCCTTGGCGGGGGCGAAACGCTGGATGGAGGGCGGTTTTTCGAAGCTGTTCTTTATCCAGCACTTCATGGGCGGCGACCGCGAGCTGGCTGAGAGCGTGGATGTCATCATGAGCGGGGCGGACCGGCTGGCGGCGCTGTGCGCCCTAGCTTTTGTCCACGGCCAGATCCGCTGGTACAAGGTGCTGGCCGCCGTTCCGGTTGCGCGCGACTGGGCCGACCGGCGGCTTGTGCGCAAGCTGGCGGGGCTGCTCGAAACCTATGGCCATGCCGATTTCGTCACCGACGCGAGCCAGTACAAACCCGCTTTATAACCGCCATGCGGGCAGGCTATGGAGCTTGCCCGCAGCTTGCCCTATGGGCCGCGCATGGCCCAGTCCCCACCCGCCAGCCGCGGCAGCTATGCGAAGAGCAGCGATACGCGCAGCCTCATCCTCGATGCGGCGATCGTGGCCTTTGCCGAGAGCGGGCTGGAAGGCGCGAGCACCCGCGCCATCGCCGCCGCCGCCGGGGTCAACCAGCCGCTGCTGAACTATCATTTCGGCTCGAAGGACGCGCTGTATCTCGAATGCGCGCAGGCGATCCTCGACCGCTTTGCCGAGGGCATGGCGGCGGCCACCGCGCCCGCGGCAGCGTTCCTTGCGCAAGCGCAGGGCGATCGCGCCACCGCGCACGACCTGCTCCGCCAGCTGATGGATGCGCTGGTCGAAACGCTCGTCATGGGCGACGAAGCCGCGCTGTGGGCGGGGTTCGTCGCGCGCGAGATGAACGCGCCGGGCGATGCCTTCGCGCTGCTCTATGAACGGCTATGGCAGCCGGGGACCGAACTGACCGCGCAGCTGATCCGCGCCGCCCGCGGTAGCGACCCGGAAGGCGAGGAGGCGCGTCTCGATGCGCTGTTGCTGATCGCCAACATGATCGCCTTCACCAGCGGCAGGCGCGTGTCGCAGGCGATCATGGGATGGAACGAAATCGGCGCTGAACAGGTTGCCGCCGTACGCCGCTCGATCGCCCGCCAGGTCGATGCGCTGGTGGCCGATACTTCGGGAGAGAATTGACCCCTATGGAAACCAAAGCCGGCGATCCGGGCGCCTTTGCCCAATTCGACCTCGACCGCGTCGACAGCCCCGCTTTCGTCGTCGACGTAGCGAAACTGCGCGCCAATTGCCAGATACTGGCCGAGGTGCGCGATGCTGCCGAGATCAAGATGTTCAGCGCGCTCAAGGCGTTTTCGATGTGGGCGACCGCGCCGATCATCGGCGAATATCTCGACGGGGTCTGCACCTCGGGTCTGTGGGAAGCGCGGCTGGCGAGCGAGTTCTACGACGGCGAGATCGCGACCTATTCGGCGGCCTACAAGCCCGAGGAACTGGAGGAGGTCTGCCGCCTGTCGGACCATGTCATCTTCAATTCGCCCGGCCAGCTCGAACGCGCGACGCTGATCATGGAAAACGCGCGCGCCGCAGGGCAGGATTTCGACGTCGGCCTGCGGATCAATCCGCTGCATCCCACGGGCGAAGTGCCGCGTTACGATCCCTCCAGCCCGGGCAGCCGGCTGGGCTTCCCGCTCGACCAGCTCACGCCCGAAATCATGGCGCAGGTCGACGGCATCCATTTCCACAATTTGTGCGAACAGGATTTCGAACCGCTGCTGGCCACCTGGGACAAGGTGTTCGACGCGATCGAGCCGTGGTTCGGCCAGCTCAAATGGATCAACATGGGCGGCGGGCATCACATCACCCGCGCCGATTACCAGCGCGAGGAACTGATCGAGTTCCTGCGCGACGCCAAGGAAGATACCGGCGCGGAAATCCATCTCGAACCGGGCGAGGCGGTCGCGCTCGATGCGGGCATCCTTGTCGGCACGTTGCTCGATACCGGCTTTAACGGCTTGCCCGTCGCGGTCGCCGATGTTTCGGCGACCTGCCACATGCCTGATGTAATCGAAGCACCCTACCGCCCCGCCATGCTGGGCGAGAGCAGCGACGAGGCAGTTCCGGCGGTACGGATCGGCGGGCCGTCCTGCCTCGCGGGCGACGTCATCGGCGATTACCGGATCCCCGGCGGCGCTGAAGTGGGCAAGCGCTTCGCCTTTCTCGACCAGGCGCATTACTCGATGGTCAAGACCAACACTTTCAACGGTGTCCAGCTGCCCAGCATCTATCTCTGGGACAGCGACAGCGACCAGCTCGAGCTGGTCAAGGAGTTCGGCTACGACACCTTCCGCGACCGGCTGAGCTGATGCTGCGGTCGCTGCGCGGAACACCGCGCCGCCTCGGTGCTTGATAGGGTACGATGACAAGGCTCGGAGGGGCCGATTCCGCTTGCTTTATCGCGCATCTCGCTTATGTGCGCCGTTCCGCTGCCCCAAGGGGTCCGATCCGCAAGGCAGCCTTGTCTGAAACCTAGCCGTTTTGGGGGTCCCTTGAGTTGCACACATTTCCTGACGCCCGGTCCGTAGTTCGCGCTCTCCAGCCGGACGAACCGATCATCCTCAATCGCCCGCACGCCGCCGCGCGCGCCGCCCGTTTCTTCGTCGAGAAGTTTCCGGGCAAGTCGCTCTATGCGGTGAAGGCGAACCCCTCGCCCGACCTGCTGGAGGTGCTGTGGGATAACGGCGTGACGCATTACGACGTCGCCTCGATCGCCGAAGTGCGGCTGGTCCGCGCTACGCTGCCCGGCGGCACGCTGTGCTTCATGCACCCGGTCAAGGCCCCCAGCGCAATCCGCGAAGCCTATCGCCAGCACGGCGTGCGCACCTTCAGCCTCGATTCGGTCGAGGAACTGGAGAAGGTCGTCACTGCCTGCCGCGACGACGATGGCGAGCCCGCGCAGGATTTGCGCCTGTGCGTCCGCCTGCGCGTATCGAGCGAATATTCCGAACTCAGCCTCGCGTCCAAATTCGGCTGCGACCTGACCGAAGCGCCCGCGCTGCTGCAGGAAGCCCGCCAGCATGCCGACTGGCTTGGCGTCTGCTTCCACGTGGGCAGCCAGGCGATGACGCCGTTTGCCTATGTCCAGGCGCTCGAACGCGTACGCGTCGCGATCGGCGAAGCCTCGGTGGTGATTGACATGATCGACGTCGGCGGCGGTTTCCCCTCGGTCTATCCCGGGATGGAGCCCCCGCCGCTGGAGGACTATTTCCAGATCATCCACCAGAACTTCTACAACCTGCCGATCGCCTACAATGCCGAATTGTGGTGCGAACCGGGCCGCGCGCTATGCGCCGAATATAGCTCGCTGATCGTCAAGGTGGAGAAGCGCCGCGGCGAGGAACTCTACATCAATGACGGCGCCTATGGCGCGCTGTTCGATGCCGCGCATGTGGACTGGAAATTCCCCGTCCGCGCGCTCGAGGACGACCTCATCAAGCCCGAGATGGACTTCGCCTTCTACGGCCCGACCTGCGACGATGCCGATTACATGCAAGGGCCGTTCGTGCTGCCCGAAGACATCCAGGCGGGCGATTTCATCGAGATCGGCATGCTCGGTGCCTATGGCGCGGCGATGAAGACCGATTTCAACGGCTTCGGCGCTGCTGACCGCGTGCTCGTCACCGATGAACCGATGGCCAGCCTCTACGACGGCAGCCGCCAGCGCCCCGCCGCCGACAATGTGGTGAGCCTGCGCTGAGCGTTTAGCCGTATTCGGCGCGGTGTGCGTCGAGTACCGGCTTCACCCGGCCCAGCGCTTCACCGATCAGATCGGGTAGTTTCTTGCGGTCGAGCGGCAGCACCGCATTGTGCGCGGCGGCAATGCGCTTTGCATCCGCCCAGTCGACGCCAAGCCTGATCGCCCATTCGCGGAACTGGTCTGCCGCGCCTGCGCGCGGTTCGAGCGCCTTGGCCAGCGTCGGGTGGAAGCCCAGCCGCCCGGTGAAGGGCAGCAGGTTGAGCGGAAAACCCTTGCGCAGATAGACGAAGGTGTCATCCACATGCACCGTCCCGCTGGCGCGGTGCAGCGCGAGGACCGAGGAAAAATGCACGCTGTCGTCGTCGGACACCAGCGTCACCCCGCGCGGCACCGAAAAGGCGAAATCATCGGCATAGAGCTGCGCCAGCGCATCCTGTTCGCAGCGGACATCTTCCCACGGCAGGTCGGGCAGATGCTCGATATGCCGTGCAGTGCCATACAGCTTGGCCTGCGGGAAGGCGGTGTGCATCCATTCGCAATGCAGCGTGTGGAACGGGTGGAGGTTGAGCACCGCCTCGACCTTGGCGCCGCCATCGGTCAACGCATCGACCTGCGCGCGGATCTCATCGGTCAGCGTATAGCTGTCGAGAAAGACGATGTTGCCGCTGGCCAGCTGCACCAGCGAACATTGCGTGCCGACATCGAACACGCCGCCGATGCGCAGGCTGCCACGGACGGTCCAGAAACCATCGCCCAGATCGACGAAGCGATCGCTCATTCGAAGCCCACGAAGCGCGCGGCTTCGTCGACGCTCTTGCGCTCGCTCACCACCGCATTGGCGGGGAAGCTTTCGTCCGGCCAGCCCAGCGCGACCGCTTTCATGATCACCTGGTCGTCGGGGACGCCCGCATGCTCGCGCACCACCGGGCTTTGCATGATGCCCTGGCTGTTGATCACGCAGCCCAGGCCGCGGCTCCAGGCGGCATTGACCAGCGCGGTGGTGACCGCGCCGCAATCGAAAGGCGTGTCGTCGCTGCCCGACAATTCGCGATCATAGGCGACGATCACACAGACCGGCGCGTCGAACTGGCGGAAGCCGCGCAGCACCCAGTCCTGCCGCTTGTCCTTGTCGTCGCGCTCGATCCCCATCGCGCCGAACAATTGCTTGGCCACGCCGACCTGCCGTTCGCGGTGCACGCCCGCGAAGGGCTCGCCGCGGCGGAACTCGCGGCTGTCGGGCTCGCCCGCGAGGATCCGTTCGGTATTGCCCTTGCGGATCCGGTCGAGCGGTTCGCCGGTGATGACGTGGAAATGCCACGGCTGCGTGTTCATCGAGGTCGGCGAGCGCATGGCGAGCGTCAGCACTTCCTCGATCACCGCGCGGGGCACCGGCTTGTCGAGATAGCCGCGAATCGAGCGGCGGCCCATCACCACCTCGTCATAGGTCATATCCGGATTGCCGCTCATTCAGTCTCGCTCCCAATAGTGTTGCCGGTAGGACTAGCGCGCCACGCCAGCGCCGACAAATCCCCTACGGGATGGCGGGCAGGCAGGTTCCGATGTCCGGCGCGGAAAACAGCCGGCAATCGAAGAACACCGCTTCGCCGCCATTGGCATTCGCTGCGGCGAAGCTGAAGCGCAGGCTGCGGCGGGCGGTGTCGGTCAGCGGCAGGCTGGACGGGACCTGCGCGGAATCGCTCCACCCCTGCACCCGGCAGTAGCCGCCGCCGCCGCACAGCGCGCGTGCGCGCTCGACCAGCGCGGCAGGCGAATCGCCGGGCGATACGAGCACGAAATGCACTCCTGCGCCCGAGCCCGCGCTGCCGGGCCCCGGGACTGGGGCGGGAACAGATGGCCCACCGGCCGCCCGCGCCACACTGTCGCGGGTGATGCTGCGCACCGCCTCGCCGCTTTCGACCAGACCGGGAAGCGGGCTCGCGGCGGCGGTAACCAGCGCGGTTTCGCGCAGCCGCAGGGGATCGGGCTCGCCCCCGCCATAGCGCGCCGAGAGCGCGGCGCCGCTGCCCCAGAAGCCGCGCCAGCGGAAGAAGATATGCGGTCCGACCTGCGCCACCTTGGCGAGCTGGTTGCTCCACCAGGGATAGACGTAATCGGCATGGAAATGGGTGGCATTGCCGACGGGCGCATGCGTCGCGCCGCCGAGCATTTCCTCCGCCCGCGCGCGCGCCGCACGCCAGGCGGCATCGGAATAGCGCCGCGTGAGCGAGCCGTCGCAGGTGAAGCTGAACTGGCAGCCGGTGGGACGCTGCGAGCCTTCGAACACCACGCCGCACACGCTGCCGGCAAAGGCGGGGTGGCGCACGCGGTTGAGGATTACCTGCATCACCGCGCGCTGGTCGCCATCGCCGCCGCCCGCCTCGGCCATTCCCGCCAGCGCGAGGCAGTCGCGTGCGCGGGTGCGGTCGGCGGCGCTGCCGCGGAAGGTGAAGGGCGAAGCATTGCCGGGCCCGATTGCGGCGAAGGCCACGCCGGCATTGCGCGCCTGCGCATCGCCTGGGGGCAGGTCGGAGAGGACCACGGTGTCGTCGCCCGTCGCGGGAAGATCGGGCACCGGCATGGGGGCGGTTTCGATCTGGGCATCGGTCGCCCGCTGGTCGCTCGCGGGGACCGCCACCTGGCCGAACAGCGCGAGCAACAGGAACGGCAGCAGTACCAGCCCGGCAAGCGCCAGCAGCGGCGTGAGGGCGCGTTCGTCGCGCGGGGCAGGGGCGGGGCCGTCCATCGCGGCTATCTAGGGAGGAAGGCCGCGCTTACCAAGCTGTTACGACAGGCGGTCAGGCCGTGAAAAAGGGCCTGTCCCCGGCAATCGTCACGCGTTCCATCACCCGGCGTGCGGGGAAATAATCGCTCGCGGCGAAGTGCTGGCACACGCGATTGTCCCAGAACGCAACCGAGCCTGCCTGCCAGCGAAACCGGCACTGGATTTCGGCATCCCTGGCGGTGGCGAAGAGATGGTCGAGCAGCCAGCGGCTCTCGCTCTCCTCCAGCCCCTCGATATGCGAAGTGAAGGCGGTGTTGACGTAGATCGCGCGCTCGCCGGTTTCGGGATGCGTGCGGATCACCGGGTGGCGCACCGGCGGATATTGGTCGTGCAGTTCCTCGGGCCGCTTGCCCAGCCGCTTGGCGAACACGCGCGCGATGTCATGCACCGCAGTTAGCCCTTCGCAAAAGACCTTCATCGGGTCCGACAAGCGCTCGTAGGCGAGGTGCATATTGGCGAACAGCGTGTCGCCGCCGCAATCGGGCACTTCGCGCGCCAGCAGGATCGAGCCGAGCGAGGGTTCCTCGCGCCAGGTGACGTCCGAATGCCACGCGTTTTCCTGCCCGCGGCTCTTGGGGCCATGCCCGATCCGCAGCACTTCCCGGTTCGGCTGGTCCTTGGGCGTGGCGGGGTGGATTTCCAGCTCGCCGAAGGCGCGGGCGAAGGCGATATGCTGCGCGGTGGTGATGTCCTGGTCGCGGAAGAAGATCACTCCGTGGCTGAGCAGCGCGGCACGAATCTCGGGAATGCGCGCGGCGATGTCGGCACTGCCGAGGTCGATCCCGAGTATCTCTGCCCCGATCGCAGGGGTCAGCGGACGAATGTCGAGCGTGCCGGTATCGCGCGCAGCGCGGTCGGAAATCGTGGCCATGTTCTCTCTCCCTGCCGCGTAGCATGCCACAGGCGGCACGCGATTGCATCGGCTTTCAGGGAGCGACGAATTTGCGCGCGCTCGCGCGGCGGTGCGGGCATCCGGGCCAGCAGCACGGACGCTTCTTCCCATCGAGCACTTCTTCGTGGAGCCGGGCGCGGCGCTTGGCGCGGGTGGGTTCCTGCTTGGCCGAAATCGTCCAGCAGATCCATTCGTTGCGCGCCAGCGGGGTCAGTGCCTGCCATTTCGCGGCCAGCGCCGGGTCGCTGTCGAGCAGTGCTTCGAGTTCGGGGGGAAGCGCGTGGCGGAAATCGGGATCAGCAGGTGCCACCATTCCGGGTCAGGCCGCCTGCGCGAGTTCCAGATCCATGCGGTCCCATATCTCGACCAGCGCGCCGACCAGATTGTCCATCATCGCGGGCGTATGCGCCGGACCGGGGGTAAAGCGCAGCCGTTCGGTGCCGCGCGGCACGGTCGGGAAGTTGATTGGCTGCACATAGACGCCGTATTCGGCGAGCAGGATGTCGCTTATCTTCTTGGCGCGGACCGGATCGCCGACCATCAGCGGGACGATATGCGTGACGCTGTCCATCACCGGCAGGCCCGCATCGCGCATCTTCTGCTTGAGCAATTCGGCGGCGGCCTGCTGGCCTTCGCGTTCCTCGTTACTCGATTTGAGATGGCGCACCGAGGCCAGCACGCCCGCGACCAGCGCGGGGCTGAGCGAGGTGGTGAAGATGAATCCCGGCGCATAGGAGCGGATGCAGTCGACGATCTTCCGGTCGGCTGCGACATAGCCGCCCATCACGCCGAACGCCTTGCCCAGCGTGCCTTCGATGATGTCGATCCGGTGCGCGGCTTCGTCGCGTTCCGAAATGCCGCCGCCGCGCGGGCCGTACATGCCCACTGCGTGAACCTCGTCGATATAGGTCAGCGCATTGTATTTCTCGGCCAGGTCGCAGATCGCATGGATCGGCGCGATGTCGCCATCCATCGAATAGACGCTTTCGAAGGCGATCAGCTTGGGCGTGGCTTCGTCTTCGGCGGCCAGCAATTCCTCGAGATGGGCGAGGTCGTTGTGGCGGAAGACGCGCTTTTCGCAGCCCGAATTGCGGATCCCGGCGATCATGCTGGCATGGTTGAGTTCGTCCGAAAAGATCACGCAGCCGGGCAGCAGCTTGGCCACCGTCGACAGCGTCGCATCGTTCGAGACATAGCCGCTGGTGAACAGCAGCGCGGCATCCTTGCCGTGCAGGTCGGACAATTCGGCTTCGAGCTGGACGTGGTAATGCGTGTTGCCGCCGATATTGCGCGTGCCGCCGCTGCCCGCGCCGACATCATGCAACGCCTCTTCCATGGCCGAAATGACCTTGGGGTGCTGGCCCATCGCGAGATAATCGTTCGAACACCACACGGTGACGGGCTTGGGGCCGTTATGGCCCGCAAAGCAGCGCGCATTGGGGAAGGCACCCTTGTTGCGCAGGATGTCGATAAAGACGCGGTAGCGGCCTTCCTCGTGCAGTCGGGAAATCGCCTCGTCGAAAATCTGGTCGTAATTCACTGGCGTATTCGCCCGTATCTGCGCCGCCCGTCCGCGGCTGACTGTGTCGGTCGCCCTAATCGAATACGTTGCAAATCGCCACCGCGATCTTTGCGAATGGCTCGCAAGTCAGAAGGGGCGCAAATCCTCGATCCCGAGCCGCGCGAAGGCGGGGGCAAGCCGTTTGAAATCATCGAGATCGCCGGTCGTCACGGCGAAATCGGGTGCGCTGCGGGTGAAGGGTTCGCCTTCGGTAAGCGAGGCGATGCGCCGCGCGATCCCGCCGGCGCCATGGACGAAACCGACACCCGCGCCGAAGGCCTCGCGCAATTCGGCTTCGAGCAGCGGGAAGTGCGTGCAGGCCAGGATCACCGTGTCGAGCCGCTCGCCATTGTCCTGCAGCACGAGACCCGAGGCAGCGCGCGCGACATCGTCGATAGCGACCTCCTCGCCGCGCAGTTTCGCTTCGCCCAGCGCAACGAGGTTGTTCGCGCCGAACCGCAGCAGCGTGCATTCGCGGGCAAATTGCCGTTCGAGGTCGTCGACATAGCGCTGGCGCACCGTCGCCTCGGTGCCGAGCAGGCCGATCACCCCGCTCCGGCTCATCGCCGCCGCGGGCTTGATCGCGGGCACCGTGCCGACGATCGGGGTTTCGAGCACATCGCGCACCATGCCCAGCGCGATCGTGCTGGCGGTGTTGCAGGCGATGCAGATCAGCCGCGGCTGGTAGCGTTCGGCCATCCGCCCGAGCAGCCCGGCGACTCGCGCGGCCACCTCCGCTTCGCTCTTCGCGCCATAGGGCAGGCCCGCCATGTCCGCGGCGTAGATCACTGGCGCCTGCGGCAGCAGCGCGCGCAATTCGCCGAGTACGGTCAGTCCGCCGACACCCGAATCAAACAGCAGGATGGGGGAATGTTGGTCCAAAGCTCCAGATCCGTTCGAATTGGCAGGCCGGTATCGCAGATGGGTCTTGGCCTAACCCGGTACTTTCTTCTAGGTCGCTAGAACGCAAAAACACCCGCGGGGCAACGCCCGCCTGCGGTGGTGGGACGCTCGGGGCGTAGCTTGGGGTAAATCGTGCCAGCAGAAATGACCACCACCGTGCTCTGGGCGGCACTGCTCGGCTATGCGATCGGCTCGATCCCCTTCGGGCTGCTGCTCACCCGCGCCGCGGGGATGGGCGACGTGCGCAACATCGGCAGCGGCAATATCGGCGCGACCAACGTGCTGCGTACCGGCAACAAGGGGCTGGCCGCGGCCACGCTGCTGCTCGATTTGCTCAAGGGGTTCGCTGCGGTCACGATTGCCGGTCAGCTGTGGGGCGAAGTGGCGATGGCCTTTGCCGCGGGCGCGGCGGTGCTGGGGCATTGCTTCCCCATCTGGCTCGGCTTCAGGGGCGGCAAGGGCGTGGCGACCAATGCGGGCGTGGCCTTCGGGCTCGCTTGGCCGGTCGGGCTGGCCTATGCCTTCGTCTGGCTCAGCGTGCTGGCGATCTTCCGGATTTCCTCGCTTGCCGGGATGGCCGCGGTGGTCGCGGCGGCGGCCGCAGCGCCGCTGTTCGGCTTCCCGCAGTTCTTCCCCGTGCTCGGCGCGATCGCGCTGCTGATCATCTATCTCCACCGCGACAATATCGCACGGCTGGCCAAGGGCGAGGAACCTCGCGTCGGCGGCAATAAGGACAACGCTGGGGGATGACCGGTGCGGCGACCTCGGCCCTGTCGCAGGACGAGGCTTTCGCCCGCATCCGCCTGCTGCGCTCGCCCAATATCGGGCCGGTCAGCTATGCCATGCTGCTCCAGCGTTTCGGTAATGCCGTGCAGGCGCTCGAAGCGCTGCCCGATCTGGGGCGGCGCGGCGGGCGCGCCTATCGGGCGATTGCTGCGGAGAAGGTCGAGCGCGAGGTGGAGGCGGTGCGCAAGGCGGGCGCCAGATATTTGTTTCACGACCAGCCCGATTACCCCGCGCTGCTTGCGCAGCTCGACAGCGCTCCGCCGATCCTGACCTGGCGCGGCGATCTTGCGGTGGCGGCGCGGCCCTGTGTCGCGATGGTCGGTGCGCGCAACGCCAGCGCGGCAGCGGTCAAGCTGGCGCGCGATTTCGCCAGCGGACTGGCCGAGGCGGGATTTACCGTGGTCTCGGGCCTCGCACGCGGGATCGACGGCGCGGCGCATGAGGGTGCCTTTCCGCACACCGTCGGCGTAATCGCCAGCGGGATCGATATTGCCTATCCGCCGCAGCATGCCGGGCTGCAGGAGCGGATCGCCAGCGATGGCCTGTTGCTTGCCGAACAGCCTCCCGGCACCGAACCGCGCGGCAGCCACTTTCCCAGCCGCAACCGCATCATCGCCGGGTTGGCGGGCGGGACGCTGGTGGTGGAAGCGGCGGTCAAATCGGGCAGCCTCATTACCGCGCGGCTGGCGGGCGAGGCGGGGCGCGAGGTCATGGCGATCCCCGGCAGCCCGCTCGAAGCGCGCAGCCACGGTTGCAACCACCTCATCCGCGAAGGCGCAATGCTGGTGCAGGAACCGGCCGAGGTGGCCGAACTGCTGAGCACCTTCACCGGCGAACCGCGCTCGACCTTCCGCGAACCGGCCAATGGCTTCGACTACACGCCCGAGGACCTTGCCCAGGCCGAACCCGCCGAGATCGCGGGGCTGCTGACCACCGCCCCGGTCGCCGTCGACGAACTGATCCGCCAGTCGGGCACGTCCGCCGCGGCGGTGCAGCTCGCACTGCTCGAACTGGAGATTGCCGGATCGCTCGAACGCCACGCTGGCGGACGGGTCAGCCTGCAGTGATCGAACGGTGCCAAGTCTCCCTACCAGCTTGCGGGTGACGTTACGGAAAGGAGAGAAATTGGCGCATTCTTGCAATTTCGGATGTCGTTTCTGTCATATGCTGCATGTCTTCGCTGTCCGCGACTCGGGCGCCGCAAGCACACCAGATCAGACAGCGGGCGCTGTTCGCAGCGCGCGCGACGGGCCGCCTCCGTACCTCCTATACGGGCGGCCCGTTCTGCGTTTTGGCGCTTGACGGCCACCGAACCCCGGTCCCATTTTCGCGCGTATACGCACGTACACACGTAAGGGACTGTTTTTACCTCCATGCAACTGGTCATCGTCGAATCGCCCGCCAAGGCGAAAACCATCGAGAAATATCTCGGCAAGGACTTCAAGGTTCTCGCCAGCTACGGTCACGTCCGCGACCTGCCGCCGAAGGATGGCAGCGTGCGCCCGGACGAGGATTTCGCGATGGACTGGGAACTCTATCGCGACAAGCAGAAGCGCTTCAAGGAAATCAGCGACGCGGCGAAGGGCGCCGACCGGCTGGTCCTCGCGACCGACCCCGACCGCGAAGGCGAGGCGATTTCGTGGCATGTCCGCGAGCTGCTGGCGAAGCGCAAGGCGCTGCCCGCCAAGGTCGACCGCGTCACTTTCAACGCGATCACCAAACAGGCGGTGACCGATGCGATGAAGGCCCCGCGCGAGCTCGACCAGCCGCTGATCGACGCCTATCTTGCGCGCCGCGCGCTCGACTATCTTTATGGGTTCACGCTCAGCCCGGTGTTGTGGCGCCGCCTGCCCGGCGCGAAAAGCGCGGGCCGCGTGCAATCGGTCGCGCTGCGGCTGATCGTCGACCGCGAGATCGAGATCGAACATTTCCGTGCTGACGAATACTGGTCGGTGATCGCCAAGCTGCAGCAGGACGGCAGCGAATTCGACGCGCGGCTGGTCCGATACGACGGCAAGAAGCTCGACAAGCTGACGCTCGGCGACGAGGGCAGCGCCACTGCCGCCCGGCAGGCGGTCGAGACCGCCAACTTCACGGTCGAGGAAGTCGAGACCAAGCCGTTCAAGCGCAACCCCGCGCCGCCGTTCACCACCTCGACGCTGCAACAGGAAGCCGCGCGCAAGCTGGGCTTCTCCGCGAGCCACACGATGCGCTGTGCGCAGTCGCTCTACGAAGCGGGTTCGATCACCTATATGCGGACCGACGGCGTCAGCATGGATGGCAGCGCGATTTCCGCCTGCCGCAAGGCGGTCGCCGATCGCTATGGCGGCCATGCGCTCCCCGACAGTCCGCGGATGTACAAGACGAAGGCCAAGAATGCGCAGGAAGCGCATGAGGCGATCCGCCCGACCGATTTCAACCGCGACCGCGCGGGCAGCGGCGATGAGGGCCGTCTCTACGACCTCATCTTCAAGCGCGCGATGGCCAGCCAGATGGCCGCCGCCTCGCTCGAACGCACCACCGTCACGCTGCGCGAGGCCACCGGCCAGCACGAATTGCGCGCCACCGGCCAGGTGGTGAAATACCCCGGCTTCCTCGCGGTCTACCAGGAAGGGCGCGACGATGCCGAGGACGATGAAGAGGGCCTGCTGCCCGCCATTTCCAAGGGCGACAGCCCGCTCAAGAAGGGTGTCGAGGCCAACCAGCACTTCACCCAGCCGCCGCCGCGTTTCTCCGAAGCGAGCCTGGTCAAGCGGCTCGAGGAACTCGGCATCGGTCGCCCCTCGACCTATGCCAGCACGATCCAGACGCTGCGCGACCGTGCCTATGTGCGGATGGAGAAGAATCGCTTCTTCGCCGAGGAAAGCGGGCGGTTGCTGACCGCCTTCCTCGAACGCTTCTTCCCGCAATATGTCGCCTTCGACTACACCGCCGGGCTCGAGGACGAGCTCGACACCGTCAGCGACGGGCGCGAGGACTGGAAGAAGCTGCTCGAGGCGTTCTGGCGCGACTTCAAGCCCAAGACCGAAGAGGTGATGGACAAGAAGCCTTCGGAAGTGACCGAAGTGCTCGACGAATTCCTGTCCGACTACCTGTTCCCCGAACGCGCCGACGGCAAGGACCCGCGCCATTGCCCGCTGTGCGAAACCGAAGGCCGCGAAGGCGGCCGGCTGGCGCTGCGCGGCGGCCGCTACGGCGCCTTCGTCGCCTGCGCCAACTACCCCGACTGCAAGTTCACCCGCCAGTTCGCCAAGCCCGGCGGTGAAGGCGACGACGGCGCGGATGACGGGGTGATGGGCGAAGATCCCGAAACCGGCCTCCCGGTCGAACGCAAGACGGGGCGCTTCGGCCCCTACATCCAGCTGGGCGAGGGCAAGGAAGCCAAGCGCGCGAGCATCCCCAAGGATCTCGACGATTTCGATCTCGAATGGGCTTTGAAGCTGCTCAGCCTGCCGCGGATCGTCGGGACGCATCCCGAAAGCGGCAAGGAAATCGAAGCCGCGATAGGGCGTTACGGCCCCTACCTGCGACATGATGGCAAATACGCCAAGCTGCAGAGCACGCGCGACGTGTTCGATACCGGCATGAATGCGGCGGTCACGCTGCTTGCCGAAGCCGCCAATCGCAAGGGCGGTGGGCGCGGCAAGGCCGAACCGATCAAGACGCTGGGCGAACATCCGACCAGCGGCGCCGAGATGAAGGTGATGCCGGGCCGCTACGGACCCTATGTCACCGACGGCACCACCAATGCGACGATCCCCAAGGACATGAAGCCCGAGGACGTCACCGAGGCGCAGGCGATCGAGCTGATCGATGCGCGCGCGGCCAAGGGCCCGGCGAAAAAGAAGAAGGCCGCGCCGAAGAAGAAGGCTGCTGCGAAGAAAAAGCCCGCCGCCAAGAAGGCGCCCGCCAAGAAGAAGGCCCCTGCCAAGAAGCCCGCGGCGAAGAAAGCGGAGGCCGACTGATGGCGAAGGAACGTTTCGAACGCCACAAGCAGCCGTGGAAGGCCGACGAGGCCGGACAGCTGCGGCTGCTGGCAGGCAAGGGCAAGGGCCTCAAGGAAATCGCCAAGGCCATCGGCCGCAGCGAGGAATCGACCAAGGACTTCGCCAAGAAGAACAAGATCGAGATCCTGAAGAAGCGGTAGCCGGAGTTCGTGATCCCACTCGCCAACCTGGCCGATTCACGTTAGGTCGTTGAGAACCTTCTGAAATGGCATTGGAGTAGCTCCTTGTTTCTTCCTTTCTTGGCTGCCGCTGTTTCGTTTGCGACGCCCTCTTTCGAGGTCCGCGACGCGAAGCATGTCAACGACAACCTGCCCGGATGGGTCGATCGCGAGCGTAAATGGACGGCTGCCCGCCTGGAGGTATTCGCCGATCCGAAAGGGAAAGTCCTCAGCTGCGAAGTAAGGCACTCCGTGCCGCACGAAGACGTGGCCGAAGAGATGTGCGCGGTCCTGATCGGCCACCGGATCGAACCTGCCAGAAATTTCGCGGGGAAGCGCGGTTATGGATTGGGGCGAATAATCACCATCGTCGACGCCGATGGCCGATCAGGTCTCGCATCTCGGTTGGGACGGATCCAACAAGACGGCATCATCTTGACCGTGAATCGCCTGCCAGAGGATGCCGAAGGCGCGCCCCAGTCTGGTATCGAGCTAGGTCTCGAGATCGGAATGCAGGGCGAGATGGTCCGCTGCGAAGCGTTGACCGAGCTGCCCGATGCGTTTGGCGAAGTGGCCTGCGAACAGGCAGGGGCGCAAGAATTTCAGATCAGAACCGACGCTGATGGCAACGCGGTTAGCTACTTGAGGCGGTTCGATATCAACTTCGAGCTCGCCAACCAGTAATCAGGGCCGAGCGCTCGCAACTCAAGGCCGCACATACCCCACAACAAGGCTCCCGGCGAGCACCACCATGCTTGCGCCCAGCGCCAGCGCGGCAGGGCGCGCCTCGCGCCCGCCGTAAACGAGGGTGACGCCCAGCTTCACGCTCATATTGGCGAGGATCGTCCCCGCGATCGCCAGCGCGGCGAGGTCGGGGGCGATGGTGCCCGGCCCGAGCCCGCCTGCGGTGACGATAGCGGCATCGACATCCATGCTGCCCATCAGCAGCAACAGGACCGCGATGCCCTGTTCGCCGAACTCGCCCTGCGCCCAGCGGGCGGCCACCGCAGCAACGGCCACGAAAGCGACGAAGGTCAATGCGGGCAGCATGGCGATTGGATTGCCGGGTGCGGCGGGGCCGGACGTGCTGGGGGCCTTGAGATACAGCCGGTAACTGACCGCAAAGCCGGCGATCAACGCGGGGGCCACCACCATCACGAAGGGCCGAAGCAGGCTCGTCGCGAGCACTGCGACCAGGATGATGACCCGCAGATACATGACCGCGCTGGCCAGCGCGATGCCGGCGTTCTCCGCGCCGTGCCCGCCGCCCGAGCCGATCCGCTGGGCAAAGGAATGCGTCACCGCGGTGGAACTGTAGGCGCCGCCGATGACGGCGGTCGCGATGGTCCCGCGGCGCGCGCCGAACAGGCGGTTGGCGACATAGCCGGCGAAGGAAAAACCGGTAACGATAATCACCACCAGCCACAGGGTGCGCGGCTCCCACGCATCGTAGGGGCCGAAACGCCCCTCGGGCAGAAAGGGGAACACCGCCAGCGCGATCACCGCATAGCGCGTGAAGGCCTTGATATCGGCCTCGTCGAGCGCGCCGACCCAGCGGTGGACTTCGGCGCGCAGGGTGAGGATCAGCGTGACCACAGCCGCGCCCGCAACCGCCAGTGCCTCTTCGCCGATCCCGGCGAGGAACCCCAGACCCAGCGTGACCATGGCGGCGACCGCGCTGGTTGCATCGGGCCGGCTGCTGTCGAGCACCGCGCGCGAATAGCCGATCGCCACGATGGCGGTGGCCGCTGCAAAGACGAGACCGGAGGCGACTGCAAAGCCGTGGCCCGCGATGATGCCCGCAAGGCCTGCCGCCACGCCCAGCAGGGTGAAGGTGCGAATTCCCGCAACCCGCATGCCGGGGGTTTCGCCGCGCAGCTTCCATCCGCGCTCGATCCCCACCAGCAGCCCCGCCGCGAGCGCGGCAGCCATCTGGGGGAGGGAATCGAGCGCGAGCATTGCCGGTGCGAAGAGCTCCTAGCTCTTCCAGTCCAGCCCGATTTCCTCGAACATTTCCTTGTCCTCGCTCCACCGCTCGTCGGTCTTGACGTGGAGGAACAGGTGGACCTTCTGGCCGAGCAGTTCGGTCAGTTCCTTGCGCGCGGCCTCGCCGATGGCCTTGATCTTCGAACCGCCCTTGCCGAGCACGATCGCGCGCTGGTTGTCGCGGATGACCACGATCTGCTGGTGGATCTCGACGCTGCCATCGGGGCGTTGGATGTATTTCTCGGGCCGCACCGCGCTGTCGTAGGGCAGCTCCTCATGCAGCTGCTGGTACAGCTGTTCGCGGGTGATCTCGGTGGCGAGCAGGCGTTCGCTGGCATCGCTCACCTGGTCTTCGGGATACATCCACACGCCTTCGGGCATCATTCCCGCCAGCGCTTCCTTCATCTCGGGTACCCCGTCGCCGGTCAGCGCGGAGACGAAATAGATATCGGCAAAGTCCACCTTGCCCGCCAGATCCTGCGCCAGCGCCAGCAGCGGTTCCTTCTTCGCCACATCGACCTTGTTGAGCACGAGGATCTTGCGTTCGGGACGCTGCGCGACCTGTTCGAGCAGCGGTTCGAGCTCGTGCCGCCGCTGCTTGACCGGATCGACCATCAGCAGCACCGCATCGGCTGCTTCCGCGCCTTCCCAGGCCGCGCTGACCATCGCGCGGTCGAGCCGCCGCTTGGGCGCGAAGATACCCGGCGTGTCGACCAGGATCATCTGCGTGTTGCCGTGCAGCGCGATGCCCATCATCCGCGCCCGCGTGGTCTGCGCCTTGGCGCTGGTAATCGCGACCTTCTGGCCGACCAGCTGGTTGACCAGCGTGCTCTTGCCCGCATTGGGCGCACCCAGCACGGCGACCACGCCGCATTTGGTTGTTTCCTGCGTCACCCGAACGTCTCCATAAATATGCGTGCCGCTTGCTTCTCGGCTTCCTGCTTGCTGCCCGCGGTGCCTTCGGCCTCGCCGACCTTGTGGACTTTCACCCGCACGGTAAATCGCGCCGCGTGATCGGGGCCCGAACGATCGACCAGCTCGTATTCGGGCGGGCGCCGCTGGTTGCCCGCGGCCCATTCCTGCAGCGCGCTCTTGGGATGCTTGGACTTGCCCGCGCCGCTTTCGAGCGCGGGGCGCCACAGCAGCTGGACCACGCCGCGCGCGGGTTCGAAGCCATTGTCGAGAAACTCGGCGCCCAGCAATGCTTCCATCACATCGCCGAGGATATTGTCGCTGTCGCGCCCGCCGTCGCTGCTGGCCTGCTTGGAAATACGGATATGCGGGGCCAGCCCGATCCCGCGCGCGACCTGCGCGCACATTTCGCGGCTGACGATGGCGTTGAGCCGCTGCGCCAGCTTGCCCTCGGGCGCATCGCTGCGCGCATAGAGCCAGTCGGCGATCGACAGGCCGAGCACGCGGTCGCCGAGGAATTCTAGCCGTTCGTAATCCTGTTTCTCGCCCATGCTGCCATGCGTCAGCGCGACGAACCACAGCGCCTCGTCCTTTACCGTGAAGCCGGTCTTGGCGAGCCAGTCGCGTGCGGCGGGATCGAGCGCACTCATATGTCGGCCCCGATGCGGTTCCAGCGCGCGGCAGTGAACCAGGTCCACGGCAGATACCATTCGACGCTGCCGTCGCTCGACCACAAGACGCGGCTGGCGCGCCCGACCAGCAGGGAGGCATCGACCAGCCCGACCCCGCCATCGCGCACTGCGGGGAAACGACTGTCGAGCGAATTGTCGCGATTGTCGCCCATCATGAACAGCTGGCCCGCGGGCACGATCACCGGCTCGGTATTGTCGGGATCGACGCGCAGCGGATTGCCGCGCGCATCGGTGGCGATCTGGCCGGTCTCGTCGGTCAGTAAGCGCGCGCCGACAGTGCCGAAATCCAGCGTCAGATAGCTGCGGCCTGAAGGCAGCGTCTCGCGGAACTGGCGATAGCGGCAGGTCGTCCCGTCCAGCACCACGCCGCCATCGCGGCGGCAGCCGGTGTTGGCGCTCATCGGGATGTCCGCAGGTCCGGCATCCTCCTTGGGCAGCGGGGTCCCGTTGAGGATGACGACGCCGTCCTGCACCGCCACCGTATCGCCGGGCAGGCCGATCACGCGCTTGACGTAATCCACGCCCGTCACCGGGTGCTTGAAGATCGCCACATCGCCGCGTTCGGGCAGGCTGGCGAAGAACCGCCCTTCGAACAGGTCGGGTTCGCCCGGCAGCGAGTATTTCGAAAAGCCATAGGGCCACTTCGCCGCGACGAGGTAATCGCCATTGCGCAGATTGGGCAGCATGCTCTCGCTGGGGATGGTGAAGGGCGAGAAGATGAAGCTGCGGAAGATCAGCACCACGAGCACCAGCTTGGTGACGAACCACAGGAAACTGCCGAGCGTCTCCTTGTCTTTTGGTTCGCTCGAACTGGTCGGGGGCGAATGCGGATCCAGGGCGCGGTCTGTCATGCGGGCTTCTCAATCATCGCGGAGTTCCCTAGTCGCGCACCTGCGGACACGAAAGGATTTTTGCACCATGACCTCTGCTGCCGACATCTGGGACCAGCTTGCCGCGCTCCCGCGCCCCACGCTGGGCGAATTGTTCAGCGCCACCCGCGACGGGGGCGAGGGCACCGACGAGCCGGGCGGCGAGGCGCGGGTCGCCATGCTCTCGGGCCGGATCGAACTCGATGAAGGCGGGATCCTGTTCGACTGGTCGAAGACGCATCTCGACCGCGCGGTGATCGCGCGCTTCGAACAACTTGCCGAGGCGATGGATTTCGCGGGCATGCGCGCCAAGCTGTTCGGCGGCGAAGTGGTCAACCCGACCGAGGGCCGCGCCGCCGACCATGCGACGCTGCGCGGCACGGGCGAGGGCGCCAAGGTCGAAGAGGCGATGGCGCTGATCGACCGCATGGGCATGCTGGTGGAAGCGATCCACCAGGGCGCGCTGGGCGAGATCGAGCACCTCATCCATATCGGCATCGGCGGCAGTGCGCTCGGCCCGGCGCTGGGCGTCGACGCGCTCAGCCGCGATCTCAGCTATTGCGATGTCCATGTCGTTTCCAACATCGACGGCGTCGCGCTCGAGGCGGCATTTGCCAAGTGCGATCCGGCCAAGACGCTGATCGCGGTGGCGAGCAAGACCTTCACCACGATCGAGACCATGACCAATGCCGCCAGCGCGCTCAAATGGCTGGGCGACAACGGCGTATCCGATCCCGGCGGCCGCGTGATCGCGCTCACCGCCGCGCCCGACAAAGCGGTCGAATGGGGCGTCGACGAAACGCGCATCCTGCCGTTCCAGGAAAGCGTCGGCGGGCGCTATTCGATCTGGTCCTCGATCGGCTTTCCTATCGCGATGGCGGTGGGGATGGAGGATTTCCGCGCCATGCTCGCGGGCGCCAAGGCGGTGGACGAACATTTCCGCGATACCGACGGCGCGGCCAACCTCGTGCTGCGCGCGGCCTTCGCCGATCTCTATTACACCCGCGTGCGCGGCTGCCAGACGCGCGCCGTGTTCGCCTATGACGAGCGGCTGGGGCTGTTCCCCGACTATCTCCAGCAGCTCGAGATGGAATCGAACGGCAAGCGCGTCACCGCCGACATGCAGCCGGTCGATGGCCCGACCGCGCCGATTACCTGGGGCGGGGTGGGCACCGATGCGCAGCATGCGGTGTTCCAGCTGCTCCACCAGGGCACGCATCTGATCCCGGTCGATTTCATCGCCAGCATCGCGCCGGGCGACGAACTCGACCCCGCGCATCACCGCATCCTGCTGATGAACTGCTTTGCGCAGGGCGCCGCGCTGATGGCGGGCAAGAAGGGCGCCGACCCCGCGCGCAATTACCCCGGCGACCGGCCCTCGGCGACGATCCTGTGCGACGACCTCGACGCCGCCGCACTGGGCGCGCTGATCGCCTTCCACGAACACCGCGTCTTCGCCAGCGCGGTACTGATGGGCATCAACCCCTTCGACCAGTTCGGCGTCGAACTGGGCAAGCAGATGGCCAAGGCGATCGAACAGGGCGGCGAGGCCTTCGACGCGAGTACCGAGGGGTTGCTGGAAGCGGCTGGTCTCACCTCCGAATAACCCCGTAACCCGCACAATTCGGGAACTTCACGGCATCCGGAGGTTTGAGGCAGGTAACCGCACTAACAGAGGCGGGACGTCGCTAGAATTCGTATGAGACCTGCCGGATGTCGGAAATTCCGCCCCACCCATTAAGCCAAGCCCTCGGCACACCCAGCGCCGAATTCGATACCCCCGATGCCTTCGTCGGCGCCTCGGGCCTGCTGTTCGAGCAGGCCATGGCGCAGACGCGTATGGCGGTGTGCCTGTCGGATCCGACGCTGCCCGATCATCCGATCGTGTTCTGCAACCGCGCCTTCGAACGTTTGACCGGGTATAGCGCGGACGAAGTCGTCGGTCGCAACTGCCGCTTTCTCCAGGGCGCGCAGACCGACCAGGACCAGGTTTCCAAGATCCGCGATGCGATCCGCGACGAGGAGGTCGTCGTCGTCGAGATACGCAATTACCGCAAGGACGGCTCCAGCTTCTGGAATGCGCTGCATCTCGGCCCGATCTACGATGCCGAGGGCAATCTCAAATATTTCTTCGGCAGCCAGTGGGACGTCAGCGATATCCATCTCGCCAAGGCCGAGGAACGCCACGCCAAGGCGATGGCGCGCGAAGTGTCGCACCGGCTAAAGAACGTCTTTGCGGTAATCGGCGCGATCGTGAACATCACCGGCCGCTCGATGGACGCGCGCGGTGTCGCGCGCCGGATCAACGACCGGGTGCAGGCACTCGGCCGCTCCTACGAACCGACGCTCGACGATGCCTTCTTCGGCACCATCGAGATCGGCCAGGCGGTGCGTTCGGTGCTCAAGCCCTATGACCCCGAAGGCGAGCGGTTCCGCTTCAACGGCAATGGCTTGCGGACCGAACCCAATGCGATTTCGGCGATCGGGCTGACGCTGCATGAACTGGCGACCAATGCGATCAAATATGGCGCGCTGTCGAACGATGCCGGCACGGTCGCGGTCGAATGGCGGCACGAGGAAGACAAGCATGGACGCAATTCGATCATCGTGACCTGGACCGAACGCGGCGGACCCGAAGTGAGCGCGCCGCCCGACGGGTCCAGCGGGACCGGCTTCGATATCGCCGAAAGCCTGCTGCGGCATTCGCGCGGCGTGATCGAACGGCATTGGGACCGCGAAGGATTGCGCGTGGAAATCTCGCTGCCCATCGCCCGTACGGGCGGTGGCCGATGAATCGCGTGCTGATCCTCGAGGACGAGCCGCTGATCGCGATGGATCTGGTCATGGCCTTCGAGGATTGCGCCATCGCGACGGTCACTGCGGTCACCTGCGCCGAGGCCTGCTCCGCGCTGGACGAACAGCCGATCGATGGCGCGGTGCTCGACGTAAACCTGGGCGGCGGCGAGACCTGCGAGGAAATCGCGCTCGCGCTGAAGGAACGGTCGATCCCGTTTATCCTCAACACCGGCGATCTCGACCGTTCGGGCGAGATGCTGCGCGCGATCGATGCGCCCGTGGTCGCCAAACCGACGCCCGCCGACCGCGTCGTCGAAAGGCTGATGGACCACGCGGGCATCCGCTGACCCGCCCGCGCGGCGCGGCGCAAGCTGCACTGCGGCATTGACTTATCGCGCGGCATGCCCCATGCCGCTCCATCGAAGCGCGCTAGCCAGCGTGAAGCGGCGATCGGCTTACAGCGATTGCCCCGGCCGCGCCTCGGTTCCTTTTTCCAGACTTCCCTATTCACGCGGGTGGTTATTCAACCCCGCGAACGCGCCCGGATTCCGCGATGGAAGTCTGCGCGCGCCGCATTACGAATGCGAGTTTACATGACACAGTTTTCCGATCTTGGGCTGTCGCAGCCCGTCCTCCAGGCGCTTGACCTCAAGGGCTATTCCACGCCTACCCCGATCCAGGAAGGGGCGATCCCGCCCGTTCTCGAAGGACGCGACCTGATGGGTATCGCGCAGACCGGTACCGGCAAGACCGCCGCCTTCATGCTCCCCAGCATCGACCGGCTGCGCGATGCCGACAAGCAGACGCCGTTCAAGTCCTGCCGTATGCTGGTGCTTGCCCCGACGCGCGAACTGGCCGGCCAGATCGCCCAGAGCGCCAAGGATTACGGCCAGCTGGCCGGGCTCAAGGTCCATTCGATCGTCGGCGGCACCTCGGTCAACAAGGACCGCAACAAGCTGCACCGCGGCACCGACATCCTCGTTGCCACGCCCGGCCGCCTGCTCGATTTGATCGACCAGAAGGCGTTCACGCTCGACAAGGTCGAAGTGCTGGTGCTCGACGAGGCCGACCAGATGCTCGACCTCGGCTTCATCCACGCGCTGCGGCGGATCAGCCAGCTGGTCCCCGAAGACCGCCAGACGCTGTTCTTCAGCGCCACCATGCCCAAGCAGATCCAGGAACTGGTGGGCAAATATTGTCGCAATCCGGTCAAGGTCTCGGTCACGCCCGAAAGTACCACTGCCGAACGCATCGACCAGTATCTCTTCATGGTCCAGCAGGACGAGAAGCAGACGCTGCTCGAAATGATGCTCTCCGAACGCCACCAGGTGCCGGGCAAGTTCGAACGCGTGCTGATCTTTGCGCGCACCAAGCATGGCTGCGACCGGGTGGTGAAGAAGCTGGCGCAGGTCGGCATCCCCGCCAACGCCATCCATGGCAACAAGAGCCAGCCGCAGCGCGAACGTGCGCTCGACGAGTTCAAGCGCGCCAAGACGCCGATCCTGATCGCGACCGATGTCGCCGCGCGCGGGATCGATATCCCCGGCGTCAGCCACGTGATCAATTACGAACTGCCGAACGTGCCCGAACAATATGTCCACCGCATCGGCCGGACCGCGCGCGCGGGCAAGGATGGCATCGCGATCGCCTTCTGCGCCGAGGACGAGCGCGATTACCTCAAGGATATCCGCAAGAAGACCGACGCCGAGTTCGAACGCCTGCCGCTGCCGGACAATTTCCGCGCGGTCGTCGAAGGCGTCGGCCCGACCAAGCGCGCGGCCCCCGGCCAGCGCATGGCCAAGCCCAAGGTTCGCCCCACCGGTGATGCGGCGCGTAGGAGCAAGCCCAAGACCAAGCACTCCAACCGTGCCGGTGCGCCCAAGCGCGATGGCGAGAGCGGCGAAGGCGGTCGTCCGCAGGGCAACCGCCCCGCGCGCAGCCGCAACCGCCGCCGCGCGGGACGGTAAAACGTCTCGCCGGACCGCCGGGGCGCAATTCGCGCCTTGGCAAATGCATGCGGCATCCCGATATCGCGCATCCGCGCAACAGGGAGCCGCTGCATGTCCGAGCAATATGATTTCGACCTTTTCACCATCGGCGCCGGTTCGGGCGGCGTTCGCGCCAGCCGCGTGGCGGCCGCGCATGGCGCGAAGGTCGCGGTGGCCGAGGAGCACCGCGTCGGCGGGACCTGCGTCATCCGTGGCTGCGTGCCCAAGAAGATGCTCGTCTATGGCGCGCATTTCGCCGAAGACCTGAAGGACGCGCGCAATTTCGGCTGGTCGACCGAGAACGCGACCTTCGACTGGATCACGCTGCGCGACAATGTGCTTAACGACGTCAAGCGGATCGAGGGCGCCTATACCGAGACGCTCGAAAGCCACGAGGTGACGATCTTCAAGGAGCGCGCCGAGATCACCGGCCCGCACGAGATTACGCTGGCGAGCGGCAAGGTCGTGACCGCGAAGACCATCCTGATCGCCACCGGCGCGCGTCCGCGCATGCCCGAATGCCAGGGCGCCGAACATGCGATCAGTTCGAACGAGGCGTTCCATCTCGACGAATTGCCCAAGAAAATCATCATCGCGGGCGGCGGCTATATCGCCAATGAATTCGCCGGCATCTTCAACGAGTTCGGCAGCGAAGTTCATATCGTCAATCGCGGCGACCGGCTGCTGCGCAGCTATGACGAGGCGGTGCGCGACCGCCTGCTGCAGATCTCGACGACGAAGGGCATCCAGTTCCGCTTCAACACCACCTTCGAATACATCAAGCCGTGTTCGGAAGGCGGTTATTTCGTCAAGATGTCCGATTGCGACGAGGAGAAGGCCGATCTGGTCATGTTCGCCGTCGGCCGCGTGCCCAATACCGAAGGGCTCGGGCTGGACAGCGCTGGCGTCGAACTGGGAGACAATGGCGAAGTCAAGGTCGATCGCTTCAGCAAGACCAATGTCGACCACATCTATGCCGTCGGCGACGTGACCGACCGCGTGCAGCTCACCCCGGTGGCGATCCGCGAGGGCCAGGCCTTTGCCGACAGCGTGTTCGGCGGCGGCGAGCCGGTGGCGGTCGACCACAGCTGCATCCCCAGCGCGGTGTTCAGCCATCCGCCGATCGCCGCGGTCGGGATGACCGAGGGCGAGGCCAAGAACAAGCTGGGTAGCGTGAAGGTCTATCTGTCCGATTTCCGCCCGATGAAAAACGTGCTCGCGGGGCGCAACGAACGCAGCCTGATCAAGATGATCTGCGATGGCGACACCGGCAGGATCGTCGGCGTCCACATGATCGCGCCCGAAGCGCCCGAAATGATGCAGGCCGCCGCGGTCGCGGTGAAGGCCGGGCTGACCAAGGCCGATTTCGACGCGACCACCGCGATCCACCCGACCATGGCCGAGGAACTGGTGCTGATGCGCTAGGGCGTCGTCATCGGCCCCAACGCCCGAGCGGCGTGGAAGAGTCGATACCCGTGCATTGCGAAGCGCTCGGCCCGGTGCTTAGGCCGGTACGATGGAAAAGCCGTCGTCCGCCAGCTTTACGCGCCCCAAGCACGTCGACATCGAGCTTGTGTCGGTGGCCTATCGCAACCGCAGCTTTCCGGTGCACATGCACGACCAGTATGTGGTGGGCGTGGTCGAAAGCGGCGGCGAAACACTGACCATCGATGGCGCCTCGTATGTGGTTGGTGAAGGCGACATGATCACTATCGATGCGGGCACGGCGCATGCCAACGCCACGCTCGGAGACGCGACCTTGCGCTACCGGGTATTCTACATTCGTGCCGAGGTGGCGCGGTCCTATGTCGGCCGCTCTGGCCTGCGCTTTCCGACACCGGTGCGCTGCGACCCCGCGTGCGCCCAGCGGCTGCTGGAACTGCACCGCTGGTTCGAAGCGGGGACCGGCGACAGGCTGGAAGAAGACACCGCGCTTGCGGAAATAGTCGGTATCGCGTTCGACGCAGCCGTCGAACCGGATCGAGACGACCGGCTACCGGAGGCAGTTCGCCGGGCGAAGGGGTATATCGACGCGCACTATGACGAGAATTTCGGTCTCGATGAACTGGCCGATGCCGCGGGTGTGACCAAGTACCATCTGGCGCGGAGTTTCACGCGTGCGCACGGCCTCAGCCCGCTTGCCTACCGCACCCAGCGGCGCATCCATGCGGCCAAGGAAATGGTGCTGGCGGGTACGCCACTGGCCGACGTCGCAGCCGATCTGGGTTTCGCGGACCAGAGCCATCTCACGCGCCAGTTCCAGAGCATGGTCGGAATCTCGCCCGCTCGCTATCGTGAGCAATGACGTTCAAGACAGGTCTGGAGCGCCCGGCTAGGCCCCGTTGAAAGGCTTGTCAGGGACCATACCATGAAGAATTCTCGCTCGATTACCGCCACCTTTCGGTCGCAGACGCTGAAAACGGCTGCGCTGGCGGCAGTGGCAGCGGCCTGCGCTGCTCTCGCCGGTCCTGCGAACGCCGCAGCGGCGGGCCAGGACGTTGAAGCCAATCGCCCGGCCTCGGGTGAAGCCAGCAGCCCATACGCGACCTTCCTCGCGAATTATGTCGAATGGGTGAGAACCATCGAAATCGACGGGCAGGCGCGCGGCATCGCGCTGACGCCGGCGCAGGTCGAGCTGGCCACCCGGATCGGGATCGAGCATCCGGAGAATGTGCGGCTGGTATATGTCGATGAAATACCTTTTCCGTCGGAAGATCCGCAAATGCGCAAGATCGGCGAGGAGCTGGGCTTTGTCGGACCGGGTATCACCAACAATGCGCAGGCGTTCGGTTATACCATCTGGGTGCGCAACGGTTTCGACCTGACATGGCCGCTGCTCGCCCACGAACTGGTCCATGTGCAGCAGATCGAGCGCAATGCGAGTTTCGGCGCCTTCGTGGAAAAATACATGAAGCAACTCATGGCCTACGGGCACGAAAACATGCCGCTCGAGGTCGAAGCCTACGCAGCCAATCGGATCCACGCCTCCCGACCCTGAGACGGGCCGGTCCGCCTGCCGCAATGCCCACCACCCGATTGCGCCGGCGGCGTTCCCGGCCTAGCGTGGCGTGGTTCAGCGGCGGACGACAAGGGGAACGACCGTGAAGGGTTATTGCGACAATATCGAGCAGCGTACCGTCGAGAACGACAACTTCCGTCAGGTCCTCTACACCGGCAAACACCTGCAACTCGTGGTGATGACTCTGCCGCCGGGATGCGACATCGGCGAGGAGGTCCATGAGGACCGCGACCAGTTCTTCCGCTTCGAGGAAGGCAAGGGCGTGGTCGACATCGACGGCGTGGAGAATCCCGTCGAGGATGATTTCGCGGTGATCGTGCCCGCCGGCGCGCGTCACAACGTCCGCAACACGGGCAGCGAACCGCTGCGCCTGTATACCGTCTACGGTCCGCCCGAGCATATGGAGGGCGTGATCCATGCGACCAAGGCCGATGCCGAGGCACGCCACCATGACGAGGAATGGGACGGCGGTACGACCGAATGATACGCTGCCCCGCGCCGCAGCAGCGCAGGCGCATAGTCCGATCGCAGGAGCAAAATATATGACCACCGCACCCGATGCCTTCCACATTCGCGAGGCCGTCGCCTATTTCGATGCGAGCAAGGAGCTCGAGGAAGCGATCGACGAGCTGCTCAGTTCGGGCTTCGACCGCGCGGAAATCAGCCTGCTGGCGACCGAGAAGACGGTCGAGGAGCAGCTGGGCCACCGCTATCACAAGGTCGCCGAGCTGGAGGACGATCCCGCCGTGCCGCGCGCGATCTACATCCCCAAGGAATCGATCGGCGACGCGCAAGGCGCGCTGATCGCCACGCCGCTTTATATCGCGGCGGCGACCGCGATCGGCGCCATCGTGGCATCGGGCGGCTCGCTGCTCGCGGTGATCGTCGGCGCGGCGGTTGCGGGCGGGGCCGGGGGCGCGCTGGGCACCGGTCTGGCGAAATTGGTGGGTGACCGGCACGCCGAAAACCTGCAGAACCAGCTTGAACATGGCGGCCTGCTGCTCTGGGTGCGCACCTGGGACAGCGGCGACGAACGCCGCGCGGTCGACATCCTGACGAAGCATTCGGGACACGATGTCCATGTGCACGGCGCGCCGCAGAGTTGAACGGATAACAGGAGAAGTTCGGTGATCGGGAAGATGGTGGCACTCGGGCTTGCAGGGCTCGCCGGTTACACGCTGTTCAAGCGCAAGGACGCGCCCCACAACGCTGCCTTTGCGGAAGACCAGCCGCATGATTTTCATACCGACGTACGCGATGCCGGTCCCGGCGCGATGCGCGATCCGGCCGCGCGCGAATGGACCGAAACCGACGAGGATCTGGACGAAAGCTTCCCCGCGAGCGATCCGCCGGGTGGATACTAGCCGGCAGGTGAGAGACCGGGGGGACTAGGCCGGCAGGCGCAAAATCACTCTGTGCCCGTGTGCAACCGCTCCGCCGCCAGCATCTCGGGCGTGACGCCCACCGCGCGCAAGTCCTCGGGCCATGCGCCGTCCGTCACCAGCGCCTCTACCGCCAGCGCCATTGCGGGGGAGGTTTGCAGGCCGAAGCCGCCCTGTCCCGCCAGCCAGAAGAACCCGGGCGCCGCGCGGTCGAAACCCGCCACCGGAAGCCGGTCGGGCGCGAAGGTGCGCAGGCCCGCCCATTTGCTTGCGAGACGCGGCACGGTGAGCGTAGTGGCTTCCTCCACTCGCCAGGCTGCCAGCGCGACGTCCTCTTCCTCGGGCTGCGCATCGCAGGGCGCGCTTTCCCCTTCGTCCATCGGGCTGGCGAGCAGGCGGCCGCTGCCTTCGGGCTCGATATAGAAACCCGGGCCCACGGTCTTGGTGAAGGGCCAGCCCGTGACATCGACCGGCACATCGAAGGTGATGACCGTGCGCCGCAGCGGGGTGATGCCGAGCGGGGCGATCCCGCCCGTCTGCGCGACCGTATCGACCCACGCGCCCGCGGCATTGACCACCACGCGGGCGGCATAGCTTGCCCCCGGCGTGTCGACGATCCAGCGCGTGCCATCATGGCGCAGCGCGGTCACCGCCGCCTTGGCCGCCACCGATCCGCCTGCTTCGATCAGCGCCTTGCGATGCGCCTCCAGCATTGCATGCGCGTCGAGCTTGCGCGCCTGCAGGTCGAGCAGCGCGCCGACAATACCGCCGTCGCCCTCGCGTAACACGGGAACCAGTTCCTGTGCCCCCGCCACCGACAGCCGCCGGACATGCGGCGCCCATTCGCGGTAATTGGCCTCCAGCCGGTCGAGCGCATCCTCCTGCCCCGCCAGCGCCACGAACAGCGCGGGGTGCGGCTGCGCGCCCGGCGCTTCGAACAGCGGAATGCTGGCCGCGGTCAGCGCGCGGACGAGCCACGCGTCCATGTCGAAATGCGCAAAGGCGGCGCTGCGACCCGAGGAATGCACTCCCGGCGCGTCCTCCGTCTCGCAGACCAGCGTGTCTCCATGCCGCGCCAGCCGCGCGGCTGCCGAAAGACCGGCGATCCCGGCCCCGATCACGAGGTAATCGACCTGTTTCATCGCAACTGCGTTGCCCCTTGCAACCATTCTGCCTACCTCTCCGCATACCAAAGGATGCGGGGGGCAGACAGATGGCAATGACAATATTGGTAACCGGGGGCACGGGCTACATCGGCGGGGAGGTGATCGACCAGCTGCTGGCCAAGGGCCACCGCGTCCACACCACCGTGCGCGACAAGGCCAAGAGCGAACCCAGACTGCGCGCGCGCTGGAGCGATGCGGGCGACCGGCTGGCGGTGTTCCAGGCCGATCTGATGAGCGATGCGGGCTGGGCCGAGGCCAATGCCGGCTGCGACGCGGTGGCACATGTCGCCTCGCCCTTTCCGATGGCCATGCCCAAGGACAAGGACGAGCTCGTGGTGCCTGCGCGCGAAGGCACGCTGCGCGCGCTCGAATTCGCCGACAAGGCGGGGATCAAGCGCTTCGTCCAGACCAGCAGCGCCGCGGCGATCGCCTATGGCCAGCCGGAAAAGGACCATTTCACCCATCTCGACTGGACCAATCTCACCGCGGGCGTCCCGCCCTATATCGAAAGCAAGACCGTGGCCGAACGCGCCGCGCGCGACTGGATTGCGACCAAGGCACACGGCATGGTGTTCTGCTCGGTCAACCCGGTGGCGGTGTTCGGCCCGGTCTATGACGACGACATGTCGACCAGCGTCGAGCTGGTGAAGAAGATCGTCGACGGCTCGATCCCGCTGATCCCCAACATGGGTATCTGCGTGACCGATGTCCGCGATGTGGCCCAGGCGCATGTCCGCGCGCTCGAGGCGCCTGCCGAAAAGGTCCGCGGCGAGCGTTTCCCGACCTCGGAGAAATTCCTCTGGCTGCGTGAGATGGCCGATGTGGTCCGCGCACGCGTGCCCGAACATGCGAAGAAGGTGCCCAGCCGGCCGATGCCCAACTGGCTGGTGCGGCTGCTCGCGCTGTTCATGGACGAAATGAAACAGATCAAGGGCGAGCTCGGCAATGTCCGCGACGTTTCGGGCAAGCATACCGAACAGGTGCTCGGCTATACCTTCATCCCCGCCGAACAGACCATCGAGGACACCGTCCGCAGCCTGTTTGCCAAGGGCATCGTGAAGGGCTGAGGCCACCACCGCATTGCCAGCCCGCACGGCGCTCGGCAAAAGACGCATGAAACGAATCGTTGACGGGAAAATTACATGAACATGCTGGCGTCGCGCGGGCAATTGCGCGCAAGTTTCATTCGCTGGGCGTTGTTCACCGTCCCGCTCTGTGTGCTGCTCGGCTTTATCGCCGGCCAGCTTGGCGGGCCCGACACCGCGTGGTTCCAGCAGCTGGAGAAACCGGGCATCTATCCCGAGCCCAAATGGTTCGGGATCGTCTGGACGATCCTCTATGTCATGATCGGCCTGTCGGTGGCGATGGTCGCTTCCGCCTGGGGTGCGCGCGGACGCACCGCCGCGCTATGGGTGTTCGCAGTGCATTTCGTGCTCAATTTGTCGTGGAGCTATGTGTTCTTCGGCGCGCAGCAGATCACCGGCGCGCTGGTGCTGCTGGTGGCGATCGTGCTGACGCTGCTGCTGGTGATCGCGCTGTTCTGGCGTGTCCGGCGGCTCGCCGCGGTGCTGCTGCTGCCCTATCTCGCCTGGGTCTGCTTCGCCGCCGCGCTGAATTACCAGTTCCTCCAGCTGAACCCCGATGCCGATGGCGGCTATGCCGAGGGCGCGGTCGAGCGGGTGAGGATTTAGAGGGGAGTCTTTGATTTTCGAACCCGCATCCGCGGGTTCGTCCTCGGGGCTGTTCCTCCGCTTCGCTCCGGGCCCCTGCGGGCGCGCGGTCGCGCTTGCCTCGCCTCCGGCTCGGATACCAACGCCACGATGCTGGAGTAGCGCTGGTCCCGTCCGCGACAGCGGACGGCAAGGGCGACCGCCCGCCCGCAGCGACGCGACCTTCAGGTCGCATGAGCGAGGATAGCCAAGGCCGCGGACGCGGCCGCCCGCGCTTGAGGCTAGACAAAAACCCCATCCCGTCCCATCTGGACGGGATGCAATCACAGAACCCGCTCGTAGCCGATTTCGTCAAACTCGCCAATTCGGCGGCCGGTACGCTGGCCGGCATGGGCCGCGAGGCGCGCGATGCCGCGCGCGAACGCGCCAAGGAAAGCTTTGGCGGGATGGATTTCGTCAGCCGCGAGGAATTCGACGCGGTCAAGACCATGGCCAGCAAGGCGCGCGAAGAAGCGGAAGATTTGAAGGCCCGCGTCGAAGCGCTGGAAGCCAGGATCAAGTAGGCTTTGGCCGCTTGGCGGTTTGCGGCGCGCGACCTTATCTGGGCCCCTGCCTGCGCAGGGGCGACGGTTGGGGGTATAGTCGCGGTCATGGGACAAACCACCCGATCTACTCTCGTCGCCCCTGCGCAGGCAGGGGCCCAACCGACATCTCGGCCCGCGGCCTGATCGATGCCGGGCGGCTGGGTCTATATCATGACCAACAGCCCGCACGGCACGCTCTACATCGGCGTCACCAGCAACATCGCCGCGCGCGTGCATGCGCATCGCGAAGGGCAAGGGTCCGAATTCTGCCGCAAGCACCGGCTCACGCGGCTGGTCTATGCCGAGCGATATGAGGATATCCACGACGCCATCGCGCGCGAAAAGGCGATGAAGCGGTGGAAGCGGCAATGGAAGTTGAAGCTGATCCGGCGCGACAATCCCGACTGGAACGACCTGTTCGAGACCATTTTGTGATGGTGCCATTTCGCTAATCTTACCTAGGCCCCTGCCTGCGCAGGGGCGACAGCAGGTTTGATGGACGAAGTGCGAACCCCATCCAGGCTCTCTCCGTCGCCCCTGCGCAGGCAGGGGCCCAGCTGACGGCGCAGCCTGCAATACGCCGCCGCACAAGTTAACTCCGCCGTCTTCGCAGGATCGCCGCAAGCGGCTAAGGCCGCCCCATGCAGCTCACCGCCCCCGCCATCCTGCTTGCCGCGCGTGCGCATGGTGAGACCGCGGTGATCGCGCGCATGCTGACCGGGCAGCATGGCATGGTCGCGGCCTATGTCGCGGGCGGGCGCGGACGGCAGCTGCGCCCGGTCGTCATCCCCGGCAATATCGTCCAGGCGGACATCCGCGCAAAGTCGGACAGCCAGCTCCCTTTCGCGCGGCTGGAGCTCGTCACCAGCCGCGGGCCGTGGCTCGGCGAGCCGCTTGCCGCGTCGGCGATCAACTGGGTCACCGCGCTGACCGCTTCGGCGCTACCAGAGCGCAATCCCTATCCTACGCTCCATTCCGCGCTCGGCGGCTTGCTCGATGCGATCTGTTCGGCCGACAGCGCGCGCCAATGGGTCGAGGCGCTGGCGGTCTATGAAGCACTGCTGCTGCGCGAACTGGGCTATGGCGGTCAGCGGCCCGCGATAGCCGGCCTTGGGCAGGCCTTGGAAATTCTCGACCGGCAGGAGCCGCTGATCGCGCGCTACCTGCTTGCCGACACCCGCGCCGACGTCCTGGCTGCACGGCAACTCCTCAGGCAGCGGCTGGCACGGATGGTTTAGCCGCGTTCAAGAATGGTTCGTCGCCCCTGCGCAGGCAGGGGGCTAAATAAGGCCCGTTGAATGCCCCGTGGGGGCGCATAGGCTCCTGCCTCCGCAGGAGCGACGAGGCTGGAGAACCACGCTTGAAAATCGCACTATTCGCCGGCGACGGCATCGGCCCCGAAGTCACCGCGCAGGCGCGGCGCGTGCTCGAAACGCTGGACCTGCCCGGGCTGACGCTGTTCGAAGGTGATGTCGGCGCCGCTGCCTATCGCCGCCACGGCCACCCGCTGCCGCAAGAAACGCTCGACATGGCGCGCGCCGCCGATGCAGTGCTGTTCGGCGCGGTGGGCGATTTTTCCTGCGACGATCTGCCGCGCGACCTGCGCCCCGAACAGGCGATCCTCGGCCTGCGCAGCGAACTCGGCCTGTTCGCCAATCTGCGCCCCGCGGCGGGCTTCCCCGGGCTCGAACACCTCTCCTCGCTCAAGCCCGATGTCGCGCGCAGCATCGATTTGCTGGTGGTGCGCGAATTGAACGGCGATGTGTATTTCGGTGCCAAGGGCGAGCGCGACAGCAAGGGCGGGCGCGAGGGCTGGGACACCATGTCCTATAACGAGGCCGAGGTCCGCCGGATCGCGCACAGCGCGTTTCGCGCGGCGATGGGGCGCGGCAAGAAACTGACCAGCGTCGACAAGGCCAATGTGCTCGAAACGAGCCGCATCTGGCGCGAGACGGTGATCGCCGTCGCCGCCGAATATCCCGAGGTCGAGCTCGACCATATGTATGTCGACAATGCCGCGATGCAGCTGGTCAAATCGCCCGGCCAGTTCGACACCATCGTCACCGGAAACCTGTTTGGCGATATCCTGTCCGACCAGGCCAGCGCCTGCGTCGGTTCGATCGGGCTGCTCGCCAGCGCCAGCCTGGGTGAACGGCAGACCGAATACGGCACATTCGGGCTCTACGAGCCAATCCACGGCAGCGCGCCCGATATTGCGGGGCAGGGCAAGGCCAACCCCGTCGCGGCGGTGCTCAGTCTCGCCATGCTGCTGCGACACTCGCTCGGCCGCGAAGCCGAAGCGCTGCGGATCGAACGCGCGGTCGAGGAGATCCTGGCCGACGGCGTCTTCGGCAGCGACCTTGGCGGGACCGCCTCGACCGACGAAGTGGGCGATGCGATTGTTAGGAAGATTGTAACCACATCTTGAGGATTGCGGCATAACCGGGTCATGCAATGGATATGACACCGCAGACGCAGCCTTCCGTGGCCGATCCCACCTCCGCCGCCAACCCGGCCGGTGCCGGCACGCTAGACCTGGCGATCATCCTGCCGACGCTCAACGAGCGCGACAATCTCGCGCCGCTGGTCGAACGGATCGAAGGCGCGCTGGGCAAGACCGGCTGGGAAGTGCTGGTCGTCGACGATAATTCTTCCGATGGCACCAGCGACGAGGCACGGCGACTGTCGCTTTCCGACCCGCGCGTGCGCGTGCTCCAGCGGATCGGCCGTCGCGGCCTGTCGAGCGCGGCGATCGAGGGCTTCTGCGCCACCGCCGCACCCTATGTCGCGGTGATGGATGCCGATCACCAGCACGATCCCAAGCTGCTGGTCGACATGCTCGCCAGCGTGAAAGCGGGCGAGGCGGATGTCGCCGTCGCCAGCCGCTTCGCCGAGGGCGCGAGCATGGAGGAATGGGGCCGCCCCGACCGCGAAAAGCTGTCGAGCGCCGCCAACATGCTCGCGCGCAAGCTCACCGGGGTCGATCTCAGCGACCCGATGAGCGGGTTCTTCCTGCTGCCCAGCGCCACCGCGCGGCGGCTGGTGCCCAATCTCTCGGGCATCGGCTTCAAGATCCTGCTCGACCTGCTCGCCACTTCCGAAACACCGCTCAAGGTGAAGGATTTCCCGATGAATTTCTCCGCCCGCCGCTCCGGCGAAAGCAAGCTCGACCGCGCGATCGCGCTCGATTTCCTCGCCGGTCTCTACGACAAGAGCTTCGGCCGGATCATCCCGACGCGCTTCGCGCTGTTCGGCACGGTCGGGGTCATCGGCATCGGCGTGCACATGGCGATCCTCTATGCCTTCCTGCTGGTGGCAGGGACGAGCTTCAGCTGGAGCCAGGCGGTCGCGACCTTCGGGGCGATGACCTTCAATTTCTGGCTCAACAATTTCCTCACCTACCGCGACCGCCGCCTGAAGGAACCCAACCGGGTGTTTTGGGGCTGGGTCAGCTTCATCGCCGCCTGTTCGATCGGCGCCTTCGCCAATGTCGCGGTGGCCACCACGCTCAACGACCGCGGCCTCCACGAAGTGCTCGCCGCGCTGGTCGGCATCGGCATCGGTTCGGTCTGGAACTACGCCCTGTCGAGCCGCTTCGTCTGGGGTCGGTATTGAGGGATAGCTTGCCGCTAGTAAGCGCCTGATAGCCCTGGATTGCCACGGAGCCTGTGGCTCCTCGCAATGACTGGCGATCAGAACGCAGTCATTGCGAGGAGCGTAGCGACGCGGCAATCCAATCCGCGCAAACCGCCGCCGCGCCGATATGCTAAAGCGTGGGCATGGCCTATCGCGAGGACTTCCAGCCGGCGGTGTACATCATGGCGAACCGCCGCAACGGAACGCTTTATACCGGCGTCACCTCGGACCTGCTGCAACGCGCATGGCAGCATCGGGAAGGCATCGGGCAGGGTTTCGCCGCTCGGTATGGCTGCAAACTGCTGGTCTGGTACGAATGGCACGATCATATCGAGCTGGCGATCTTGCGCGAGAAACAGCTCAAGGCTGGGTCGCGCAAGCGCAAGCTGACGCTGATCGAAGCGCTCAATCCGACTTGGCGGGATCTCTATGGGAACATCGCGGTATAGCCCTGGATTGCGTCGTCGCTGCGCTCCTCGCAATGACTTCTCGCAGGGGTGACCCTCTCAGTATCCCAGTCATTGCGAGGAGCCGCAGGCGACGCGGCAATCCAGCAAGCGCACCGCCACCTTCCTACCGCCAGCTTTCCAGCCAGGTCCACACCGCGAAGCTGTCGGGGCCCACCAGCGGGGCGCCGCTGATGATCGGGTAGAACCACGCGAACACCAGCACGCTGCCCGCCAGCGGGGCGAGCGCGCTCTTGCGCCAGCCGTTCCGCCACAACGCATCGCACACCAGCGCCAGCGCGGCGAGCAGCGCCATGCTGGGCAGCGCATAGTGATAATAGAATTGCACCGGCTTGCTCGCCACGATCCAGAATCCCAGGCTCACCGCATAGACCAGCGCCACCGCCAGCGCGGTCCAGTGGCGGCGCAGCACGCCGTGCCAGGCGCACCACGCCAGCGCGGGCAGGCCGAGCAGCATCGTCAGCGGATTGCCGATCAGCATGATGCCGCGCTGCACCCCCGCGACCGGTTCGTAGAGATACCAGATCGAGCGCGCATTGAGCACCCATTGCTCCCAGGTCGACTGGTAGGGATGCGCCTTGAGCACCTGTTCCTGCTGCGACAGCATGAACTGGTGGTGGAACACGAGCCCTTCCGAAATCGGGTGGACGCGGAAGAAAAAGCCGGGCGCGAAGCTAGCCGCATAGACCGCCAGCGGCACCGCGCCGAGCCAGAGCGCGGCCTCGACCAGCGTGATCCCGGGCACGGGCGCGCCGCGGCGGCTGAAGAACAGACGGCGGCGGCCCGCCAGCGCGCGCGCGGCGAGAAAGGCCAGCCCCGGCAGCATCGCCACTGCCAGCGCGTTCCACTTCGCCCCCATTGCCAGCCCCAGCGTCATGCCGGTGAGCACCAGCCGCCAGCGGCCTTCCTCGGGCTGGCGGATCGCCGCGGCGAATTGCCAGGCGGCAAGGCTGAGGAAGGCGAGGTAGAAGATGTCCAGCATCGCGATGCGCGCATGGATGAACAGGTGGAAGCCGGTCGCGAGCAGCAGGCCGTAAGCCAGCGTGGCGAAGCGGCTGTGCGTGCCGAACCACAATGCGCGCATCCCCGCGAAGAGCGCCAGCGCGCCGAACAGTGTCGGCAGCAGACGCCAGCCCCACGGATTGTCGCCGAACAGCGCAATCCCCAGCGCGATCAGCTCCTTGCCGACCAGTGGATGCTCGCGATTGGTGAACTCGCCCAGTGCCAGCAGCTCGCGCGCGGCGGGGAGATAGTGGACCTCGTCGAAATAGGGATGCGCGACCACCGTCAGATGCGGCAGGCACGCGACCCAGAACGCCACCGCCAGTGCCGCGCACCAGCCGATCGGATCCTTGGGTTGCTGGGGGGCGCGGCTCATGGGGGGCCGATTAAGCGAGCGTTTGCAAGGATACAACAGCCATTGCTTGCCGTTATCCCGAGGCCTGCCTAGACGCTGCGAGCATGAAGAAGACCACCGGCACCGACCGCTCGATCACCGGCACGTGGCGGCCCGCGACGCAGGCCGTGCGCGGGGGCACCTGGCGTAGCGAGCATGGCGAGACCAGCGAAGCGCTGTTCCTCACCAGCGGCTATAGCTATGACGACGCGCAGACCGTCGCCGACCGCTTCGCGGGCGAGGCTGCGGGGATGACCTATTCGCGCCTCCAGAACCCGACCGTCGCCATGCTCGAGGAACGCATCGCGCTGATGGAAGGCGCAGAGGCGTGCCGTGCGCAGGCCAGCGGGATGGCGGCGATGACCGCGGCGCTCCTGTGCCAGCTATCGGCGGGCGACCATGTGGTCGGCGCGCGCGCGGCCTTCGGCTCGTGCCGCTGGCTGCTCGACCATTTGCTGCCGCGCTTCGGGATCGAAACCACGGTAATCGACAGCGCCGACGATGATGCGTGGGAAGCCGCGATCCGGCCCAATACCAAGGTTTTCTTCTTCGAAACTCCCGCCAATCCCACGCTCGACATTGTCGATCTGGCGCATGTTTGCGGTATCGCCAAGGCGCATGGCATCGTCACCGTGGTCGACAACGCCTTTGCCACCAGCGCGCTGCAACGGCCGCTCGATTTCGGCGCCGACGTGGTGGCCTATTCGGCGACCAAGCTGATGGACGGGCAGGGCCGGGTGCTCGCGGGCGCGGTATGCGGGTCGCAGCAATGGGTGGACGAGGTGTTGCTGCCGTTCCAGCGCAACACCGGGCCCAATATAGCGCCCTTCAATGCCTGGGTGGTGCACAAGGGGCTCGAGACGCTCGACCTGCGCGCACGCCGGCAGAGCGAGAATGCGCTCGACCTCGGCCAATTCATCGAACCGCGCGTGCCCAGGCTGCTTCATCCCGGCCTGCCCAGCCACCCGCGCCACGAACTCGCGATGCAGCAGATGGTCGCCACCGGGCCGATCTTCGCGCTCGACGTGGGCGACCGCGCGACTGCCTTCGCGCTGCTCGACGCGCTCGAGCTGGTCGATATCTCGAACAATATTGGCGATACGCGCAGCCTGATGTGCCACCCGGCGAGCACGACGCATGCGGGCATGACGCAGGAGGCGCGCGACGAGATGGGCGTGACCGAAGGGCTGCTGCGGATCAATGTCGGCCTCGAAGACGTCGAGGACGTCAAGGAAGACCTCGACCGCGCACTGGCCGCCGCGGGGCTTTAACGCCGCCAGTCGTTGCGGGTCGCGATCCGCTCCAGCTCGTCGCCCAGCGCATGCGCGGTGGTCATCGCGATGGCGCATGCGGCATCGTCGGTCAGCACGCCGTGAATATCGAGCCCGCCGCCGCCGATCATCGCCATCAGCAGCCCTTCGTCGCGTGTCATCCCCGCCGCGCAGCACGGCGCGAGCAGGATCTTGCGGCGCGAGGTCCGTGCAAGATCGACCACCAGCGCGCGGGCGAGCACCAGCAGGCGGCGGAACTCGGTGCCCCCTGCATCGAGCGCCAGCATCGTCGCGCGCGCATCGTGCAGCCCGTGCCCGGCCAACCGGCGGACAAGGACCAGCGCAAGCGTCTGGTGCCGCCGGGCGGGGAGGGGGAGGTCGAGAGTGGTCGAATCGTGCGAATGGGCCATGCCGTCTCCTTTGCAGACCCACATGGTATGCTAATGCAAATCATTCGCAACCCTGAATGCACGCGCTTGTCCCCATATTCCGCGCGGGCAGGGGGGCGTCGTCAGGGGGCGGGGGGGCTGGAGCCCGGCCACTAACGCCCGCGATAGGGTTCGCAGGCGACCCCGTCATTGTCGCGGTCCAGCGCGGGCCGGTAACCGGGCTGCCCGCGATAGATCGGGGCAGCGCCCGCCTGCCGCGCCGCAGTGCAATTGGGGAAGTAGACGGCGCCCTGCAATTGCGCGGTCGGCGCGGGCTGCGTGGTGCGGCGGTTGCGGTGGCAGTGGTACTCGCCCGTCTTGCGGTTGTTGTGGCAGCCCTCGGCATTGAGCCCGCCGGGATGCGCGAGCACCGGCAGCGGCGGGCTGGCAAGCAGCGCCAGTGGGAGGAGCAGGACGAAGCGTTTCATTCTCGCATCCATACCACCAAACGGTTACCGCATGAAAAAGAGAGAGGCCCCGCATGACCAAGACGCTGGAATTCATTTTCGATCTCGCCGCGCCGAACGCCTATCTGGCTTGGTACCCGCTCAAGCCGATTATCGCGCGCACCGGGGCGCAACTGGCGGTGACCCCGGTGTTCCTCGGCGGGATGCACAAGCTCACCGGCAATGCGCCGCCGATGATGCGGGATGCCGATGTGAAGGGCAAGGTTCCCTATGCCGCGCTCGAGTTTCAGCGCTTCCTCGACCGGCATGGCATGGACGAGTTCCGGATGCACCCCGCGCTGCCGTTCAATTCGATCCTGCTCCAGCGCGTGCTGGTGGCCGCATCCGATGAAGCCGAACGCCAGGCGCTGGTCGAGGCGCTGCTTCCCGCGGTGTGGGAGCGCAACATCGATTGCAGCGATGCCGAAGTGGTCGGGGCCGAACTGGCGGCGGCCGGGTTCGACGCGCAGCGCCTGCTCTCCGCTGCGCAGGATCCCGACGTGAAAGCGAAGCTGGCGGCCAATACCGAAGCCGCGGTCGCGCGCGGCGCCTTCGGCATCCCGACCTTCTTCGTCGATGACGAGATGTGGTTCGGCAAGGAACGCCTCGACCAGATCGAGGAGTATCTCGGCGGCGGCAAGCCCTAGATCGAAAGGTAGAGCATTGCGGGAAGCGGCGAACACAGCACCATCGCGGCAAGCGAATCGCCGCCCTGATCGCGCACGAGGCGCCTGATGAATGCGAACAGCATATTCCGACTCCCCCGTCGTGAATCCAACCCGTCGATCGCGTGACCCGAATGACTCCGACAAAGAATAGGTGCGACCCGTTTGCGCCTTGTGCAGCACCTCCCTTGGGAAAGTCTCACCAGTCCCGGTAAACCGAAATTAACCCGATCCCGTGCTTGCCAGTCTCCGCGGACTGTTTAAGTCTCATGGTCAGGGGAATTACTTCGGGGGGCGCATGTCTCGTTTTTCGGTATTCGCAGCGCTGTGTGCTTTGTCCGTGGTCGGCGCACCTGCCGTTCTTGCGCAGAAGGCCGCACCGGCCACCGCCACTAGCCCGGAGGACACGCGCCCGCCGCTGATTCCGACGCGCTCCTTCGCTTCGCGTAGTGCGTTTTCCGCGATCCATCTGTCACCCGACGGCAAGGCCATCGTCACACACATCTCTGCTTCGCGGGGCAAGTTTCTGGCGGTGCTCGACGCAGCCGACCATTCGCTGCAGCGGCGTTACGCGCTCAACGATGACGATGACGTCGAATGGGTTCGCTGGGCGGGCAACGACAAATTGCTCGTTTCGCTGTCCACCCTGGGTAGGTTCTTCGGCGACGAGGTGCGTTACACGCGGTTGCTCCTGCTCGACCTGGCGGCGGGGACCTCGGACATCCTCGGTAATGACGAACCCGTCGTCGAAGGCGACGACGTGATCTTCATCGCCGAGGACGGCAGCTATGCGCTGGTTTCGGTCCAGAAGAACGTTCGCGCTTATCCCTCGGTCTACCGGTACGAACTGGCGGCGGGGGGCAAACGGTGGAGGGTACAGGACCCGCGTCCCGGGGTGTGGTCCTGGCATGCCGATCGCAATGGTGTCGTCCGCCTGGGTATGGGCTGGCGTCGCGGCCGGTTGCGGATCTACTATCGGTCGGGCCCCGATGCGGACTTGCGGCTGATCGAGAAGCTCAAGGCCGACGAAATCGAGGACAAGTTCTGGGATGTCGTGCAGATCGTTAGCGGGTCGGATCACGGCCATGTCCTGCATGAAGGCCCGAGCGGCAGGGTCGGGCTGTATATTTTCGATCTGTCCACCCGCGAGCCAGTGGACCTGGTTTACGAACATCCCGAGCATGACGTGGAAAGGGTGCTGTTTCGCGACGGCAAGCCTGTCGGTGTCTTCTTCACCGATGTTCGCGATCGCGCGCACTGGCTCGATCAGGGCTATGCCGAGACCTATGCGCAGCTCGAACGGTCGCTGACCCAAAACGAGATATGGGTCATTTCGCGCGCGAAGGACAATTCGCGGATGCTCGTGCGAGCGGGGAGCGAGGCCGATCCCGGGCTCATCTACAATTACGATGTCACCGGCAAACGCATGGAAGTGCTGGTCGAGATGCGCCCCGAGATCGACATTACACATCTCGCAGTGCCCAAACCGATTGCCTATACCGCGCGCGACGGCACGCGCATCCACGGTTACCTCACGCTCCCCCGGGGACGCGAGGCCAGCGGCTTGCCGCTCATTATCCTGCCGCACGGCGGTCCCTACGGCATTCGCGACAAGCTTGATTATGACGACAAGGTGCAATTGCTCGCCAACCGCGGATATGCGGTGTTGCAGCCCAATTTTCGCGGATCGGGCGGTTATGGGCAGGATTTCTACGATCTCGGCGTCGGCCAGATCGGTCGCGGCATGCAGGACGATCTCGACGACGGGATGGATTGGGCTGTCGCGCGGGGCATTGCCGACCCGGCGCGGGTTTGCGTGGTGGGCGGATCCTATGGCGGCTATGCCGCGCTATGGGCGGTCATCCGCAATCCCGAACGGTACCGCTGTGCCGCCAGTTTTGCCGGAGTGACCGACTGGAACCTGATCCTCAAATACGATCGGCGGTTCTTCACGCGTGAGGCTCGCCTCAGATGGCGCCAGCGCGTCGAGGGGGAAGAGGAATTCGATCTCGACGACGTGTCGCCTTATCGCCACGCCGAGACGCTCAACCGCCCGGTACTGATCGCGCAGGGCAAGAAGGACGATCGCGTCCCTTGGTCGCAGTTCCGCAAGTTCACTCGCGCTGCGCGCAAGGCGCCTGTGGCACCGGTGGAACTGGTGTTCGACGAGGAAGGGCATTCTTTCGACGAGCCCGAAAACGAGCAGCGATGGCTCGATCAGCTCGTCGCTTTCCTCGCCCGGCATAATCCCGCCGACTGAGCCCGGTCGCGCATTGGTCGCAAAGCGCGGCATGGGAAAATTTCGTGCGTTTCCTTGCGCGGGGCGGTGGGGACGCTAGATTGTATCCCGTGATCAAAGAACTCTTCCAGCATGCCGCCATGACCGACGGGATTACCGTCCGCGTCGCGGTGAACTTCCTGCCCGAGCAATCGCGCCCGGAAGCGGGCAAGTGGTTCTGGGTCTATCACATCCGCATCGAAAACGGCTCGCACGAACGCGTCCAGCTGATGACGCGTCACTGGCGGATCACCGATGGCACGGGCATGGTCAGCCATGTCGATGGCGATGGCGTGGTCGGCGAACAGCCGGTGCTGATGCCGGGGCAGAGCCACGACTATGTCTCAGGCTGTCCGCTCGATACGCCGCATGGCTCGATGGAAGGCTTCTACACCTTCAATGCCGAAGACGGCTCGCCGATCGAAGTGCGCATCCCCTTCTTCCCGCTCGCAGCGCCCGCCACGGCGAACTGAACTGCCCGGGCTAACGCCCCGGGTCGAGTTCCTCTTCCACCTCCGCAGTCACCGGGCGCTCGAGCGAAGCCTTCGCCTCGGCCTCGAGCTGGGGCGTCAGAGCCGCTGTGCGCGGGGGAAGGGCAGTGCCGTCACCCAATTCGCCATTGGCCTCGATATCCGCCAGCAGCAGCTTCATCTCGGTAATTTCCTTCACCTGCGCCTCGATGATCTCATCGGCGAGCGCACGCACCCGCGGATCGCTGATTTCGGCGCGCTCGCTGGTAAGGATCGCGATCGAGTGATGCGGGATCATGGCCTTCATCCAGGCCTCGTCCTCGACCGTCTGCTGGCTGCGGACAAGGAACAGGAACAGGATGAAACCCGCGCCCGCCAGCCCCATGACGGCAAGCTTGGCGGCAAGGCTCTTGTACATGCCCCACATGAAGCCGAGCATGATGACGATCATCGCCATGCCCATCATCAGCGCCATCCACATGCGGGTCTGGCTGAAGAAGGCGTGGTCCGCTTCCCACAGCGCGGAGTATTTGAGCACGAACATGGTCACGATCGACGTCGCGATCATGGCGAAGAAGGTGGGCCATTTGCCGTGATGGCCGCCGCTGTGTTCACTATCCATCGATTTTCCCCTTGTCAGGGGAGCCAATGAGCGAGCGACGGGCGTCGTTCCGAACGAAGCCTAGTCTTCTTCCTGGTCCTCGCCGGCGCCGGAGAAGTTGAAGCTCCCGATCTTGATCTTGGGCTTGAGGCCCAGCCACTCGGCGAGGTTCTCGAAATCCTGCGTCGCGGGGTAATTGGCCAGCGCGGCGCGGCTTTCGTCAAGCCGCAGGATCAGGCTCTTCTTCTTGCGGCGTAGCGCGCTGGTGGTGAGCGAGACGCGGCTGCCCCCGCCGAGCCGCCGGGCCAGACGGTAGCCCAGACCCCAGGTCACACCCTCGTGCAGATCGGCATCGCTGGCGAGCACGCGCAGCTTGTCGGGCAATTGGGTGCGGCCGAGGCTGCCGAACAGCGCGGCGCAGATCATCGCGCGGCCGCGCGCGTCGAGATCGATCCAGCGTTTGCCCAGTGCCCATTCGATCGCATGGCTCTCGCGCAGATTGGGTTCGACCCGGTGGAGCGCGCCCGACAATTGCGCCGCGGCGAGCCGGAGGCGTTCGTTGAGCTTGCCGTCGCCTTCGGTCAGGTCGACCGTCCACGCCGCCAGCAGCGTCGCCTCCGTGATCGAGGAATCGCGCGGAGCGGCATAGGCGGTCACTCCGGCGAGCAGCGGATCGGCCTTCATCTGCGCGGGTTCGAGCCGGCTGTAGAGTAGGCCTTCGCGGATGCCCCATGACGAGAACACCAGCTCGTCGGGCTCGATCCGGTCGAGCAGCGGGCGCAGCAGCGCCGCGGCATCGGGCAGGTAATGCGCGCGCATCGGGCTGATCCCGCTGATTTCGCGCAGCTTGTCGGGATCGGCAGCGACCAGTTCGCCGGCCAGCCGCCGCGCATCGTCGGGCAGCAGGGTGAAGCCGTGCGGATCGGTCAGCGGATAGTCGAAATAGCGCATCGCATAGGCCGCCAGCGCGCGCCAGGTGCCGCCGATCATGTACATCGGGCCGGGATGCTTCGCCGCCCAGCCGACCGCGGCGAGCTGTTCGTGCACCGCGGTCTCGAAAGCGTCGCCGCCGTCGCTGCGCAGCGCGGGCAGGCGCAGCGTGCCCAGCTGCAGGCTGGCCGCCTCGTGACACGCATTGTCCGCGACCGAGACCAGTTCGAGACTGCCCCCGCCAAGGTCGGCAACCACGCCGCGGGCGCCGGGGAAGGCCCCCAGCGCGCCCATTGCCGAGGCCATGGCCTCCTCCTTGCCCGTCAACAGGCGCGGCTCGAGCCCGAGCGCGGCGACCTGCTCGAGGAATTGCGCCCCGTTCTCCGCGTCGCGCGCGGCGGCGGTGGCGACCGTCTGGACGTCCTCGATCCCGAGATCGCCGATGATCAGCGCATAGCGCGCCAGCGCGGCCAGCGCTTCCTCCGCAGCCTCCTCGGGGATGCGCCCGGTCTCGGACAAATCGCGCCCGAGCCGCGCGGCGACCTTTTCGTTCCACACCACTTCGGGAGCGCGCGCAGTGCCTTCGTAGATCACCATGCGCACGGTGTTGGAGCCGATATCGATGACCGCGCGCGGGGGCTGCATCAGCCGCCGTTGCCATTTGGCCGAACGCGATGCGCTCATTGCGAGGACCCCCGCAGCGTCAGGCGCGGGACCTCATGGTCGGCGAGCGCGGCACCGCGCCCGGATAGTGATGGATTGGACATGAAATACTGGTGGCAGTTGAAGCCGCCTTCCTCCTGTCGCAAGCGATGATACTGGCCGTCGGGACCGAGCTGCCAGCTTTGTTCGGTGTCGAGAATATTGGCGAGCATGACCTGGCCCAGGACCTGGTCGTGCACGGTCTTGTTGGTGATCGGGACCATTACCTCGACGCGGCGCATCAGATTGCGGCTCATCGCGTCGGCGCTGGTCAGATAGACCTTGGCCTGGCGGCTGGGCAGCGCCTTGCCATTGGCGAAGGCCCACACGCGCGAATGTTCGAGAAAGCGGCCGATGATCGATTTGACGCGGATATTGTCCGACACGCCGGGCAGGCCGGCGCGCAAGCTGCAGATGCCGCGCACCACCATGTGGATTTCGACGCCCGCCTGGCTGGCTTCGTACAGCTTGTCGATCATCGGCTTGTAGGTCACCGAATTGAGCTTCACCCAGATGCCGGCAGGCTTGCCCGCATGGGCATTGGCGATCTCGGCGTCGATCAGCTCGAACAGCGTTTCCTGCAGCCCGATCGGCGACAGCGCGATCCGTTCGAGATCGTCGGGTTCGATATAGCCGGTGATGAAATTGAACATCTTGGCCGCGTCGCGCCCCAGCGCGGGATCGGCGGTAAAGAAGCTGAGGTCGGTGTAGATCTTGGCGTTGATCGGGTGATAATTGCCCGTCCCGAAGTGGCAATAAGTGCGGTAGCCATCCTCCTCGCGGCGCACCACCAGGCTGACCTTGGCGTGCGTCTTCCACTCGGTGAAGCCGTAGATCACCTGCACCCCGGCGCGTTCGAGCTCGCTCGCCCAGTGGATATTGCGCTCCTCGTCGAAGCGCGCCTTCAACTCGACCACCGCGGTGACCGCCTTGCCCGCCAGCGCCGCCTCGATCAGCGCGGCGATCACCGGCGACTGGTCGCCTGCACGGTAGAGCGTCTGCTTGATCGACATCACTGCCGGGTCGCGCGCCGCCTGGCGCAGGAAATCGACCACCACGTCGAAGCTTTCGAACGGGTGGTGGATGACGATATCCTTCTCGCGGATGGCGGCGAAGCAATCGCCGTCATGCTCGAGAATGCGCTCGGGATAGCGCGGGCTGAAGGGTTCGAATTTGAGGTCGGGGCGCGGCTCGTTGCAGATGACGGCCAGATCGGCGAGCCCGAGCATGCCATCGCTCTTGACGATCATCGCCTCCTCGACCTCAAGCTGTTCGCGCAAGAGCACTTCGGCGGTTTCGTCGCACTCCTCGTCGAGCTCGAGCAGCACGGTGCGCCCGCGCCGCCGCCGCTGGATCGCCGTGCGGAAGAACCGCACGAGGTCCTCGGCCTCTTCCTCGACCTCGATATCGCTGTCGCGGATGACGCGGAACACGCCGTCGCCGAGCACCTTGAAGCCGGGGAACAGCTGGCCGGCGAACCGCGTAACCAATTGCTCGATCGCGACATAGATCGCCTTTTCGCCCGGCACGCGGACGAAGCGCGGCGCGCCGCTGGGGATCAGCACCATTTCGATCAGGTCCGCCTTGCGCCGCCCGCGCTTCAGTCGGAAGATCACCCCGATCCCCTTGTTGGCGACGAAGGGGAAGGGGTGCGACGGATCGATCGCCTGCGGGGTGATCAGCGGCAGGATGTCGCTTTCGAAATATTCGCCCAGCCAGTCGAGCTGGTCCTGCGCCAGCCGGTCGATCGGGGCGAGCATGATGCCTTCGTCGAACAACGCCGTGCGCAGCGTTTCCAAGCTTTTCTGCTGGCGTTCCTCCAGCGTGAGCAACTGGTCGCGAATCGCCTCCAATTGTTGGCGCGGGCTGGCCCCGTCGATCGCCTGCGTCTCGATCCCGCGCTGGACCTGCCCCTCCAGCCCGGCAATGCGGACCATGGTGAATTCGTCGAGATTGCTCGCCGAGATCGACAGGAAGCGCAGCCGTTCCAGCAGCGGATAGCGCTCGTTCTCGCTCTCCGCGAGCACCCGGCGGTTGAACGACAGCCAGCTCAGCTCGCGATTGGTATAGCGGTCCCGGGGCGCCAGAATCGCAGGCTCCGCGGGCGTGTCGGCATCGTTTGCCGCGACGCGAGAGGGGGTTTCCGTACTCATCTGGCTACGGCTATTGGACATGGGCCTCGTTTATGTCGGCTTGGTTACATGTGGGCTATTCGCGGGCTAAAGGAAAGCACCGGGCGAAGCGAGGCTTCGGCACCTGTGCCACATAGCTGTCGAAATGGTGCCCAGCCAGCCCCCTGTGCACTTGCCCGACGGTTCGGGCGGGGTATGCTGCGATCGTTCTCAGGGGGTTTAGTGTCGTGATTAGAGGGACTTGGACCGGCTGTTTTTCAGCGCTCATCATGATGGGCGCCATGGCGACGCCGCTGGCAGCGCAGACGCCTGCCGAAGCGCCACCCGCACTCGATGCGGCAGGAAGGCCCGAACCCATTCCGGTGACCGCCTTCGCCGAGGGGTTTCAGCTGGAAGATGCTCGCCTGTCCGCCACCGGCAAGAGGCTCGCCTTCGGCCAGATCGTCGACGGGCGGTCGATGGTCCGCATTTACGACGCCGATACCCTGGCGCTCGAACGGGTGATCGACGCGGGCGATGCCGACGATTTCAACGGGTTCCGCTGGGCCGGAGACGAGCGGTTGCTGTTGTCGGTGATGAAAGAGGCTGACAACGCCAATTACTGGGCGCGCATGTCGCGGCTGTTACTGTTCGACCTCCCGACCAGCCAATTGAGCTATGTCGGCCTCAAACGCTCGCCGCTTGACGGCGATGACCTCGTCCATGTCGATCCGCAGGGCCACTTTGTCCTCTTGAACCTGCGCATCGGCGCGCAGCAGGAAGCCGAGATATGGCGTTTCCCGCTCGATGGTTCCGGGGCAGAGAATGCCCAGCGCATCCTGGATAACGAAGGCGATATCACTCGTTGGTGGGCCGATAGCGATGGCGTGATCCGGCTGGGTCGAGGGCGCACGCGCCGGGGTCATCTGATCGTCGTCTACCGGTCCGGCCCGGGCGAGGAATTCCGCCGCATGGCCAAGGTCGACTGGGACGATGAAGACGCGCTCGACAAATGGGATGCCTTCGGGCTCCAGCCGGGATCGGATATCGGCTACACGGTTTCCTCCGAGGAAGACGGCCGCCGCGTGCTGCGCGAATTCGACTATTCGACAGGAACGCTGGGAAAAGCCGTCTACGCAAATCCCGATTGGGATGTCGAGAGCGTGACCGTCAACCGCTCCGGCCGGCCGGCCTCGGTGACGATCCGCGATGATCGGCAGCGCGAGGTCTGGCTCGACCCGGATATGCAGGCGATGCAGGATGCGCTGGCGCGAGCGCTGGGCGACAAGCCCGTCCGCGTCATTTCCAAGGGCTTCGGCTCGCGCATGCTCGTGTTGCAGACCGCGTCGGACGATCCCGGAGGGCTGTATGTCTTCACGCCAGAGAAACAGCGGCTGGCCTTTTTCGCCAACCTGCGCCCGGACATTGATTTCCGTGTCCTCGCGCCGACCACAGCGCACGATATTGAGACCCGCGACGGCTTGGTAATGCGCTCCTATCTGACCCTGCCGCGCGGCAGGGAGGCGGCGGGCCTGCCGCTGATCGTCATGCCTCATGGGGGCCCCTACGGTGCGCGCGATGACATGGGATACCACGATTGGGTGCAGCTGCTCGCCAATCGCGGTTATGCCGTCCTCCAGCCAAATTTTCGCGGATCGAGCGGCTTTGGCGCGGCGTTCGAGGAAGCGGGCGATGGCGAGATCGGCCGCCGGATGCAGGACGATCTCGACGATGCGACCCGCTGGGCGATCGCCCGGGGTTATGCCGATCCTGCGCGCATCTGCCTGCTCGGTGCCAGCTATGGCGGGTACGCTGCGCTATGGGGTGTGATCCGCAATCCCGAACTCTACCGCTGCGCGGCCAGTTGGGCGGGCGTTACCGATTGGGACGCCCTGCTGCTGCATGACCGATCCTATCTCGGCCGGCGCTATTATTCCGACGAGTGGAAACCGAAAATTGTTGGTGAGGGCAAGGGGTTCGACATGAGCGATGTCTCGCCAATGGCGCAGATTCGCCGCCTTGCGCGCCCAGTCCTGCTGGCGCAGGGCAAGGACGATGCCCGGGTGCCATATGCGCAATACTATCGCCTGATCGAACAGGCCGAACGCAACGACATCGAACTCGAGACCCTGATGCTGGTGGATGGCCATTCGCTGACCAAGGAAGGGAATGCCGAGAAGCTGTTGACTGCCTTCGTGGACTTCCTGGCGCGTCATAATCCGCCGGATTGAGCCGATGCGGGCGAAGCGGTCTTTTCGCTACAGGAAACAGGACACGTCTTGTGTCCCGGCCTAGCCTTGCCTAATTCCACGCCACCATGAAGCGTACTCACCTGCCTCTCAACGCCCTGCGCGTTTACGATGCCGCCGCGCGGCATCTGTCCTTCACCCGCGCTGCGGACGAGCTGGCGGTGACGCCGGCCGCCGTGGGCCAGCAGATCCGCGCGCTCGAGGATCACCTCGGCACGGTGCTGTTCCGCCGCACCAGCAAGGGGCTCGAGCTGACGCAGGAAGGTGCCGCGGGCCTCGATGCGCTGCGCGAAGGCTTCCTCAAGTTCGAAGAAAGCGTGTCCGCGATGCAGGCGGGCCAGGCGCTCGACAGCTATACCATCGCCTGCCCGCGCGAATTCTACGCGCAATGGCTGGCGCCGCGACTGGCGCGGTTCGGCGAGAAGAACCCCGAAATCCGCTTTACCTTCGTCGCCGACGAACATGCCGATTTCACCGAGGCGAACCTCGATTGTGCGATCCGGCTGGTCGACGGACCGGGCGAATTGCAGGGGATCGAGCTCGACGAGGCGCGCCGCGTTACCGTGGCCCGGCCCGAAAGTCAGGGCGGGGCGCCCGACAAGTGGATCGACTGGGGGCTGCCGCTGCAGGATGGGGTGGCGGCGCATGTCACCGTGTCCAATGCCGGCCAGGCGCTGTCCTCGACCTTGGCGGGGCTGGGCAAGGCGATCCTGCCCGAACTGCTGGCCAAGGATTCGATCGACGCGGGCCTGCTCGAGGTGCTCGACGGCCCGCATACCGGGCAGCGCGCGTACTGGCTGGTCGCACCGACCCCGCAATGGCGGACGAAAAAGGTCAGGTCTCTTGTCGCGTTTCTTTCCGAATAATAACCCGCGTCAAACTATAAATAGATCAATCTGAAAAGAATACGAAAATAATTCATTGATTCGCATACTCTGATTTTGGTCTTTTCTTGTAGTTGATCTATTTGTTCCCCGGGCTACTAGACCCGGTTTCCTCACATGCTATACAAATTTTTGCCATTTGTTAACCATGGTGAAAAAGCCGTTCTTAACGGTGCGCTGGCTACCGCCTGTCCCACAGGGGGCTACCTTTATGATCTGTATGCTGCGCAATCTTTGGAACGACACGAAGGGCAACACCCTCGCGATCTTCGCCGCGGCCTTGATTCCGCTGGTCGTCGTCATCGGAAGCAGTCTCGATCTCAGCTTCGCCTATATGGCCAAGGCCAAACTCCAGAACGCCTGCGACGCCGCGGCGCTGGCCGGCCGCCAGTCGATGGACGGCAACAGCTGGACCGACGCGAACGAGGATGAGGCGCGCAAGTTCTTCCAGTTCAATTTCCCCGACGGCACGCTGGGGGCGCAGGACCTCAACTTCGAGATCGACACCGATCCTAACGACAATGCGCAGATCATCGGGGTCGCCAATGCGGTCATTCCGACATCGCTGATGCATATCTTCGGCTACGATAACGTGCCGATTCAGGCCAATTGCGACGCCAAACGCGACCTTGGTCACAACGACGTGATGCTGGTGCTCGATACCACCGGCTCGATGGGTGGGTCCCCCTCGACGATCGGAGGCAAAAGCAAGATCCGCCGCCTTCGCGAAGGAGCGTCTGGCCTTTATCGCGCGCTTGACGACACCGAGAATGGATCGGTCACGCGGTTTGGAATGGTATCCTACTCGCAGACCGTCAACGTCGCCGGCAGCTTGCGAAACGACGATATCCTCGTGGAACAGCTCTTTTATCGCAAGGTATGGGATCAGCAGGTTTGCAGCTATCGGCGATCCAACGGTAAATGGTCAGAGACGGGATGCGTCACCAATACTTATTTGGACAGGGACGACGTACCTAGTGATGGCTGGAGGGGCAGCGGTAACAACTATACCTATACCTATGAGGAAGAAACCAAATATCGGGATGTCCCCGTGCATATCGAAGACTCCGAGTGGGGTCGCCGATCATGGTCGGTCGACAAGAACCTGACTGAATTCCGCACCAGCGGTGATGGATGTATCGAAGAGCGCTCAAGCGTTGGACAGCCGGGAAGTCCGTTCAGTCTGCTCCAGACAATCAGCCAAGCCGATATCGATGCAGTGGCCACAAACAGTAACGACACGGATTTGCAATGGGGTCGATACGACCCGAGCAGCGGAAGGAACTACGGGGGTGCGGTCTGCCCAGGGGAATCGATCAAGCTTGCGATTTACGGCAGTGAAGGCGCCTTCAACGACGCTATCGACGATGTGACAGACGTGGTCGGAGGCAACACCTATCACGACATCGGCATGTTGTGGGGTGCACGCTTCCTGTCCCCCACGGGTATGTTCTCCAGCGATAACCCGACGACGCGTGGTTCGATCCCGGTAAACCGCCACATCGTGTTCATGACCGATGGTGAAATCGCGACCAACCGTAGCATCTATACGGCTTACGGCGTGGACAGCAGGCACGATCGTATCGGTGGCTCGGGAAGCTTGAACGGCAAGCATATCGCGCGCTTTCATGCGACCTGTAACCGGGCCAAAGCCAGCGGGACGACGATTTGGGTCATCGCACTGGATGTGACCGCAATCGAAGATATTGAAGATTGCGCCACCAGTGCCGCGCATTTCTACACCTCCGATGGTTCCGATCTCGAACAGATCTTCGAAACGATCGGACGCGGTATCGGCAACCTGAGGCTTACCCGGTGAGCGGGCTGCGCACCAGCTTGCACGAGCTGCGCAGCGATGAGCGCGGAGCGACGATAGTCGAATTCGCGTTCATCGTCGGGCCCATGCTGCTGCTGCTGATGGGGGGGCTCGAATTGGGCTACAACAGCTATGTCCGGTCGACCATGCAGGGCGCGCTCAATGATGCAGCGCGGACCGCGGCGGTCGAATTCCCGATCATCAACGTTCCCGGCAGCACGGTCGAGGAACAGGTCGAAAACCTGATCGAGGAAACGGTCAAGCATGTCGCGCCCAATGCGTCGATCGAGGTGACGCAGAAAAGCTATTTCGAATTCTCCGCCATCGGCAATCCGGAGAAACTGATGACCGACAACAACGGCAACGGGCAATTCGACGCCGACGACAACGATTGCTGGGAAGACGCCAACGGTAATGGCAGCTACGATACCGACGCCGGCAAAACCGGTAATGGCGGCGCGGACGATGTCGTGCTTTACAGCGCGTCGATCAGCACTCCGCGGATCCTGCCGCTGCAGAACTTCCTGCCCGGCGTGGGCCCGACCATGGAGTACACGCTCCAGACCGCGGTCCGCAACCAACCCTATGACAAGCAGGCAACTGCGGCGGTGATTTGTGCTTGAGTCGCTGCGCACCCTTGCCCGCGATACGCGCGGCCTGGCCCTGACTGAGTTCGCCTTCGCGGCGCCGATCTTCCTCATGCTGGTGCTGACCGGGCTCGAACTGTCGAACCTCGCGCTGTCGCATCTGCGCGTCAGCCAGATGGCGATGACCGTGGCAGATAACGCCGGGCGTGTGACCTCGGGCATCGACGAAGCCAATATCTACGAGGTCTTCACCGGCGCGGATTATGCCTCGAGCGGTCTCGACTTCGAAGCCAACGGACGCATGGTGCTCTCCAGCCTCGAACACAATGGCTGGAGCAACTGGCGTGAAGGTCAGACGATCGTCTGGCAGCGCTGTTGGGGCGACGATACCTCGGTGACCCCGAGCTATGGCGAACAGGGCGACGGCGAGGACGACGACAGCCTGGAGAACGGTCTCGGCACCGGGAGCGACCGGATCACGGCGCTAGAGGATACCGCGGTCATGTTCGTCGAAGTGACCTATGACTACCAGCCGCTGGTCTCGACCGGATTCTTCGATCCGCCGACGATCCGCTATGAAAGCGCGTTCAATGTGCGTGGGCGGCAAAACAATGAAATCAGCAATACGCAGAACCTTACCCGGCTGACCTGCTGAGGCGGCTTTCGCCGATCGCTCGAGTTCGGTCCGTGGGAGGAAGCGAGTGCGACTGCGGCTTGTCGGCAATCCGCCCGCGCTAAACCGCCGGGATGTCGAAATAGGTGAAGATGTCGGCCAAACCCGGCGGATGGCGTTCTTCGCGCAGCCGTTCCAGCGCGGGCGCGACCTCGACCCGGTATTCCGCCTGCGGTCCATCCTGCGCGACATGCTGGCCGCCCAGCCGCTTGATGAAACTGCGCGCCGCGTCGTTTTCCGACAGGACATGCGCGCGAAACGCCTCGAGCTGCCCGCCCGCGGCATCGAGCAGCAGCGTCGCCGTCAGCAGCCGGCCAATCCCCAGACCGTGATAGGCATCGACCACGCCCACCGAAAATTCTGCCACCGCATCGCCCTTGTCGGGGCGCATCGCGTGGACCACCCCCATCGCGGGATGGTCGGGGTCGGACAGGTCGAGCGCCCCCCAGGCGAGGTGCAGCACGCCATCGGCATCGAGCAGACGCTCGATTACCCAGTCGGGCGGGCTGGCGCCGCCGGAAAAGAACCGCAGATAGCGTGAGCGCGGGCTCATCCGCGCAATGCCTGCGCGTAAGCGGTCCTCGTCCTTGGGGGTGACGGTGCGAATGCAGATCATGCGCCCGTCCTCCAGGCGCGTATGGATCGATGCCTCGCCGCAGCTATGCGAGGCCAGCTCCAAAGGGATATTCCCGCTTTCCGCCATTCAAGACCTCCACCCGTACGACGCTCGCCGCGCGGGGGCAGCCTAGGGACATTCCCGGGTCTGTGCCAGCGGGGAAGGGGCACCCGCCGCAGCAGATGCCCCCATTTCCATTTCCGGTATCAGTCCTGCTTCACGCTCTCGCGATCCCAGAACCGCAGCTTGCCGCAGGTCTCGATAAAGCCGCTGGCCGCGTCCTTGCCCGAAGAAACATCGATGAAGCCGTCGTCGCGGCGGCTCCACACGCCCGCATTTTCGAACAGCGGCTGGACCGCGGGGACATAGGCGACGAACTTGGCATGCGCGAAGGCGTCGTTGACGAAGTCGATGCTCGGCTTGTCCTCGGCGTAGCGCTTGCCGCTGTCCTCGCCCATCACCACCGCGACCGCGTCGTAGACGACCGAGGGGCCGCCATCGATCTTCTCGTCGGCTTCCATCAGCTTGCCGTCGGACAGCTTGGCGCCCGCGACATGCGGGGCGATGATTTCGGCCATTGCGCCGGCATCCTTCGCCGCCTGCTGCAGCGCCTTGACCACGGCTGCATCGGCACCCTCGGCAATGTAGATGCCCAGCTTGCGGCCCTTGAAGCTGTCGGGGCCGTTCTTGAGGATCGACAGCGCGGGGCTTTCGGGCAGGTCGGTGATCGACTTGCGCGCGAAGGGCACCTTGTCGGGCAGTTCGGTCAGGCCGATGCCGTCGGCGACATCCTGCGCCAGTCCTTCGTCGATATGCCGCAGATGGCCGACCATGCGCTTGCGGATATCCATGCGCTGCACTTTCGACAGCTCGAACGTCAGCGCATTGCCCATGTGGGTCTGCTCGACCGGGGTCTGCGAGACGTAGAACTGCCGCGCCTGGCTGTAGTGGTCGGCAAAGGTCGGGCTGCGCTCGCGCACCTTGGTCCCGCTGATCTCGGCCGGATAGGAATGGAAGCCGCGCTCGGCAGAGGCGCGCGGACCGGGGTCCTCTCCCGCGCCGTCGCCGCTGCCCCAACTGTTGGGTTCGTAATTCACGCGGCCCTTGGGATTGTGCATCGCCATGTGCCCGTCCTGCTGGAAATGCCGCACCGGACACTTGGGCGCATTGATCGGCAGGTGGGTGAAGTTGGGCCCGCCGAGCCGCTTGAGCTGCGTGTCGAGATAGGAGAAGTTACGCCCCTGCAGCAGCGGATCGTCCGAATGGTCGATGCCCGGCACGATGTTCTGCGTGCAGAAGGCGACCTGCTCGGTCTCGGCGAAGAAATTGTCGACATTGGCGTCGAGCGTCAGCGTGCCGATGATCTCGACCGGGACCTGTTCTTCGGGGATGATCTTGGTCGCGTCGAGCACGTCGAATTCGAACTGCTCCGCAAATTCCTCGTCGAACACCTGGATGCCGAGGTCCCACTGCGGATAGTCGCCCGCGTCGATCGCGTCCCACATGTCGCGGCGATGGAAATCGGGGTCCATCCCATTGACCTTGAGCGCCTCGTTCCAGACCACCGACTGCAGCCCGAGCGAGGGCTTCCAGTGGAACTTGACGAAATGCGCCTTGCCCTCGGCATTGACCAGCCGGAAGGTGTGGACGCCGAAGCCTTCCATGAAGCGGAAGCTGCGCGGGATCGTGCGGTCGGACATGATCCACATGACCATGTTCATCGCTTCGGGGCTGAGCGAAATGAAGTCCCAGAAATTGTCATGCGCGGTCTGCGCCTGCGGGAAGCCGCGATCGGGCGCGGGCTTGGCGGCGTGGATCAAATCGGGGAACTTGATCGCGTCCTGGATGAAGAACACCGGGATATTGTTGCCGACGAGGTCCCAATTGCCCTCGCTGGTGTAGAACTTGGTCGCAAAGCCGCGCACGTCGCGCGCCAGATCGGGCGAACCCTTGTTGCCCGCCACGGTGGAGAAGCGCGTAAAGGTCGGCACCTTGACGCCTTCCTGGTTGAAGATCGCCGCGCGCGAATATTGCGGGATCGCCTTCTTCAGCTCGAATTGGCCGTGCACGCCATAGCCGCGCGCATGGACCACGCGCTCGGGGATGCGTTCGTGGTCGAAGTGGAAGATCTTCTCGCGCGCGATCTGGTCTTCGAGCAGCTGCGGCCCGCGCGGACCGGCGCTGAGCCAGTTCTGGTCGTCGGCCACGGGATGGCCCTGCGCGGTGGTCATCACATGGTCGTCGTCCTGCGGCTTCTGGTGATTGGCGCCGCCTTCGGAGAGGTCGAATTGGTCTGCCATGGGGTTCCTTCCGTGATCGTCCGGGGGGGAGGGGAGAGGGGGACGATGTCGCAAAAAGAACCCGCAACCCCCGCGATCGTTGCAGACCCCACAAAAGTTATGACGGAGCCCGCCTAGGCGCAGATCGCGCGGGCAGGCACCAATCCGCGCCGCAGGCGCGGCAAGGGCGACCGCCCGCCCGCAGCGACGCGACCGCAGGTCGCATGAGCGAGGATAGCCAAGGCCGCGGATGCGGCCGCCGGCGCCTGAGGTCCAAACAAAAAACCCGCCGCTCTCCCGTTACTTCCCCTTCAACCAGGCCAGCGCCCCGCTCTCCATCCCCTTGAACTTGGGCCAGCCCGCCGGATCATCCTCCAGCGGCGCGCAGGCGATCGCGGCGTCATCCGGCAACTGCCACTTGATCCGGTGATAGAGCTTGGAGCGGGTCAGCGGCGAGCGGATCAGCCACAGCCCCTCGGCCAGCGGATGCCCGTGGCCATGCAGATCGAGCGGCGCGTCGGGCGTCGCCGCGGGATCGTGCCACACGAGATAGAGCGTGGACGTCTCGCCCTGCGCTTCGTCGGTCTCGGTTTCGTCGGTCTGGGTTTCGTCGGCTGCCATGGCGGCTCAACGCACTGGCGCGGCCAAGGTTCGCGCCCCGCGCGCACGCTGCCTCACAGCAGCGGCCCAAGCAGCAGCGCCAGCAGCACGAAGCCGACCAGTCCGGCGATGAAGATCACGCGGTTGCGGCGCCTGGTCAGGATGATCTCCGCCCCGCGTGCCTTGTCGGCATCGATATGGATGGGCTCGTCGGGGTGGTGCTGCGGGTCTGCCATGATCGGTCTCCTTCACCCCTTGTATTGCGTGAAGCCATGCGTTGGTTCCGATAGCCCCGCCCGCCGGTCAGGACCCCGCGCCATCCTTCGCCGCCGCGCCGCCCGCGCGCACCCCGGCCATTGCCTGCGCGCCCACCTCGCGCAGCGCCTCGCGCTTTTCCGCCGCAGTCATCGCCGCCAGCGCTTCCTCGTTGGCGCGCATATGTTCGAGCTTGGCGTTGAGCGAGGCCAGCACCTCCGCCTCGCCCGCGCCCGCCAGCGGCTCCTGCTCGGCCAGCACTTCGGCGCGGATGCTTTCATAGACCGGGTGGCCGGGCTTCAGGTCCTGCACGCCATAGCGCCCCGGCAGCCGGTGCTGGAGGAGGAAGCGCAGCAGCGCATTGTCGGGCTTGTCCCAATGGCCGAGGATTTCCCCGCCCGAGACGATCGGCGTGCGCGTGCCCAGCATGGCGCGCTCCAGCGCGATGTCCTCCAGCCGCGCCGCCCCGCGCTCGAGCGCCGCGTCCCAGGCCCTGGCAAACCCCTCCGCCCCCGGCCGCGCGCGCAGCTTGTAGAGCGCCTCGAGGCTCTTCCCGATCCGCTTGGCCGCCACCTTGACGATGCCCGTTGCGGCAAGCGTGGCAACGAAGCGGCGCTGGAGTTCGGGCGTGATCGAATTGCGGCGCGGGGCCGTGTGGAGGAAGGGCGCGAAGGCGAGGAGCGGATCGTCATCCTCGGGCTCGGGCGCGGTATGCGCGACGACGGAGGTGGCCTGGCGCGCGATCTTGCGGGTGGGTTCGGTCATCTCTCACCCGTCATTGCGAGGAGCCGCAGGCGACGCGGCGAAGCGTGCTGTCCAAAGGACAATCCAGCGAGGGCTGGACTGGATTGCTTCGCTACGCTCGCGATGACTGGGGGTGGAAGCGGCGCGAAATATCTAGGTGGCGCGCGATCGGAGAGCATCGCGCCGTCGTGGCGTGCACCGGGAGGCGAAGACGCAAAGGGTTCTGTGGGACGAGGGTTGTCCATGGCCCACCCCAAAATGCACATCTGTGCGAAGTAGGAAAAAGGTTTCTGGCTTGGCCCCTTGTGCCCGACATGACTCGAGATGGGCCTCCATAACGGACGAGGATGTGGCTGCGCATCTGGAGGGACGAGCAGCTACTCCAGGGTCGTGCGCCGTAGGCACGACTGGTGGATGTGGACGGATCGAAAAAGCTGTTGCATTCCAAAATAGAATATTCCATATTGGAATTTCCACCACGGAGCTGTCTTTAACGAGGTCCGGTAGTGGTTAGGAGTAACCTAAAGGAAGAAATGATGACCACCAACTTTGCAAAACGTCGCAGGCCGAGATGGCCTTTTAGGAGTTGTTATGACGGAGAATTTTCAAGTTGAATTAAGTCTGAGTTTACATCGTAAGGTTACGAAATGGAGTATAGACGAACAAATCTATTTCTCGGCGTTCGTACAGGCAATGCGCGAATGGGGAGTGGATGTTGTTCTCGCTGCTTCGAACTGCGTCGCTGAAGACGCGAAGATGGCAACCGGAGGCGGGTTCGATGAGCTGTCTTACTGGATGAAGTTAAAAATGGAATGGAGCCGGTTCGTCATTCGCCAGCCCAAGGAGAACGTCCTGGTCGTGAGTGATCGGTAGACGGCATTAAGGAGTAATATGACTAAGTCCAACTTCGACCAAGGGACGGTCGATTGGCGCCCTGATTGGGAAGGAGACGATCAAAAAAGATTTAGCAAATATCGAGATAGTTTTCGTTTTCAGGGCGCTAGCTTCAAAGAACTGAGGAATGCTTTGGGGCTATCCCAAGCAGACGCAGCGGCTCGTCTTGCGACGAGTCAATCGAACATATCAAAAATCGAGGCCAAGTCCGATCCATCAATTTCAACCCTCAAGAAGCTTTTGGGCGTAGATGGTGAGATGAAGTTGGTCTTTACATTGAGGGATGGCAATGATTTAGAAATAAGGGTGGACTAGCGCATTCGATATATATTCTGAGTAGCTCGAGCAAGAATCTATGACGTTCAGGCAGAAAACACTCAAATTGTTGTGGGGTCGTTCAGCCGGCCGTTGTAACAATCCAGAATGTGGCCGTCTCGTCGCGGATGACGATGCTAGGGGGAAGCCCTATCTAATCGGCGAAAATGCTCACGTCATTTCCCTCACATTCCGTCCATGGGGCTGATCGTCACAAGAAAAGTTTGCCAATCAAAACAGCATGGCACGCTCTAGTGCCCGATTGGGAAGAGGCGTTTTCGGGCCTCTCTCTGCTAGAAATTTGTGCGGCAAGCCTTATTAGGGCAGCAACAAGGTTTGCGCCTAGAAAGTTGGCGTCCCGAGGAGCCGTAATGTTGCGAGCAGTAGAAGTCTTCACCCCGAATAATTTCCCCGTGTACACCTACGTTGAGCGGGGCGACAATAATTTGGAGGATGCTTTCAGGCGTGCGTTGAGTACGCCAAATACGGTTCTATCCGTTTCGGGACCGAGCAAGAGCGGAAAGACAGTTCTGGCTGAACGGGTCATTGGAAAAGAGAACATTATTTATGTATCTGGCGCTGAGCTCGGTGGAGCGTCCGACCTCTGGGGCGCAGCGCTTGATGCCCTCAATCAGCCGAACACGATCACTGATGAAAATTCCGTCGCTAAGTCACGCAGTGAATCCCACGAGGCAAGCATCAATTCTGAAATCGTTCCAGGAACCGGAGTGGGCGCGAAAAAAGTCGCGAAGCGCGAAACGCAAATTAAATCAGGTATAACGAATTCTTTTGGTCGATCTGGATTGTCGCAAGTTGCCAAGCTTATCGGAGGGAGTGACACCGTAATATTCATTGACGACTTTCACTATATGACCCGTCCTGTTCAAACGGAAGTTGCGAGGCAAATTCGCGCTGGATCAGGACAGGGGATTAAGTTTTGCACAGCGTCGGTTCCACATCGCTCGGATGATGTTGTCCGGAGTAATCACGAGCTTAGAGGTCGGACTACGCACATTGACACTAATTTTTGGGACGTAAATGACTTGAGTCAAATTGGCGTTCAGGGTTTTCCTCTACTGTACATGGCAATTGATGAATCAGAGATTCAATTGCTCGCTGTTGAAGCCTGCGGGTCCCCTCAGTTGATGCAGCAGATTTGCCTCCAAACCTGTATTTATTTTGGGGTTGAAGAGAAGTTACCCAAAGTTGGCAACTTCAAGGTTGAGAAAAAGTCCTTGTCAGTGATCTTGAATGAGGCGTCCAATACAACTGATTATCGGTCCTTGCTTACAAACATGCATATTGGTCCACGAATACGCGGTACTCCGAGGGCGTCACACACGCTGCTGGACGGAACGAAAGGTGATGTTTATCGCGCCGTCCTGCTTGCGCTAGCGACAGGTGAGCCGATCACAGATATTCCCTACGCAAACCTAGTTGAACGAACTCAGGCAGTTTGTTCAACTACGTCGCCGACTGGCCAGAGCATTGCGAGCGCAGCCGAGCAAATGGCTAAAGCGGCGAGAGAAATGTACCCTGATCAGCGAATTATTGAATGGGATTCCGGTGCAGGAGGCGGGACGCTGACGATCGTGGATCCGTATTTGTTATTCTATCTTCGAAATAGTGACGGTTTGAGGAAGCTGGGTCAGGCGTAGCCTAGCTCTCCCTTGACCCATCCCCCCCGTCAAACTATGTGCGCCCCCATCCGGTGTAGGAACCGCCTCGCGTGATTCCCTCGTCGGTCAGATAGAGCTGAACATTGCCGGTTATGTCCCGGGGCCTGGTGCGTCATGCACTCGGGCTCTTTTCTATTGCAGCGCACCTCATGGGAACGCTCGGGGCAGCCGTCAAAGTAACCCGGTGGCCGTGTGGGCCGTGGGTGGAGTGATTCAGTTCAGTCGTCATTCCAGCGAAAGCTGGAATCTCGTGCCGCTTGCGTCGCGCTTGCGGAAACAGACCCCAGCTTGCGCTGGGGTGACGCTGGACCAAATCACACCGCCGATCATCCCGCTAGTCGTCACCTTCATACGGTGAAGAGAAAGAACTCATATGCCGACGATCAACCAGCTGGTCCGCAAGGGCCGCGTTCCGCAGAAGGCCAAGAGCAAGGTCCCTGCGATGGAACAGAACCCGCAGAAGCGCGGTGTCTGCACCCGCGTCTATACGACGACCCCGAAGAAGCCGAACTCGGCTCTGCGTAAAGTGGCCAAGGTCCGCCTGACCAACCAGCGCGAAGTCATCTCCTACATCCCCGGCGAAGGCCACAACCTGCAGGAACACAGCGTCGTGCTGATCCGCGGCGGGCGTGTGCGCGACCTTCCCGGCGTGCGCTACCACGTGCTGCGCGGCGTGCTCGACACGCAGGGTGTCAAGGACCGCAAGCAGAGCCGTTCGAAATACGGCGCCAAGCGGCCCAAGTAAGAGAAGGGCCGGCCCGCCGCCTCCCGTCGCCCCTGCGCAGGCAGGGGCCTAGATAAGGGAAGTGGCCGGGTGGTTCGTAAGTTCTACGGAGCCGCCGATGTTATCTGGGTCCCTGCCTTCGCAGGGATGACATCAGATGACGGTCGCTAGCGCTCCCGGCATTTTGGAGATTAAAAATGTCACGTCGTCGTCGTCCCGAGAAGCGGGAAATCCTGCCTGACCCGAAGTTTGGTGATCAGGTGCTGTCGAAGTTCATGAACAACATGATGTATGACGGCAAGAAAGCCGTCGCCGAAGGTATCGTCTACACCGCGCTCGACGTGGTCGAGGCGAAGGCCAAGGCGAACCCGGTCGAGCTGTTCCATGCCGCGCTGGAAAACATCAAGCCGCAGGTCGAAGTGCGTAGCCGCCGTGTCGGCGGTGCGACCTACCAGGTGCCGGTCGAAGTGCGCCCCGAGCGTGCGCAGGCGCTGGCGATCCGCTGGCTCATCACCGCGGCGCGCGGGCGTCCGGAAACCACCATGTCGGCACGCCTCTCGGGCGAGCTGATGGATGCCGCCAACAACCGCGGCAACGCCGTGAAGAAGCGCGAAGACACGCACCGCATGGCGGACGCCAACCGCGCCTTCTCGCACTACCGCTGGTAGGGCCGGGCGCGGCCTGACGATCGGCCAGGACGGGGCCGCGCGGCGCTGGGCCGCGCGGCACCGGTCTTTAACCGGTCACACTGTTACCCATATGGGGCGGGCTACCTGCCAACCCCGAATTCGAGGAAATCCTTATGGCTCGCGATTATCCGCTGGAGCGGTACCGCAACATCGGCATCATGGCGCACATCGATGCCGGCAAGACCACCACGACCGAGCGTATCCTCTACTACACCGGCAAGTCCTACAAGATCGGCGAAGTCCATGACGGCGCCGCGACGATGGACTGGATGGAGCAGGAGCAGGAACGCGGCATCACCATCACCTCGGCCGCGACCACCACGTTCTGGCAGAACGAGGACGGGCAGGGCGAAAAGCACCGCATCAACATCATCGACACCCCCGGGCACGTCGACTTCACCATCGAAGTCGAACGTTCGCTGCGCGTGCTCGATGGCGCGGTCGCCGTTTTTGACGGAGTTGCCGGGGTCGAACCCCAATCCGAGACCGTCTGGCGCCAGGCCGACAAATACGGCGTCCCGCGGATGTGCTTCATCAACAAGCTCGACCGCACCGGCGCAGATTTCTACTATTGCGTCCAGTCGATCATCGACCGTCTCGGTGCGACCCCGCTGGTGCTCTATCTCCCGATCGGCGCGGAAAGCGACCTCAAGGGCGTCGTCGACCTCGTCAACAACCGCGGCATCGTCTGGGAAAACGACGGGCTGGGTGCTGACTTCAACTATGTCGACATCCCCGCCGACCTCGCCGACAAGGCCGCCGAATATCGCGAGAAGCTGATCGAGACCGCCGTCGAACAGGACGACGATGTCATGGAAGCCTATCTCGAAGGCGAAGAACCCGATGCGGCGACGCTCAAGAAGCTGATCCGCAAGGGCACCATGGCGCGCGACTTCGTGCCCGTGATTTGCGGTTCGGCCTTCAAGAATAAGGGTGTCCAGCCCCTGCTCGACGCGATTGTCGATTATATGCCGTCGCCGCTCGACGTTCCGGCCATCAAGGGCGTCCTGCCCGACAGCGATGAGGAAGACACGCGTGCATCGTCCGACGACGCGCCGTTCTCGGCGCTCGCATTCAAGATCATGAACGATCCCTTCGTGGGCTCGCTCACCTTCACCCGTATCTACTCGGGTCACCTTACCAAGGGCAGCGTCCTGAACTCGGTAAAGGACAAGAAGGAAAAGATCGGCCGCATGCTGCTCATGCACTCGAACAACCGCGAGGACATCGACGAGGCATTCGCCGGCGACATCGTCGCGATTGCAGGCCTGAAGGAAACCACCACCGGCGATACGCTGTGTGATGCCTCCAAGCCGATCATTCTCGAGCGCATGGAATTCCCCGAACCGGTTATCGAACTGTCGGTGGAACCCAAGACCAAGGCCGACCAGGAAAAGATGGGCGTCGCGCTCAACCGCCTGGCTGCCGAGGATCCGAGCTTCCGCGTCACCACCGATCACGAATCGGGCCAGACGATCATCAAGGGCATGGGCGAGCTTCACCTCGACATTCTCGTCGATCGCATGAAGCGCGAGTTCAAGGTCGAAGCCAATGTCGGCGCCCCGCAGGTCGCTTACCGCGAATATCTGGGTAAGCCGGTCGACGTCGATTACACCCACAAGAAGCAGTCGGGTGGCTCGGGCCAGTTCGGCCGCGTCAAGGTCAAGGTCACCCCGGGTGAACGCGGCCAGGGCTTTGTCTTCGACGACAGCATCAAGGGCGGTAATATTCCGAAGGAATACATCCCGGCCATTGAAAAGGGTTTCCGCGAGCAGGCCGAAAGCGGCCATCTCGTCGGCTTCCCGATCATCGACTTCACCGTCGAACTGTATGACGGTGCCTACCATGACGTCGACTCGAGCGCGATCGCGTTCGAAATCGCCGGCCGTGGCGCCATGCGTGAAGTCGCTGACCGTGCCGGCATCAAGCTGCTCGAACCGATCATGAAGGTCGAGGTCGTCACCCCCGAGGACTATCTCGGCGACGTCATCGGCGATCTCAACAGCCGTCGTGGCCAGATCCAGGGCACCGACAGCCGCGGTAACGCACAGGCCGTCGAAGCCAACGTGCCGCTTGCGAACATGTTCGGTTACGTCAACGAGCTGCGCTCGTTCACGCAGGGCCGCGCCCAGTACTCGATGCAGTTCAGCCACTACGACGAGGTCCCGGCAAACGTCGCGGCCGAGGTCAAGGAGAAGCTTGCGTAAGCCAGCTTTGAGGTCTAGGGGCGGCGCCTGATTCAGCGGGCGCCGTTTCCTCCCCGCATAAATCCCAAATTTTAAGACAGAGGTTATTGGAAAATGGCGAAGGAAAAGTTCGAGCGTAACAAGCCGCACGTCAACGTGGGCACCATCGGTCACGTCGACCATGGCAAAACCACGCTGACCGCGGCGATCACCAAGGTCCTCGGTTCGGCCGTCGACTTTGCAAACATCGACAAGGCTCCCGAAGAGCGCGAGCGCGGCATCACCATCTCGACTGCGCACGTCGAGTATGAAACCGACAATCGCCACTACGCACACGTCGATTGCCCGGGTCACGCCGACTACGTGAAGAACATGATCACCGGTGCCGCCCAGATGGACGGCGCGATCCTGGTCGTGAACGCAGCCGACGGCCCCATGCCCCAGACCCGCGAGCACATCCTGCTTTCGCGTCAGGTCGGCGTTCCGGCACTGGTTGTCTACATGAACAAGGTCGACCAGGTCGATGACGAGGAAATCCTCGAGCTCGTCGAACTGGAAGTTCGCGAACTGCTGAGCGAATACGGCTTCGACGGCGACGATATCCCCATCGTCAAGGGTTCGGCTCTGGCCGCTCTCGAAGGTCGGGATCCGGAAATCGGCGAAAACTCCATCAGGGAACTGATGGCCGCCGTCGACGAGCACATTCCGCAGCCGGAACGTCCGGTCGACAAGCCCTTCCTGATGCCGATCGAAGACGTGTTCTCGATCTCGGGTCGTGGTACGGTTGTCACCGGCCGTGTCGAAAGCGGCATCGTCAATGTTGGCGACGAATGCGAAATCGTCGGCATCAAGGACACCACCAAGACGACCGTCACCGGCGTTGAAATGTTCCGCAAGCTGCTTGATCGCGGCGAAGCCGGCGACAACATTGGTGCCCTGATCCGCGGTGTTGCCCGTGAAGAAGTCGAGCGTGGCCAGGTCCTCGCAAAGCCCGGTTCGGTTACGCCGCACACCGAGTTCAGCGCTGAAGTTTACGTCCTGTCGAAGGACGAAGGCGGTCGTCACACGCCGTTCTTCGCGAACTATCGTCCGCAGTTCTACTTCCGCACCACCGACGTCACCGGCGAAGTGATCCTTCCCGAGGGCACCGAAATGGTGATGCCGGGCGATAACGTGACGATCAACGTCAAGCTGATCGCACCGATCGCCATGGACGAAGGTCTGCGCTTCGCAATCCGCGAAGGCGGCCGCACCGTCGGCTCGGGCGTCGTGGCGAACATCACGAAGTAATCGTCGCTAACGCGTAACGAAATCGCTGGCCCGCTCCTCTGCATGAGGGGCGGGCCTTCGGTTTTCTGGGGCCTGATGGGCACCAGAGGCACGGTCTGCCGTGTCATATTCCGTCTTATGGCTGCAGCGCGGAATTGAGGGGTTGCCAGATTGGGGACTCACCCGTATATGCGCGGCCACAGACAAGGATTCGCCGCTCGGTATTCCTTGGAACAACCAATTCAACAAAGGCCGCCCGTCCCGGGAAACCGGACAAAGCGGGGCGGGCTTTTCTTTTTTGTGGGCCGTTAGCGGTCCATTGGCTCTTTCGCATCGGTGTAGGTAATGGAAGCTCAGAATATCCGCATTCGCCTCAAGGCGTTCGACCATCGCGTTCTCGACCAGGCAACTGGCGAAATCGCCGACACCGCGCGTCGTACGGGTGCTCTTATTCGTGGCCCCATTCCCATGCCGACGCGTATCGAAAAGTTCACCGTGAACCGCGGCCCGCACATCGACAAGAAGTCGCGCGAGCAGTTCGAGGTGCGCACCTACAAGCGGCTGCTCGACATCGTGCAGCCCAACGCCCAGACCGTCGACGCGCTGATGAAGCTCGACCTGGCTGCGGGCGTGAACGTGGAAATCAAGCTCGCCTAAGAGTTTGCCGCAAGTTTCCGTGGATGCGGGACTTGCCGTCTGCCCGGCAGGACGTTAACCGGCCGGGAAAGTTTCGGGGCGCTCGATAGCCCCGCCAGGCCGCAAGGCCCGGCAAGACATCGGGATACCGCCGGATTATCCGGGTCTGCGTCCCCCGTCTCGCTTCCCAGGCCTCGTGCCGAGGAAGCACTCAGCCCGGGCGGGGCGACGCATCATAGAACGGGCTGGCAAGCACCTCGGATGGGCCGTGGTGCCTCTGTGTTAGGAGTTTTACGATGCGCACTGGCGTTATCGCAAAGAAAGTCGGGATGACCCGCCTCTTCCAGGAGGATGGTCGGCATGTGCCGGTTACCGTTCTTGCGCTGGAAAATTGCCAGGTTACTGCTCACCGCACTGCAGATCGCGATGGTTACTTCGCGGTCCAGGTCGGTTCGGGCGAAGCCAAGCAGAAGAACGTCAACAAGCCGCAGCGCGAAGCTTTTGCCAAGGCTGGCGTCGAGCTGAAGATGAAGGTCGCGGAATTCCGTGTCGAAGCTGAGGATGCTCTGCTTCCCGTCGGCGCGCGCATTTCGGCCGAGCACTTCATTGCTGGCCAGAAGGTCGACATCACCGGTCACACGCAGGGCAAGGGCTTTGCCGGCGCGATGAAGCGCTGGGGCTTCGGTGGTCTGCGGGCTACCCACGGCGTGTCGCTCTCGCACCGTTCGCACGGTTCGACGGGTAACCGCCAGGATCCGGGTCGCGTGTTCAAGGGCAAGAAGATGGCCGGCCACATGGGCGACCGTCAGCGCACCCAGCAGAACCTCGAGATCGTTCGTACCGACGCTGATCGCGGCCTCCTTTTCGTCAAGGGTTCGGTCCCGGGCGCTAAGAATGGCTGGCTGCTGGTCAAGGACGCGGTCAAGATCGACCACGGTGAACTGCCGTTCCCGGGCGTGATGTATCGCAACCGCGAAGAGTTCGAGCACGAAGAAGCTGCTGCTGGCCTGGTCGAAAGCTCGGCCGAGCACGAAGTCGGGACGGATGTTTCCGCCGAACAGCAGGCCAAGCTGCTCAAGGAACAGGACGCCGGTGCCGACACCGAATCCACCACCGATACGCCCGCAGCCGACACCGGCGCGGACGATAGCAAGGAGGGCTGATCCGTGAAGGTGAAGGTCCAGAAAATCGACGGCAAGGCGTCGGGCGACATCGAATTGAACGATGACGTGTTCGGTATCGAACCGCGCGCCGACATCCTGCATCGTGTTGTCACCTGGCAGCTCGAGAACCGCCGCGGCACCGCTCGCCCGACGCGTGAGCGTTCGGACGTAGCGCGCACCGGCAAGAAGTGGGGTCGCCAGAAAGGCGGCGGCACGGCTCGTCACGGCGATCGCGGCGCTCCGATCTTCATCGGCGGCGGTAAGGCTCATGGCGCGCGCAAGCGTGACTTCGAGCAGTCGCTGAACAAGAAGGTCCGTGCACTCGGTCTCAAGATGGCTCTGTCGAGCAAGGCGAAGGATGGCCTCGTCGTCATCGACAGCCTCGAGCTGACGGACGCCAAGACCAAGGCGCTCAAGGCTCACTTCGACAAGGCTGGCTGGAACGGCAAGGTCCTCGTGATCGATGGCGAAAGCGTCAATGACGGTTTCAGCAAGGCTGCCAGCAACCTGCCCGGCGTCAATGTGCTGCCGGCCATGGGTGCCAACGTTTACGACATCCTGAAGCACGACACGCTGGTCCTTACCAAGGACGCGGTCGAAAAGCTGGAGGCCCGTTTCAATGGCTAAAAAGCAGGAAGCGGAAGCGCGTCACTACGACGTCGTGCTCGCACCGCACATCACCGAGAAGGCCACGCTGGCGTCGGAAAACAACGCCGTCGTCTTCAAGGTCGCCAACGATGCCACCAAGCCGCAGATCAAGGAAGCGATCGAGGCGATCTTCGGTGTCAAGGTGATGGGCGTGAACACCATCGTGACGAAGGGCAAGACCAAGCGCTGGAAGGGCAGGCCCTACAAGCGCACGGACATGAAGAAGGCCATCGTCACCCTGAAAGACGGCGATTCCATCGACGTCACCAGCGGTATCTGAGGGGCTAGAGAGAAATGGCACTCAAGAATTACAAACCCACGAGCCCGGGCCGTCGCGGCCTGATCCTCGTCGACAAGTCGGGGCTCTACAAGGGCAAGCCGGTCAAATCGCTCGTCGAAGGCAAGCGCAAGACCGGTGGCCGCAACAACAAGGGTCATGTCACCTCGCGCGGCATGGCTGGCGGTCACAAGCAGAAGTACCGTTATGTCGACTTCAAGCGTCGCAAGTGGGACGTCGAAGGGACCGTCGAACGGCTCGAGTATGACCCGAACCGGACCGCGTTCATCGCGCTGGTGAAGTATTCCGACGGTGAACTGGCCTATATTCTCGCTCCGCAGCGTCTCGCTGTCGGCGACAAGGTCATCGCTGCCGAGAAATGCGACACCAAGCCCGGCAACGCGATGTTGCTCGGCCAGATGCCGGTCGGCACGATCTGCCACAATGTGGAGATGAAGCCGGGCAAGGGTGGCCAGATCGCCCGCGCTGCAGGCTCCTATGTCCAGCTGGTCGGCCGTGATCGCGGCATGGTCATCGTGCGTCTCAACAGCGGCGAGCAGCGTTACCTGCGCGCCGACTGCATGGGCACCGTTGGCGCCGTGTCGAACCCGGACAACCAGAACCAGAACCTGGGCAAGGCCGGTCGTCGTCGCTGGATGGGCATCAAGCCGCTGACCCGCGGTGTCGCCAAGAACCCGGTCGACCATCCGCATGGCGGCGGTGAAGGCCGCACCAGCGGTGGCCGTCATCCGGTCACTCCGTGGGGCAAGCCGACCAAGGGCGCCCGTACCCGCAAGAACAAGCAGACGGACAAGATGATCATCCGTTCGCGCCACGCGAAGAAGAAGAGGTAATCCGACATGGCTCGTTCCGTCTGGAAAGGTCCGTTCGTCGAGCTCAGCCTTCTCAAGAAGGCTGAGACCGCTCAGGACGCGGGTGCCAACAAGCCGATCAAGACCTGGTCGCGCCGTAGCACCATCCTGCCGCAGTTCGTTGGTCTGACGTTCAACGTCTACAACGGTCACAAGTTCATCCCGGTCTCCGTTTCGGAAGAAATGGTCGGCCACAAGCTCGGAGAGTTCGCACCTACGCGTACTTTCCCGGGTCACGCCGCCGACAAGAAGGGCAAGCGCTGATGAGCAAGCAGAAAGCACCCCGTCGCGTGGCGGACAACGAGGCGCTGGCCGTCGCTACCACGATCCGTGGTTCGGCGCAGAAGCTCAACCTCGTTGCCGGCCTGATCCGCGGCAAGAAGGCTGAAGAGGCGCTCAACATCCTCGCTTTCTCGAAGAAGGCGATGGCGAAGGACGCCACCAAGGTTCTTGCATCGGCGATCGCCAATGCGGAAAACAACCACAACCTCGATGTCGACGCACTGGTCGTAGCCGAGGCTTCGGTGGGCAAGTCGATCACGATGAAGCGCTTCCACACGCGTGGTCGCGGCAAGTCGACGCGCATCCTGAAGCCGTTCAGCCGCCTCCGTATCGTCGTTCGCGAGCAGGAAGAGGCGTAAGATGGGCCAGAAGAGCAATCCGATCGGTCTGCGCCTGCAGATCAACCGCACCTGGGACAGCCGCTGGTACGCCGAAGGGCGTGACTATGCCAAGCTGCTCAGCGAAGACATCAAGCTGCGCAAGCACATCGTCGACAGCCTGCCGCAGGCAGCGATCTCGAAGGTCGTGATCGAGCGTCCGGCCAAGCTGTGCCGCATTTCGATCTATGCCGCCCGTCCGGGCGTCATCATCGGCAAGAAGGGCGCGGACATCGAAAAGCTGCGCACCAAGCTGTCGAGCATGACCGACAGTGAAGTGAAGCTGAACATCGTCGAGATCCGCAAGCCGGAAATCGATGCCAAGCTCGTCGCCCAGGGCATTGCCGACCAGCTGATCCGCCGTGTCGCCTTCCGCCGCGCCATGAAGCGCGCCGTGCAGTCGGCTCTCCGCCTCGGCGCGGAAGGCATCAAGATCGTCTGCGGCGGCCGTCTCGGCGGTGCTGAAATCGCGCGTGTCGAATGGTATCGCGAAGGCCGCGTTCCGCTGCACACGCTGCGGGCCAACGTCGACTATGCGGAAGCCGAAGCGCTCACCGCCTACGGGATCATCGGCATTAAGTGCTGGATCTTCAAGGGCGAAATCTTGGCGCATGACCCGACCGCCCAGGACCGCCTGATGATGGAAGCCCAGACCTCGGGCGTCCGTCCGGCGCGCTGATTGCAGGATTAGGAAAGAACCATGCTGCAACCGAAGAAAACCAAGTACCGCAAGGCGTTCAAGGGCAAGATCCATGGCAAGGCCAAGGGCGGCACCACGCTGAATTTCGGGTCCTATGGCCTGAAGGCGATGGAACCCGAGCGGATCACCGCGCGCCAGATCGAAGCGGCCCGCCGTGCGATCACGCGTCACATCAAGCGTCAGGGACGTTTGTGGATCCGCATCTTCCCCGATGTGCCGGTGTCGAAGAAGCCTGCCGAAGTCCGTCAGGGTAAGGGCAAGGGCTCGATCGAATACTGGGCTGCACGGGTCAAGCCGGGCCGCATCCTGTTCGAACTCGACGGCGTCGCCGGCCCGCTGGCCGCCGAAGCGTTCGAGCGCGCAGCGATGAAGCTGCCGATCAAGACCAAGGTCGTTGCCCGTCTGGGCGACACCTCGCACCTGGGAGGCGAATGATGGCCAAGACCGAAGACCTGCGCCAGAAGTCGGACGACCAGCTGGCTGAAGAGCTGACCACGCTCAAGCGCGAAGCGTTCAACCTCCGCTTCCAGGCGGCGACGAACCAGCTCGAGGCCCCGGCTCGCATCCGCGAAGTGCGCCGCACGATCGCCAAGATCAAGACGCTGCAGAGCGAGCGCACGCGCTCGGCTGAAGCGAAGGCTTAAGGAGTAGACCATGCCCAAGCGTATCCTGATCGGGACCGTCACCTCCGACAAAACCGACAAGACCGTTACCGTGCTCGTCGAACGCAAGGTGAAGCATCCCCTCTACGGGAAGATCATTCGCCGTTCGAAGAAGTACCATGCTCATGACGCGCAGAACGAGTTCACGCTCGGCGATGTCGTGCGCATCGAAGAAACCAAGCCGATCTCCAAGACCAAGACCTGGCAGGTGATCGATCGCGTTACCGCAGGTGGCACTCAGGCTGTCGAGGCTGACCTCGACGTCGAAGCCGCCGGTAACTGAGCTTTTATTGACGTAGGAACTGCCGGGCAAACGTCCCGGCAAGCCATTGAGAAGGAACCGGATCGATGATCCAGATGCAATCCAATCTCGACGTCGCGGACAACAGCGGCGCGAAGCGCGTCCAGTGCATCAAGGTACTGGGCGGCTCCAAGCGCCGGACTGCTTCCGTAGGCGACGTGATCGTGGTTTCCGTCAAGGAAGCCCAGCCGCGCACCAAGGTGAAGAAGGGCGATGTTCATCGCGCTGTCATCGTGCGCACGAGGAAGGACGTCCGCCGCCCCGATGGCAGCGTAATCCGCTTCGACAGCAACGCCGCGGTGCTCGTGAACAAGAGCGAAGAACCGATCGGTACCCGTATCTTCGGCCCGGTCGTGCGCGAACTGCGCGGGCGCGGTTTCATGAAGATCATCTCGCTTGCTCCGGAGGTGCTGTAATGGCCGCCGCAAAGATCAAGAAGGGTGACAGCGTCGTCGTCCTGTCCGGCAAGGACAAGGGCAAGACCGGCACCGTCGCGAAGGTCATGCCCAAGGATGGCAAGATCGTCGTCGAAGGCGTCAACATCGCCGCGCGTCACCGCAAGCCGACCCAGCAGAACCCGCAGGGTGGCATCGACCGTTTCGAAGCGCCGATGCACATCAGCAAGGTTGCGCTGGCCGATCCGAAGGATGGCAAGCCCACGCGCGTCCGTTTCCAAGACCAGGACGGCAAGAAGGTTCGTGTCGCCGTAAAGTCCGGAGAGACCATCGATGGCTGATTATACGCCCCGCATGCGCAAGCGCTACGACGACGAGATCGTCAAGGCGATGACCGAGAAGTTCGGCTACAAGAACGCTCTTGAAGTCCCGAAGCTGGAAAAGATCACGCTCAACATGGGTGTGGGCGAAGCCAGCCAAGACAAGAAGAAGGTTCAGACTGCAGCCGAGGAAATGGCGCTGATCGCCGGCCAGAAGCCGGTTATCACCAAGGCCAAGAAGTCGATCGCGCAGTTCAAGCTGCGTGAAGGCATGCCGATCGGTTGCAAGGTCACCTTGCGCCGTGACCGCATGTACGAGTTCACGGACCGTCTGGTGACCGTGGCCATGCCGCGCATCCGAGATTTCCGCGGCCTCAACCCGAAGTCGTTCGATGGCCGTGGCAACTATGCCATGGGCCTGAAGGAACAGATCATCTTTCCCGAGATCAGCTACGACCAGATCGACAAGGTCCGGGGGATGGACATCATTGTAACCACGACGGCGAAGACCGACGACGAGGCGCGCGAACTGCTCCGCCTGTTCGGTTTCCCGTTCCCGGCCGAAGTGTCGGAAGAGAAGGAGGCGGCGTGAGCCGCTAATAGAGGAACTTAAGTCCAATGGCGAAACTGAGTTCGATCAACAAGAACGAGCGTCGTAAGAAGCTCGTCAAGCAGTACGCGGAAAAGTTTGCGAAGCTGAAGGCTATCGCTGACGATGAATCGCTGGATGAGAGCGAACGCCTGATGGCGCGTCTCAAGATGGCGGAACTGCCGCGTAACGCGAACCCGACCCGGGTGCGCAATCGCTGCTCCACCACCGGCCGCCCCCGCGGCTACTACCGCAAGTTCGGGCTCAACCGCATCGAACTGCGCGACCTCGGCAACAAGGGCCTGATTCCAGGCCTGACCAAGTCGAGCTGGTGAGGTAAAGACAGATGGCTATGACCGATCCCCTGGGTGACATGCTCACCCGCATCCGCAACGGCCAGCGCGCGAAGAAGGACAGTGTCCTTTCGCCCGCCAGCAAGCTGCGTGCGAACGTTCTCGAAGTGCTTCAGCGCGAAGGCTACATCCGTGGCTACAGCGAAGACGCTTCGGCCAAGCACGCACAGCTGCGGATCGAACTGAAATATTTCGAGGGCGAACCTGCGATCAAGCATGTCGCTCGCGTCTCCAAGCCGGGCCGCCGCGTCTATTCGGGTTCGAAAGAACTTCCGATCGTGCGCAACGGCCTTGGCATCACCATCGTCTCGACGCCCAAGGGTGTGCTTTCGGACGCCGAAGCGCGCACCGAAAACGTCGGCGGCGAAGTGCTGGCGGAGGTGTTCTGATGAGCCGCATCGGCAAAAGGGCAGTAGCGATCCCGAGTGGGGTTACTGCCAACATCAATGGCAAGACGCTCAGCGTCAAGGGGCCCAAGGGCACCCTCGACATGGGTCTGTCCGACCTGATCGAATACACGCTCGAAGACGGCGAGATCTCGGTCAAGCCGGCCAACGATACCCGCGCTGCCCGCAACCACTGGGGCATGCAGCGTACCATGGTATCGAACCTGGTCGAAGGTGTGACCGAAGGTTTCACCAAAGTCCTCGAGATCAATGGTGTCGGTTACCGTGCGCAGGCGCAGGGCAAGAAGCTCAAGCTTCAGCTCGGCTACTCGCACGATGTCGATCTCGATGTGCCGGAAGGCCTCGAGGTGAAGACCCCTGACCAGACCACCATCGAGATCAGCGGTATCGACAAGCAGGCCGTGGGCCAGTTTGCGGCGAACGTCCGCAGGTGGCGCAAGCCCGAGCCTTATAAGGGCAAGGGCATCAAGTACCGCGGCGAGTATATCTTCCGCAAGGAAGGGAAGAAGAAGTAAGATGGCCAAGCTCTCTCTCTTTGAACGTCGCCGTCGCCGCGTCCGCACCGCGCTTCGCAACGTGTCGGGTGGCAAGCCCCGCCTGTCGGTGCACCGCACCGGCAAGCACATCTACGCGCAGATCATCGACGACGCCGCGGGCAAGACCCTCGCCGCCGCTTCGACGCTCGGCACGCAGAACTCGGGCGCCAATGTCGATGCGGCCAAGAAGGTCGGCACCGACATCGCCGCTGCTGCCAAGAAGGCCGGCGTGACCACCGTCGTGTTCGACCGCGGCGGCTTCCTGTTCCATGGCCGCGTCAAGGCGCTGGCCGACGCCGCTCGCGAAGGCGGGCTGGAGTTCTGATGATGGCTGACGAAAACAAGACCGAAAACACCGAAGCCGAAACCAAGGTCGAAGAGACCAAGGTTGAAGCGACTCCGGCCAAGGCCGAAACCGAAGCGCCTGTGACCAAGGAAGAGCCGGCTGTTGCCGACACGCCTTCGGAAGCAGCTGCCAACCAGAGCCCCGCACAGGGTGCCGAAGGTCAGCCGCGCGAACGTCAGGGCCGTGGTGGCCGTGACAATCGCGGTGGTGGCGGCGGTGGCCGTGGCCGCGGTGGCCGCGACAACAACCGTCGTGGCGGACGCCGCGAGGAAGAAGACGACGGCATCATCGAGAAGCTCGTCCACATCAACCGCGTCAGCAAGACGGTGAAGGGCGGTAAGCGCTTCGGTTTTGCTGCACTCGTGGTTGTCGGTGACGGCCAGGGCCGCGTTGGCTTCGGCAAGGGCAAGGCTCGCGAAGTGCCCGAAGCGATCAGCAAGGCGACTGCCGCTGCGCGCAAGAAGATGGTCCGTGTCCCGCTGAAGGAGGGCCGCACCCTCCATCACGACGGCAAGGGTCACTTCGGTGCCGGCAAGGTTACCGTTCGCACCGCGCCTCCGGGTACCGGCATCATTGCCGGTGGTCCGATGCGTGCCGTGTTCGAGAGCCTCGGCGTTGCCGACGTGGTGACCAAATCGGTCGGCACCTCGAACCCCTACAACATGATCCGCGCCACTTTCGACGCGCTGACCACACAGACTTCGCCGAAGTCGGTGGCCCAGCGTCGTGGCAAGAAGGTTGCCGACCTGCTCGGCCGCGGTGGTTCTTCCGAGGCCGAGGCTGAAGCCGACGCCGCGGCAGTCGTGGAGTAATAACGATGGCCAAAGCGAAAACCGTCAAGATCAAGCAGATCGGTTCGCCGATCCGCCGTCCGGAAAGCCAGCGCCAGATCCTGATCGGCCTGGGTCTCAACAAGCTGCACAAGGTTGTTGAGCGTCAGGACACCCCCGAGGTGCGCGGCGCGATCGCCAAGATCCCGCATCTGGTGACCGTGGTCGACTAGACAACCGGGTCATACCGAATTGAAGGGCCGGGCAACGCGAGACGTTGTCCGGCCCTTTTTATTGGTCCGCGGCTGCGTGGCAATGGCCGTAGACCACAACCTCGATATTCCACCCTTTTAGGAGGGGTTCCGACGCCACCTTGCGGCAGTTCCGCTTCGCATAGGCGCGCACCAGCGTGCTGGTGGCGGTATTGGTAACCTTGGTGGTGCGGTCGACGATGGCGCCCGGGCGCTGCGCCAGTAGCCGCTCGACTTCGCTCAGCGTGGCGATGTGACTGACATCGCTCTCGGATGCCTGATGCAAGTGATTGGGGAATGCGAGCGGCGTGGGAAACCGCGAACCGGTGAGCGTGTAGAGCAGCGGTGGGCCGTCATAGATCAGCAGCGGACCATCGCCCTTGCTCTGTTCGATGGCTGTGGCGAGCCTGGACATGGCCGTCCGGGCCTCGCGGGTTTCTGCAAAGCCGAAGAAGGGATGGAAAAGCACCGGCATCACCGCCGCAATGCCCAGCAGGACGGCGCCGGTTCTTGGCCACGCGAGACTTGCCGGGGCGAGCGCGCACAAGGGTACCAGCAGCGGCAAGGCGTAGTGCAGATAGAAGGCGGGAACCGAGAAGAAGCCGATCAGTGCGGCCACCAGCCATCCGGCGAAGAAGGTGCGATAGATACCAGAAATCCGGGTGAGGGCGACCATGCCGGCTGCGGCAAGCGGGAGCAGCATCAGCGCGAGGATCAGCAGGCGCTGCATTCCGCCATTGTCTTCGACCGGCTTGCGCAGGTTGGAAAGGACCATCGCGGTCCAATATTCATCCCAGTAGCCATTGAGCGCATACCACGCAGCGAACAGCGCGCTCGGCAACAAGCCCAGCGCGATCCAACCCACCATGCGCAGCACGGTGGTGCGACCGAGACCGCCCATCCTGATCTGGAGCCCGACCGCGAAGAGGCCGAGGAACATCGCCTCGAAGACCGCGGTAGTCTTTATGGTGATCGCGATCCCGGCAAGCAGCATGGCCAGCCCCACCAGGCGCTGCCCGCCACGGGTTTCGAAGCGGTGTATGCTTGCGAAGGTGAGCGCCGCAGCGGCCGCGATAAATAGGTTGTAGAACACCGGACTCTGCCCGCCGTGGCCATGGAACAGGCAAATCGCGGTCAGATAGGTTCCGGCCCCGAACAGCGCGGGTCCCCGCGAGGTCAGTCTCCGCGCCATGCCATAGATCGTCAGCGCGGTTGCCGCCGCGAAGATCGTGGCGGCGATCTGGTAGGTGACATACCAGTCCGAAATGGCTGCCAGCGCGCCGAACAGCAGGAAATGCCCGGGCGGCTTGCGGTCCCACACATCGACATAGGGGATCGCGCCATGCACCATCTCCACCCCGGCGGCGAAATAGAATGCCTCGTCGATATGAAGGTCGGGATGGCCGAAGGTAGCAATGCGGGTTACCAGCGCAAAGACGAGCAGCAGGAAGCCAATCGCCACCACTTCCCGTCCGCCCAGCGGCGGCGCTGACCTGTCGGCCCCGTGAGCCCGGTTTTGCAGAACCATATCGCCCCATCCCCTTGCCGATCGCCGCCGGCATCGCCACTCTCAGGATCCGCCGGATTCGGGGTCGACAAGATCGGCCAAACAGACTATCGGCGCCCACTTCCCAACAGCGCGAACCCCGTGATGGGGCCTAGAAAGCGAAAGCGAGTGCACTATGAAACTTAATGATATCCGCGACAATGCCGGCGCACGCAAGAGCCGGATCCGTGTCGGCCGTGGCATCGGCTCGGGCAAGGGCAAAACTGCCGGTCGTGGCCAGAAGGGCCAGAAGGCCCGTTCGGGTGTTGCCATCAAGGGCTTCGAAGGCGGCCAGATGCCGCTGCACATGCGTCTGCCGAAGCGCGGCTTCAACAATCCGTTCGGCAAGGACTTTGCCGAAGTGAACATCGGCATGGTCCAGAAGTTCATCGACGCCAAGAAGCTCGACGGTTCGAAGGTCCTCGACCACGAAACGCTGCGGGCCGCTGGCCTCGCGCGCGGTGGCAAGGACGGCGTCCGTCTCCTCGCCAAAGGCGAGCTCAAGGCCAAGGTCACCTTCAAGGTTGCCGGTGCCTCCAAGGGCGCCATCGAGGCAGTCGAGAAGGCGGGCGGCAAGGTCGAGGTGATCGCGGCTGACAAGCCCGAGCACGAGAAGAAAGCTGCCCGTGCCGAAGCCAACAAGGCAAAGAAGGCGAAGTAAGCGGGATAATTCGGGGGACGGGTTCGACAATCCGTCCCCCGCTCCCTATCTAGCCTTCCTGTGCCGGGAGGGACCGGCGTCAATTCAGGATTGAACAGATTCCCATGGCATCACGCGCCGATAATATCGCGAGCAATATGAGCCTCGCAAATTTCTCCAAGGCCACCGAGCTGAAGAACCGAATCTGGTTCACTATCGCGGCCCTGATCGTCTTCCGTTTTCTCAGTTTCGTTCCGCTTCCGGGCGTGAATCCGCTGATCCTGGGTGATCTCTACGATCAGACGCGGGGCGGTATCCTCGACCTGTTCAACACTTTCTCGGGCGGCAGCCTTGAGCGCATGAGTCTCATCGCGCTCGGCGTCATGCCCTATATTACCGCCTCGATCGTGGTGCAGCTGGCAGCCGCGCTGCATCCCAGCCTCGCCGCGCTCAAGAAAGAAGGCGGTGCGGGCCGCCAGAAGCTCAACCAGTACACGCGCTACGGCACTGTGTTCCTGTGTGCGATCCAGGGCTGGTTCCTTGCTTCTGGTCTCGAGAGCTTCGGCGCGCAGAGCGGGCTGCAGGCGGTGGTCGACCCGGGCATCATGTTCCGCGTGGGCGCGGTCATCAGCCTCGTCGGCGGGACGATGTTCCTGCTGTGGCTGGGCGAACAGATCACCAGTCGCGGTATCGGCAATGGCGTTTCGCTGATCATCATGGCGGGCATTGTCGCCCAGTTCCCGACCTTCGTCTCGAACCTCGGTTCGGGTTATTCGGAAGGTTCGATCGCCACCGGCATCATCGTTGGCCTGATCGCGATGGTCGTGATCCTGATCCTCGTGATCTGTTTCATGGAACGCGCGCAGCGCCGCCTGCTGATCCAGTATCCCAAGCGCGCGACGCAGCGCGGCATGATGCAGGCCGACCGTTCGCACCTGCCGCTCAAGCTGAATACCGCTGGCGTCATTCCGCCGATTTTCGCCAGTTCGCTGCTGTTGCTGCCGCTGACGATCACCCAGTTCGCTGGCAATTCGGTCGATACCGATAGTGCCGCGGGGGGCGCGCTCCAGTCGGTGCTGCAATATCTCCAGCATGGCCAGCCGCTCTATATGGCGCTGTATGCCATCGGCATCATTTTCTTCTGCTTCTTCTACACCGCGATCGTCTTCAATCCTGAAGAGACCGCCGACAACCTGAAGAAGAACGGTGGCTTTATCCCGGGGATCCGTCCGGGCAAGCGCACCGAACAGTATCTCGACTATGTGCTGACCCGCATCACCGTGATCGGGGCGATCTACCTGACGCTCGTCTGCGTGCTGCCCGAATACATGATCGCGCAGACCGGCGTTCCGCTGTTCCTTGGCGGCACCAGCCTGCTCATTGTGGTCAATGTGACGGTCGATACGATCAGCCAGGTCCAGTCGCATCTGCTGGCACACCAGTATGGCGACCTCATCAAAAAAGCGAAGTTGAAGGGACGCCCGCGTTAAGGCACAGCACGGGCGAAGGGGACAATACGCGATGGACATCATCCTCCTGGGCCCTCCGGGCGCCGGTAAGGGAACGCAGGCACAACGACTGGTCGAGCATCATGGCATGCTCCAGCTCTCGACCGGCGACATGCTGCGTGAAACACGCAAGGCCGATACCGAACTGGGCCGTACGGTAGCCGACATCATGGATTCGGGCGGGCTCGTCTCGGATGACATCGTTTCGGCGATGATCGATGCCAAGCTGACCGAGATGGGGCCGGAGATCGGTGCGATCTTCGACGGCTATCCGCGGACTGCGGCGCAGGCCGACCAGCTCGACGAAATCCTCGCTCGGCATGGCCGCAAGCTCGACCATGTGATCGAACTCGAAGTGAACGAGGATGCGCTGGTCGAGCGGATCACCGGCCGGTTCACCTGCGCCAATTGCGGCGCCGGCTATCACGATGTCTTCAAGCTGCCCGAGAAAGAGGGCGTGTGCGACAAATGCGGCTCGACCGAATTCAAGCGCCGCCCGGACGATAACGAAGAGACCGTGCGCACCCGCATGCAGGAATATCGCGGCAAGACTGCTCCGATCCTGCCAGGCTACGAAGCACGCGGTATCGTCAGCCGGGTCGATGGCATGGCTTCGATCGAAGACGTGACCCGCGCGATCGACGCGATCCTCGCGGACTGATCGACCCGGCGCTTCCAAACAGACGCAACTTCGCTTAGGACGTCTCTCCGCACAGGGGAGAGGGTCCATGCGTCTTGTCACAACGGTTCTTGCTGCAGCCGCGCTGACGGCTGCGGTGCCGCTGTCGGCCACGGTTGCCGAGACCAGCGAACGCGGCTTCGTGACGCAGGACCAGGCCGATGTCGCGGCCAGCCCGCTGGATACGTGGCTCGCGCTGATCCGGCCGGCCGACTGGTGGAGCGACGCACATACCTGGTCCGCCGATGCCGCCAATATGACGCTGACCCCTCAGGCGGGCGGCTGCTTTTGCGAGCGTGTGCCCGGCGAGGACCGCGAGGACGGGTTCTCGCTCGACGGCAGCGTCCAGCACATGACCGTCATTCAGGCCTATCCGCTCAGGAACCTGCGCATGCGCGGGGGGCTCGGCCCGTTGCAGGGCGAACCGGCCACCGGTGTGCTGACGATCACGCTCGAGGAGATCGCGGGCGGGACGCGAATCCGCTGGGAATATGCCGTCGGCGGCTCCATGCGCTACGAGGTTGCCTCGATTTCGCAGGCCGTTGATGCCGTGATGAGCCAGCAGTTGCATGGCCTCAGGGACTATCTTGGGGCTCTCGAAGGGGCGGGCGGGGCAGACGGCGCAGCCGATGACCCGTCACCGGATGAGGAACCGAGTATCGAGGCGCAGATCGATGCCTTGCAGGTCGCGGAATAACACAAACTGACGAGCGCCCGCCGAACGGGCGCCGGGGTCGCAAACATCAACTCGCCCGACCGGGCACCAGGGGGGAATTGCGACATGGCATCCGTCTACGACAGGCACGTGGATCTTTCGACATTCATGGAGGGCGTGAAGAAGCGCAATCCGGGGCAGGACGAGTTCGTCCAGGCTGTCCAGGAAGTGGCGCAGGACGTTTACCACTTCATCGAGGATAAGGAAGAATACCACGAGGCGCAGATCCTGCGCCGGATCGCCGAACCCGACCGGATCGTCAGCTTCCGCGTGTGCTGGGAGGACGACAATCACTGTATCCGGGTGCAGCGCGGCTGGCGGGTGCAGAACAACAATGCGATCGGCCCCTATAAGGGCGGCATCCGCTTTCACCCCAGCGTCAATGAGAGCGTGCTCAAGTTCCTCGCCTTCGAACAGACCTTCAAGAACTCGCTCACCGGCCTGCCGATGGGCGGCGGCAAGGGCGGGGCGAACTTCAACCCCAGGGGCAAGAGCGACAGCGAAGTGATGCGCTTCTGCCAGAGCTTCATGACCGAGCTTTACCGCCATATCGGCCCCGATACCGATGTGCCGGCGGGTGACATCGGCGTGGGCGGACGCGAGATCGGCTATATGTTCGGCCAGTACAAGCGCATCACCAATCGCTGGGAAGGCGTGCTGACCGGCAAAGCCACCGAATATGGCGGTTCGCAGATGCGCCCCGAGGCGACCGGCTATGGCGCGGTCTATTTCCTGCAGAACATGCTGGCGCACAAGGGCGACGCGGTCGAGGGGAAGAGTGCGGTGATCTCGGGCTCGGGCAATGTCGCGACGCATGCGGCGGAAAAGATCGTCCAGCTGGGCGGCAAGGTACTGACCCTGTCCGACAGTGGCGGCTTCATCCACGATCCCGACGGGTTCGACCAGGACAAGATCGACTGGGTCAAAGACCTCAAGACCCGCCGCCGCGGGCGCATTTCCGAATATGCCGACCACTTCACCTCCGCCTCGTTCCATGAGGGGCGGCGTCCGTGGGACGTGCCATGCGACCTGGCGCTGCCCTGCGCAACGCAGAACGAGCTCAACGAAGATGAGGCGCGCAGCCTGGTCTCGAACGGCTGCAAGGCGGTTTCCGAAGGTGCCAATATGCCGACCACGCTCGACGGGGTGAAGGTCTTCCACGATGCCAAGATCATGTACGGACCCGGCAAGGCGGCGAATGCGGGCGGGGTCGCGGTCTCGGGGCTCGAGATGAGCCAGAATTCCGAACGGATCGCGTGGAACCACGAACGGCTAGGCCAGATGCTGACCGAGTTGATGGAGGGCATCCACGGCAAATGCGTCGAATATGGCGACCAGGGCGATGGCTATGTCGATTACGTCAAAGGCGCGAACATCGCCGGGTTCAAGAAGGTTGCCGATGCGATGCTCGCATTTGGAGTGATGTAGGGTTTTGACCTTCGCGGCGTCACGCGCTACAAGGCCTGCAACACCTCGCGAGCCGCCCATCCGGCGGTCTCGTTGGTTTGCGTGTGCTGGGCGGTTGACGCCGCGGGCGAATCCCCCTAAGCGCGCTCTTCATTCGACATTGCGGTGAGTCCGGCGGCGACAGCCATATTGGGCGCCCTCCTGCCGATTTGTATCAGGCAGGTACCGCGAGCGTCGATGAATGGAGCGATGAGATAGGGTTAACCGGATGTCCGGTCCCTGTGGAGCATGGAGAAGTAAGTGGCTCGTATTGCCGGGGTAAATATCCCCACCAACAAGCGCGTGATCATCGCGCTCACCTATATTCACGGAATCGGCCGGACCAAGGCCGTCGAGATCGCCGACAAGCTCGGCATCGATCATGCGCGTCGCGTGCAGGACCTGTCCGACGAGGAAGTCCTGCGCGTTCGTGAAACGATCGATGAAGAGCACATGGTCGAAGGCGACCTTCGCCGCGACACGGCTATGAACATCAAGCGCCTTATGGACCTGCGTTCGTATCGCGGCCTGCGTCACCGTGTCGGCCTGCCCGTTCGCGGCCAGCGCACTCACACCAATGCCCGTACCCGCAAGGGCAAGGCCAAGCCGATCGCTGGCAAGAAGAAGTAAGCGGAGGGATTTCCCTACGCTTTTGCCTTCTTGATAGATTAGAGGAATAGAGACCATGGCACGCGAACCCGGCCGCGTTAGGCGCCGCGACAAAAAGAACATTTCGAGCGGCGTTGCACATATCAACGCCAGCTTCAACAACACGATGATCACCATCACCGATGCACAGGGCAATGCGATCAGCTGGTCCAGCGCGGGTATGATGGGCTTCAAGGGCAGCCGCAAGTCGACTCCCTATGCCGCGCAGGTCGCCGCCGACGACGCGGGCCGCAAGGCCGTGGAACACGGCGTGCGCACCCTCGAGGTCGAAGTGAAGGGCCCGGGCTCGGGTCGTGAGAGCGCACTGCGCGGTCTCGCGGCAGTGGGCTTCACCATCACCTCGATCCGCGACGTGACGCCGATCCCGCATAACGGGGTCCGTCCTTCCAAGCGTCGTCGCGTCTGATCCGTACCTGCCTGGCGGCTCGCTAGCGGGCCGCCGACACCCTCTCACGGACCGGACGCTCTTGCAAAGAGCGCCGGTCCTGCCCGCATCCGAACCAGGGGATTTGCATGTCCGTCAACATTAAGAACTGGCAGGAACTCAAGAAACCCAATGTCCTTGATATCAAGGAATCCGGCGACAAGGCGCGCAAGGCGACCTTCGTGGCCGAACCGCTCGAGCGCGGCTTCGGCCTGACGCTCGGCAACGCACTGCGTCGCGTGCTGCTCAGCTCGCTCCAGGGCGCCGCGATCACCTCGATCAAGATCGAGAACGTGCTCCACGAATTCAGCTCGCTTGCCGGCGTGCGCGAAGACGTCACCGACATCGTCCTCAACGTGAAACAGATCGCGCTGAAGATGGAGGGCGAAGGCATGAAGCGCCTGCAGCTTTCCGCTACCGGTCCCGGTGAAGTGAAAGCCGGCGACATCGCCGTGTCGGGCGACATCGAGGTGATGAACAAGGATCTGGTGATCTGCCATCTCGACGAAGGCGCGACGCTCAACATGGAGCTCACGGCCGACATCGGTAAGGGCTATCGCCCGGCAGTCATGAACCGCCCCGTCGATGCGCCGATCGGTCTGATCCCGGTCGACTCGCTGTTTTCGCCGGTCCGCCAGGTCAGCTACAAGGTCGAGAACGCCCGTGTTGGCCAGGAACTCGACTACGATAAGCTTTCGCTGTCCATCGATACCGACGGTACCGTCACTCCCGAAGATGCCGTGGCCTATGCCGCCCGCATCCTTCAGGACCAGCTGACGCTGTTCGTCCACTTCGAAGACGGCATCCCGCAGCCCAGCTCGGCCATGATCGGCCAGGCTGCAGAGCCGCAGGAAAGCGACACCAACCAGCTCAACCGCTACCTTCTCAAGAAGGTCGATGAGTTGGAACTGTCGGTGCGTTCGGCCAACTGCCTCAAGAACGACAACATCATCTACATCGGCGACCTGGTCCAGAAGACCGAGGCCGAGATGCTCCGTACGCCGAACTTCGGCCGCAAGTCGCTCAACGAGATCAAGGAAGTGCTCTCGTCAATGGGTCTGCGCCTCGGCATGGACATCCCCGGCTGGCCGCCCGAGAACATCGAGGAAATGGCCAAGAAGCTCGAACAAGAGCTTCTGGGTTAAATTCATACTGCGTGCGTCCCGGTGCAAGCCGGGACGTCGCGATCAGGGAGGTCGGCCCTGTCCGACCAGCTACGGGCTACCTCGCACGGGCCCCTATCGAACGAAGGATAAGTTGAAATGCGTCATAAAATGTCCGGCCGTAAGCTGCAGCGCAAGACCGGCCACCGTAATGCGATGCTCCGCAACATGGCCGCCGCGCTGATCAAGCACGAGCAGATCATGACGACTTTGCCCAAGGCGAAGGAAATGCGGCCCTACATCGAAAAGCTGATCACGCTGGCCAAGCGTGGCGGCCTGTCGAACCGTCGCCTCGCCATGAGCCGCCTGCAGGACGAAACCCAGCTCAAGAAGCTGTTCGACGTGCTGGCCGAGCGTTACGACGACCGTGAAGGTGGCTACAGCCGCGTGATCAAGGCCGGTTACCGCGGCAGCGACGCCGCCCAGATGGCCGTCATCGAACTCGTCGACCGCGACGTGGACGCCAAGGGGCAGGATTCGGGTCCGGTCATGAACGAAGACATGGACCTCGAAGAGGCGTAAGCCGCATTCGAAACCAGACAAGCGGGGCCGGACGGGAAACTGTCCGGCCCTTTTGTTTTGCTTGCACGGAAAGCCGTGCCACAAGACGCGCATGATCAGACATGCCCTCGCAGCCGCCGCGCTGCTCGCCGCCACGCCAGCCGCTGCCCAATCCACCACGCAGGATGAACTTGGCGCCCGCTACGATCGCGCGCTCGCTGCGGGGTACAAGGCGCTGTTCCTGTGCAGCGCCATCGCCAATGCGGAACGCAATGGAGCAGCCCGAACGCCTGCCAGCGTCGAGGCGTGGGAATTGACGGGTATCCAGGCACCACTCGACGAAATCGCGCCCGAGCTGGCCTATGAAATCCACCGCAGGCCCGCGTCCAGGGCTACTGCCGCGGGCTCGAACGAAGTCAGCCATATCAGCGTCGATTGGGCAGAGAGCATGCCGCCCCGGATCGCGATCCACGATTCGCGGATGGGCTGCCAGCTTGCCCCCATCGGCGGAGGGCTTCCTCCCTTCGTGACTACCCGGCCCGGGCAAAACCATCCGGTCGCCGCGGTGACGCCTTTCGGGGAGGGCGCGTTGAAGACCGTTGGCGAGGGTGCCTTCGCGCAGCGCTATGGCGAGGGCACGCGGACTACGGCGGTGCTGGTGCAGCGCCGCGGAGCGTTGCTGGGCGAGGCCTATGCCCCCGACTTCGGACCGGCGGTGCCGCAGCGTACCTGGTCGGTCGCCAAGAGCATTGCCGCGACCTTGGTCGGCGCCGCGCAGGCGCGCGGCGAAGTGCAGGTCGATGCCCGCGCGGGACTGGGCGGCAGAATGCAGGACCATACCCGCTACGGGATCACGATCGACCATCTCCTGCGCATGGCCTCTGGGCGTTACTCCGACACGCCTGGCAACCGCACCGATCCGCTCTATTTCGGTGGCTCGTCGGTCGCGGAAACGGCGACCAGTTGGCCGGTCATCCATCCGCCGGGATCGGTCTATCGCTATGCCAATAACGACACGCTGATGGCGGTGCGCGCTATCAAACCGGGGTTTGACGAACATCCTCCCGCTGCGCTGTTCGAGAAGCTCGGCATGCACCACACCGTGGCCGAGACCGACTGGGAGGGCGATTACATTCTCTCGAGCCAGGTCTGGTCGACCGCGCGCGATCTGGCGAAACTGGGTCAGCTCTATCTCGACGGCGGTATGCTCGCCGATGGCACGCGTATCCTGCCCGAAGACTGGGTCGACTATGTCTCGGCGCCCACCGGTCCGCAGCCCGACAGCCCGTTCGGCTACGGCGCGGGGTTCTGGCTGCTGAACACTTCCGAGGGTGTCCCGGCCGACACATTCGCCGCAATGGGAAATCGCGGGCAGTTCATCGTAATCGTGCCTAGTATGAACGTCGTGATCGTACGGCGGGGCGAGGATCCGACCGGATCGCGCTTCGATATTGCCACGTTTACACGCGATGTGCTTGAAACGTTTAGAGAATAGGCGTTCAGGAAAAGAGCTCAGTACCTGAACAATCGCTGTAGCCGGAGTTCAGCGTCACCTCACGGCGGCTTCTCTAGAACCCTTCTCATAGCCGAGGCAATCCCGCCGCGGCACCGACGAGGAGGACCTCGAGATGCAACAATTGACCAAAACGTTCGCGAAGGGTGGGATCGCAACGGCTGCCGTCGGCGCGATGGCGCTGGCCGGAGCCACGCCTGCCCAGGCTCGCGGTGATGATGACGGGATTTCGGTTGGCGAAGTGATCGCCGGTGCAGTAATCATCGGCGGCATTGCTGCCATCGCCAGCGCGGCTAGCAAGAACCGCGACCACCACCGCGACGGCCGCTATTACCGCGATGGCCAACGCTACAACCACGGCAACGACTATCGCCGCACCGCTTATGCCACACGCGGCAACCCGCGGTCGGCGGTCAAGCGCTGCGTCAGCGCCGCCCAGGCCGATGCGCGCCGCTATGGCTATCGCCTCGCGCAGGTAACCGATATTCGCGATGTCGACGACACCCGCTATGGCTGGAAGGTCAAGGGCACGATGGTGGTCGATGGGCAGCGCGGTTACAACTCGCGCTATGACCGCCGCGATCGCCGGTACAGCAATCGCGATCGCGGTAGCTTCACTTGCTCGATCGAACGCGGCCGCGTCACCTATCTCGACTTCAGCGGTATCCGCGGACTGCGCTGATACCTGCTTCCAAGGACCACCATGGGCGGTTCAGGCTTCATTTAGCCTGGGCCGCCTAGTCCTGTTCAATCGATAATCGCGCGCCGGGTGGGGGCGTGACCACTGGGGTACCGGACCATGCCGTCCATCAAATCACTTTCTGCCGCACCCGCGCTGCTTGCCGCCCTGTCGCTGACCGCCATGCCGGTGCAGGCCGCCGAGCTGCCCGCACCCGCAGCACCTGCGGCGGCGCATGCCGCGCCGGCTTGGATGCCGGGCGATGATGACGCAGCGGGACACCGCCGGTATCGCCACCGCCGTGATCGCGGAGTCGATGCGGGCGATGTGCTGGCAGGTATCCTGATCATCGGGGGAATTGCCGCTATCGCCAATGCGGCGAAGGGCTCGACCGAACGCTATCCACGCCGCGACACCCGCTACCCCGAACCGCGTCGCGGTGGGGTCAGCTACGATGACGGACGCGGGATCGATCGCGCGGTCGACATGTGTGTCGACGAGATCGAACGCAATGCGCGGGTCGACACTGTCGATGCGGTCAATCGCGATGCGCGCGGCTGGACCGTCAGCGGCGCGCTATATGACGGGCAGGGGTTCAACTGCTCGATCGGCGCCGATGGCCGTATCGAAGCGATCGACTATGATCGCGGCGATGCCCGTTACGATCGCAGCTATGACGATGCGGCGCGTTTCGAAGGCGAGGATCGCCAGTATGACGACGCCTATTACGCCGCGATGCGTGCACGCAGCGATTCCGCGCAGCCCGCCTATCCGGGCGGTCCCCTGCCGGGAGATGAGGATGCGGTCGATGCCGATCTGGAATACGGCACCGGATACCAGGGTGCGCGGCGCTAATCGCGCTGATAGGCGGGCAGTGCCAGGTTCCACCTGATCGCGGCCAGTCGCAGGCCATAACCTGCGGCGGTCGCGCCCACCCACACCCATTCGCGCATGATTCCCGCGGCATCGCCGAGCACCGTCAGGCTGGCCGATAAAGCTGCGGCGGTGACATAGAGCTCGGGCCGCATCAGGATCGACGGGCGTCCGGCGACCACGTCGCGGATAATCCCGCCGACACAGCCGGTGATGATCCCCATCAGTGCGGCGGGGACTGGCGGCACGCCGTATTGGAGCGCCTTGGCCGAACCCAGCACGGCATAGGCCGCCAGCCCCAGACCATCGGCAATCGACAGGAAGCGGCCCGCCCACCAGCGTGTGGGGATGAACCACGCGAACAGCGCCACCGCGAGACATACGCCCGCGACCCCGCCATCGTGGATCCAGAAGACCGGCGCGCCGATCAGCAGATCGCGCACCGTGCCCCCGCCGACGCCGGTAACCAGCGCGAAGAAGGCCAGCGTGACGAAGGTTTGGCGCTCCTTGGCGGCGACCAGCGCGCCGGTGAGCGCGAAGATCGCCACCCCGGCAAGGTCGAGCCAGTCGAGCAGCGGTGTCAGGACCTCGGTATTCATTTGCCGCCCACCCCCACGTTACGCCGGCGGAACATAAGGATGCAGCCGAACAGCGCGCCGATCACCGACAGCAGGGCGAAAAAGATCAGGATCGGGTGATGCGTGTCCTCGCGGGTCTGCAGATCCATGATGTGCAGGCCCCAGACGAAGTCGAAGGTCCGCCACCAGCGCGTGCGTACCGCCTCGATCTGCCCGGTTTCGGTACCGACATAGACGTTGGTGCCATCGGCCAGCGCGACCTGCCAGACGGGCAGCGGGCGGCGGAAATCGAAGGGCACGTCGTCGGCCGCAAAGCGCGCGGTTCCGGTGACCTTGTCGCCGCCCTCGATACCCTCGGCCACGATCAGCCGCGCCTCGACCTCGGACAGCGGCCCCATCGCGCTGCCATCGGGGCGGTACCGCGCGGTCGTCCCGTCCATATAGGCGATCCGCGTGATCGTCTCACCGCGCTCGACCCGTGTGGTGACCGCGCGCACCGGCTGGGTGCTTTCTGCGGGTAGCGAGACTGCAATCTCGGTATCCGCGGGCAGCGCGCGTTCGGGCACGTCCTTGCGCAGATGGTTGCCGCGCACTTCCTCGATCGGCTTGGCCACCATGACCAGCCCGGTCACTGTCCACATCAACACCGGAAGGCCGACCAGCCAGCCCAGCCAGACGTGCCACTTTGCAAGGCGCTGCATGATGCGCGGACGTGCCATTGTGTCGAGGCTCCCTAGCCGTGGAGGATCGTGCCGATCGCTTCTGCCGCGGCAATGCAATCGAGATCCGCCCACCTGCGCGAGATGACCTGCATTCCGCAAGGCAGGCCGCCGGTTTCGCCCACAGGCAAGACGGTGGAGGGGAGGTTGGGATAGGTCGCCAAGCCTGCCCAGCACAGCGCGGTTGCCCCCGGCTGGTCAGCGCCGTTGATGGTCGCCATGCCATCGAAGAGGCGATCCGCGCGGTGGGGGAAGGCCAATAGCGGTGCGGGCGGGGCAAGGACGAAGTCGTAGCTGTCGAACAGCGCGGCCCAGGCAATCTCGTTCCGCGCCTGCGCATCGCGCATGTCGAACCAGTCGGTGGCGCTTGCCCGCTGTCCGTCGGGGCCGGGCATGCCGCGTGCGAGCGTCACATTGAGCATGCGCATGTAGTCGGCCTGCTGCGCGGCGAGATCGGGAACGAGGTCGCTTGCGCGATCGACGGTGATCCCCGCGCGCTCGAGTTGGGCGGCAGCCGCTTCGAGCGGCCCGCGCACCGCATCGTCGGTCGGGCAGGACGGGTGATCGATCAGCAGCAGGAAACGGCTTTCCTTGAACGGCTTGGCCCGCGCGCGCGGCGGGATCGTCTGCGTCAGTTCGACCAGCAGCCGAAGGTCGGCGGCATTGCGCGCCAATGGTCCGACGACCGACAGCGCGCCATCATGCGCCTCTTGCCCCGCCGCCACCGGGTGAACATGGCCGCGTTTCGGGATCAGCCCCCAGCTGGTCTTGTGCCCCCACACGCCGCAGAAATGCGCCGGGACGCGGATCGAACCGCCGATATCGCTGCCGAAGTCGCAGGGCACCATTCCGCTGGCCACCGCCGCCGCCGACCCGCCCGACGAGCCTCCGGGAGACAGCGCGTGATCGTGCGGATTGTTGGTCCGGCCATAGACCGGATTGTTCGATTGCCAGTCGGCGAGGTCGGGCGGGACATTGGTCTTGCCCAGCAGGATCGCACCGGCGGATTTGAGCTGGCCGACCACCCAGGCGTCGCGTGTGGCGATGGTGTCGGCATATTCGGTGTGACCCCAGCAAGTCGGCAGGCCGGCGACATCGAAGCTTTCCTTGATCGTCATCGGGACGCCGAACAGCGGCTGGTCCTGGGGCAGCCGTGCGGCAGTCATGGCCTTCGCCTGTTCCCGCGCCCGGTCGAAATCGGTCACCACCACCGCGTTGATATGCGCATCGAGATGTTCGATCCGCGCAATTGCCGCTTCGACCGCCTCGATCGGCGACATCTCGCCATGGCGGATGGCGCCTGCAATCTCGATCGCCCCGGGTTTCGTGGTCAGTGTCGGATAGGCCATGCTCTTTCCTCCCTGCGCGCCAATGTCGGATAAGCGAACCGCTCGGTCAATCGCGCTCTTGCGCGGGACACATCAGCGCCGCATGGCGTTTTCCAGCGATAGAACGAAAACTTTCAGAGGATCTCCCATGCGTCGCGCCATCCTGCCCCTGCTGCTTGCCAGCGCTGCCTGCTCGCCTGCCGTCACCGACACGCGGATCGAACCGAACGCGGTGCCGCCTGCCGCGGCGGCCCCCGATGGTTACGACCTCCAGGCGCAATACGCCAAGCTGGCGGTCATCGAAATGGCGCCCGACACATCCTTCCTTACCGGGGAAGAACGCGAGGTGGTCAATCTGCTGATCGAAGCCAGCGGCTACATGGACGAGATTTACCTGCGCCAGCGGGGCGCGGATTTGCCGCAGCTACGCGAGACGATCGCGCGCAACCGCCGCGCCGACCGCGACATGCTGGTGGCGATGTTCGATCGTAATTTCGGTCCGTGGGATGAAGTTGCCGAGCTGCATCCCTTCTGGGGTACGCAGGACATGCCCGAAGGGGCAGGTTTCTATCCGCAGGACCTGACGCGCGCCGAATTCGACGCCTATCTCGCGGCCAATCCCGACCAGCGCGAGGCACTGACCAGCCCCTACACGGTGGTCAAGCGCAGCGGCGAGGGCTTCGTCGCCGTCCCCTATTCGCAGGAATATCGCGAATGGCTGGTGCCCGCCGCACGCCTGCTCGAACGGGCAGCACAGCGGACGTCCAACCCCAGCCTGAAGAAATTTCTCTCGCTGCGCGCGACCAGCTTCCTGACCGACGACTATTTTGCCAGCGAGATGGCTTGGATGGACCTGCAGGATACGCCGATCGAGGTCGCGATCGGTCCCTACGAGGTCTATACCGACCGGCTGTATGGTACCAAGACCGCCTTCGAAAGCTTCGTGACACTGCGCAATCCCGAAGAAAGCGCCGCGCTGGCGAGGTACAAGAACTACCTGCGGACGATGGAAGAGAACCTGCCCATCCCCGACGCGGACAAGAATTTCCAGCGCGGGTTCGAAAGCCCGATTGCAGTGGCCGATCAGGTCCACGGCGGCGGCGACAATGTCCCGGGCACGCAGACCATCGCCTTCAACCTGCCCAATGACGAGCGCGTGCGCGAAGCGAAGGGGGCCAAGAAGGTGATCCTGGCCAATGTGCTTGGCGCCAAATACGACCGTATCCTCGCCCCGATGGCCGATGTCGTGCTGAAGGATGACCAGGCAGCGCTGGTGGCGAAGAAATACATGGAAGCAAACACGCTGTTCCATGAGTTGTCGCACAGCCTCGGGCCCGGCACGATCACCGTCGATGGCCGCCAGACCACGGTGAACGAGGAACTGCGCGACCAGTATTCGGCGCTCGAGGAATCGAAGGCCGACGTAATGGGCATCTGGAACATCCTGCTGATGATGGAGAAGGGAGAAATCCCCGCTGCGGAGAAGCCCGAGCTGTTCTCGACCTATTTCACCGGCCTGTTCCGCTCTATGCGGTTCGGCACCGAAAGCGCGCATGGCCGCGGTGCCAAGCTGCAATATGGCTATCTCCAGCAGAAGGGCGCCTTCGCCTGGGATGCAGCGGCGCAGCGGTACACGGTGGACTATGCGGCGATGGAAGCGGGTATCCGCGACCTGCTCAACGCGCAGCTGATGCTGCAGGCGCGCGGCGATTATGCGGGTACGAAGGCGTTCTTCGATCGTCATGCGGTGCTCGACGATGCCGCCAATTCGCGGTTCGCGGCGATGGCGGACATCCCGGTCGATATCGCGCCGGTCTATCCCGACGGGGTCTGAGGGGTCTGACGCGCGAGCGACAGTGCCAGCCCGTATCCTAGGATCGGCGCGGCACCGTAGCCGATGAGCACGCTTGGATAGTTGGACACAAGCGCTGCGAGCGAAAAGCCGAACAGCGAGCCTGACAGCGCATGGCGCACAGGCTTCCCTGCTGGAAGCGCGTGGGCGATCAGCAGGAAGCTTGCGAGCAATGCGACGCCGAGACCGAGCGCGGCAAACGGCTGGTGCAGCGCCAGATCGACCAATACGCGCTCGACGAAGGGCTGGGCGGGCAATTCGCCGCGCAGTCCGGCGCTGATGCTGGCAAGGAAGGCGATCCCCGCGACCGGCACCATCCGCCAGTCACCGCTCGCATTGTAGAGCCCGATGGCGGCCATCATCACCGCGAGGCCGGTCGCCGCGTCGGGCTGCACGCTGGCGGCGAGCAGCGCTGCCAGCAGGATCGGCGGGGCGTAATCCTCGTCCCTCGCGGCAAGCACCGCCAACGCTGGGAGAACCAGCGCACCGGCATGCAGCGTGACCGGTCCTAGCGGCAGCCAGCGCGCTATGCCGTTGAGGTGGGGGCCGCTGAGGAGCGGGACGAACAATAACGCCAGCAGCACCACCGCCAGCGCACGGTGCTGGGCGCCGGTCAGGCGTATCCGCACAAAGGCTGCTACCGGTAATGCCAGCAGCAGGGCGAGCGCATTGCCGACCGGATAGGCCAGCGGAGCGCCGCCAAAGGCAAGAAAGATCAGACCCGCTAGAACAGGCGTGCCGAGCGCGAGGGAGATTGCCGCGCGCCCGGCCATTCAGCAGCCCTCGCTCTTTACCGGAAGGGCCGCTGTCGTCGCCATTCGGTCAGACGTGGATCGGCTTGCCCTGGACCGCCATCGCCGCTTCCTTGATTGCTTCGGAATGCGTCGGGTGTGCGTGGCAGGTGTAAGCGATGTCTTCGGATGTGGCACCGAACTCCATCGCCTGTGTCGCCTGCGAAATCATCGTCCCGGCCACGCTGGCGATCGCCCAGACGCCGAGCACGCGGTCGCTTTCGGCTTCGGCAATGACCTTCACGAAGCCGTCGGGTTCGTGATTGGTCTTCGCGCGGCTGTTGGCCATCATCGGGAACTTGCCGACTTTGACCTTGCTCTTGTCGCCGCCCATCTTTTCGATGGCTTCCTCGGTGGTGAGGCCGACCCCGGCAAATTCGGGCCAGGTATAGACCACGCCCGGGATGAGATCGTGGTTCACGATGCCCGTCTGTCCGGCAATGTTCTCCGCGCAGGCGATGCCTTCGTCTTCGGCCTTGTGTGCCAGCATCGGACCAGGGACCACGTCGCCGATGGCCCACACGCCATCGACCTTGGTGCGGAAATCATGATCGATTTCGATCTGGCCGCGCTGGTTGGTTTCCAGCCCGATCGCATCGAGGCCGAGACCGTCGGTGTTGGGACGGCGGCCGATCGAGACCAGCACGCAATCGGCGTCGAGCGTTTCCGCTTCGCCGCCAGCGGCGGGTTCGAGCGTCAGCGTGGCCTTCTTGCCCTTGACGGTGCAGCCGGTGACCTTGGTCGACAGGCGCAGTTCCATGCCCTGCTTCTTGAAGATCTTCGCTGCTTCCTTGCGGACATCGTCGTCCATGCCGGGCAGCAGCTTGTCGAGATATTCGACCACGATCACTTCGGCGCCCAAACGGCGCCAGACCGAACCGAGTTCGAGCCCGATCACGCCGCCGCCGATGACGACCATCTTCTTGGGCACGGCTTTCAGTTCGAGCGCGCCGGTGGAATCGACCACCACCTGCTTATCGTTATCGACCTCGACACCGGGCAGCGGAGTGACCGAGGAGCCGGTAGCGATGATCACGTCCTTCGCGGTGAAGGTTTCGTCGCCGACCTTGACCGTATGCGCGTCCTGGAAGGTGGCATGGCCCTTCTTCCAGTCGATCTTGTTCTTCTTGAACAGGAATTCGATCCCGCCCGTCAGGCTCTTCACTGCATCGCGGCGCTGCGCGTGCATCTGCTCGAGATTGAGCTTGGGAGTGACGTCGACACCCAGCGCGGCCATCGAACCATTGCTCGCCGCGTCGAAATATTCGGACGCGTGCAGCATCGCCTTGGATGGGATGCAGCCGACATTGAGGCAGGTTCCGCCCAGCGTATCGCGGCTGTCGGCACAAGCCGTCTTGAGCCCGAGCTGTGCCCCGCGGATCGCAGCGACATAGCCGCCCGGACCCGCACCGATGACAAAGAGATCGTAGTCGTATTCAGCCATTATGTGTTCCTCAAAGGTCGATCAGCATCCGGGTGGGATCTTCGATCGCTTCCTTGATGATCTTGAGTGCAGTGACCGCCTCGCGGCCGTCGATCAGACGGTGGTCGTAGGACAGCGCGATATACATCATCGGACGGATGACGATTTCGCCATCCACCACGACCGCGCGATCCTCGATCCGGTGCAGGCCGAGCACTGCGCTCTGCGGGGGGTTGATGATCGGCGTCGACATCAGCGATCCGAACACGCCGCCGTTGGAGATGGTGAAGGTGCCGCCCTTCATGTCGTCCATCGTCAGCGTACCATCCTTGGCGCGCTTGCCGAAATCGGCGATGTCCTTTTCGATCCGCGCAAAGCCCTTGTCCTGCGCATCGCGGATCACCGGGACAACGAGGCCGTTGGGCGCGCTGACCGCGACCGAGATGTCGACATAGTCGTGATAGACGATCTCGTCGCCTTCGATATAGGCGTTGACCGAGGGCACGTCCTTCAGCGCCAGGCAGGCGGCCTTGGCGAAGAAGCCCATGAAGCCGAGCCGGATGTCGTGCTTCTTAGCGAACATGTCCTTGTACTTGCCGCGCGTCTCCATCACCGCCGACATGTCGACATCGTTGAAGGTGGTCAGCAGTGCGGCGTTTTCCTGCGCGCCTTTCAGCCGCTTGGCGATGGTCTGACGCATGCGCGTCATCTTGACGCGTTCCTCGCGGCGCTCGCCGCCGGTCGCGGCGGGCGGGGCCGACGATGCCGCCGGGGCGCCGCCGCCATCGCGCTTGGCATTCGCCGCAGCGATCACGTCTTCCTTGGTCAGGCGGCCGTCCTTGCCGGTGCCCTTGATGGTCGACGGGTCTACGCCATGTTCGAGCACGGCGCGGCGCACGGCAGGCGAGAGCGTCTGCGCGGCGTCCGAAGAGGCGGCGGGGGCGGGCGTATCCGCGCGCTCCTGCTTGCCTTCTTCGCGTTCTTCCTGCGCACGGCCAGCTTCGGCACCCTTGGCCGCAGGCGAAGCACCTTCCTCGATCACCGCGATGACCGCGTCGATCTCGACCGTGTCGCCGACTGCGACCTTGAATTCCTTGATGACGCCGGCGACGGGCGAGGGGGCCTCGACCGCGACCTTGTCGGTTTCGAGGCTGACGATCGGTTCGTCGACCGCAACCGCGTCGCCGACCTTCTTGAGCAATTCGCCGACGGTCGCTTCGTTGACCGATTCACCCAGCGTGGGAACTTTGACTTCGGTGGCCATAATCTCGCTTTCCCGGATTACTTGCAGTCACTGCGGACGTTCGGCGCGCTGCCGTTCAATCCGAGTGCGATGTTGACGAGGGCTTCCTGCTGCACCTGGTGCCGGCTGGCGTAACCCGTGGCAGGCGAGGCGGCGACTTCGCGGCCGGCATAACACGGGCGCATGCCCGTCTTGCCTGCGGCTTCGGCGGCTTCCTCGATCAGACGATCGACAAAGAACCATGCGCCGTTGTTCTTCGGCTCTTCCTGGCACCAGACGATCTGCTCGAGATTGGTCATGCGTTCCAGACGCACGGCGAGCGGCTCGCCGGGGAAGGGGTAGAGCTGCTCGATCCGGACGATCGAGACGTCTTCGAGCTCGGCCTCGTCGCGGCGCTGCATGAGGTCGTAGGCGACCTTGCCGCTGCACAGCACGAGCCGCTTGACCTTCTCGTCGGCAATATCCTTCATGTCGGACTTGATCCGCATGAAGTGCTGATCGCCCATGAACTCGTTCGCGTCCGACTTCGCCAGCGGGTGACGCAGCAGGCTCTTGGGAGTCATGATGACCAGCGGCTTGCGGAAGCTGCGCAGCATCTGGCGGCGCAGGACATGGAAGTAATTGGCCGGCGTGGTGATGTTGCAGACCTGGATATTGTCGTTCGCGCAAAGCTGTAGGAACCGCTCGAGCCGGGCCGAGCTGTGCTCGGGGCCCTGGCCTTCATAGCCATGCGGCAGCAGCAGGACGAGGCCATTGGCGCGCAGCCATTTGACTTCGCCCGCGGCGATGAACTGGTCGATCACGATTTGCGCGCCATTGCCGAAATCGCCGAACTGCGCTTCCCACATCACCAGGCTCTTGGGATCGGCCATGGCGAAGCCGTACTCGAAGCCGAGCACGCCATATTCGGACAGCGGGCTGTCATAGACCTCGAACTTGCCATGCGGCAGCGTGGTCAGCGGGATGTATTTGCGCTCGTCCTTCTGGTCGACCCAGACCGCATGGCGTTGGCTGAAGGTGCCACGTCCCGAATCCTGGCCCGACAGGCGCACGCCAAACCCTTCGGTGACGAGGCTGCCGAAGGCGAGCGCTTCGGCGGTGGCCCAGTCGAACCCTTCGCCGCTGGAGAACATCTCGTCCTTTGCCTTGAGCACGCGGCCCAGCGTCTTGTGGATGGTCAGGTCGTCGGGCACCGTGGTGAGCGTGCGGCCGAGGCTGTCGAACAGCTTCTTTTCGAGTGCGGTTTCGACATTGCGGCGCGCGGTCTCGGGATCGGCGGGCTTGTTCATCCCGGACCAGCGACCGCCGAACCAGTCGGCCTGGTCGGGCTTGTAATCCTTGGCCGCCTCGAACTCCTGCTCGAGGTGGTCGATGAACTCGGCGCTCAGCCCGTCGGCATAGCCCTTCTCGATCACGCCTTCTTCCTCGAGGCGCGCGGAGTAGATTTCGCTGACCTTGGGGTGCTGGCGGATTTCGTCATACATCAGCGGCTGGGTGAACTTGGGTTCGTCGCCCTCGTTATGGCCGAAGCGGCGATAGCACCACATGTCGATCACGATGTCGCGGCCGAAGGTCTGGCGGTATTCGACCGCCAGCTTGCAGGCGAAGGTCACCGCTTCGGGATCGTCGCCGTTCACATGGAGGATCGGTGCCTGCACGCCCTTGGCGACATCGCTTGGGTAGGGCGAGCTGCGCGCGAATTGCGGGCTGGTGGTGAAGCCGATCTGGTTGTTGATGACGAAGTGCAGGCAGCCGCCGGTGTTGTAGCCGCGCACGCCCGAGAAACCGAGGCACTCCCACACGATACCCTGGCCGGCAAAGGCCGCATCGCCGTGCAGCAGCACCGGCAGGACCTGCTCGTGCTGGCGTAGATCGTCGCGGATCGCCTGCTGCGCGCGGCTCTTGCCGAGTACGACGGGGTTCACCGCCTCGAGGTGGCTGGGGTTGGGCACCAGCGACATATGGACATTGATGCCGTCGAATTCGCGATCGGTGCTGGTGCCGAGGTGGTATTTCACATCGCCCGAGCCGCCGACATCGTCGGGGTTGGCGCTGCCGCCCGAGAATTCGTGGAAGATGACCTTGTACGGCTTGCCCATGACATTGGCGAGCACGTTCAGACGGCCGCGGTGGGCCATGCCGTAGATGATCTCGCGCGTGCCGAGTTGGCCGCCATATTTGATCACCGCTTCGAGCGCGGGGATCATCGATTCGCCGCCATCGAGGCCGAAACGCTTGGTGCCGACGTATTTCTTGCCGAGGAATTTCTCGTATTGCTCACCGCGGATTACGGCGGCGAGGATCGCCTTCTTGCCTTCGGGGGTGAACTGGATCGTGTCCTCGGGCGTCTCGAACTTGTCCTGCAGGAACCGGCGTTCCTCGGTATCCGAGATATGCATGTATTCGAGGCCGACATTGCCGCAATAGGTCGCGCGCAGCACGTCGAAGAGCTCACCGATGCTGACCCATTCGAAGCCGAATACGCCGCCGACATAGACTTCGCGGTCTTCCTGACCGCCAAAGCCATGCCATTCGAGCGTCAGATCCTCGGGCACTTCGCGGTGTGACAGGCCGAGCGGGTCGAGATTGGCAGCGAGATGGCCGCGTACACGATAGAGGCGCACCAGCAACATGGCGCGGATCGAATCGTCCGCCGCCTGCTCGATAGCCTTTGGATCGAGCGCCTTGCCCGTCTTTTCCGCCGCCTTGGCCACTGCCATCCGCATCTGCGTGGGATCGAGCGCGGCGGTCAGATCCGCCTCGCTGTCGACCACTTCGGCAAGCCAGCGCGGGTTGCCCCAGCTCGGGCCCTGCTGCGGGCCTTCCTGGTCGCCCAGCTCGGGGAGGAAATCGTGGCTTTCGTTGCCCATCCGGGTCACCTTCTCGTGCCGACCTGCTGTCGGCTCTCTATGGCAATGCCTCAGCCGCGCAGACGGTCCCGAAAGGGGAGGCCGTCCGCGCTGGCCGTCAGGCGAGTTCCTTCAGCAGCGCGTCGAGCGTGGTGCCGAGTTCGCTGGGCGAGGGGGAGACGCGGATGCCCGCAGCTTCCATCGCGGCGATCTTGTCGTCGGCGCCGCCCTGGCCACCCGAAACGATGGCACCGGCATGGCCCATGCGACGGCCCGGAGGCGCGGTACGTCCGGCGATGAAGCCGACCATCGGCTTTTCACGGCCCTTGGCGGCTTCCTGCTTGATGAATTCGGCGGCTTCTTCTTCGGCACTGCCACCGATTTCGCCGATCATGATGATCGACTTGGTGTCGTCATCGTCGAGGAAGAGGTCGAGCACGTCGATGAAATTGGTGCCGTTGACCGGGTCGCCGCCAATGCCGACTGCGGTGGTCTGGCCGAGGCCGACCGTGGTGGTCTGGTGCACGGCTTCATAGGTCAGCGTACCCGAACGGCTGACGACGCCGACGCTGCCCTTCTTGAAGATCGAACCGGGCATGATGCCGATCTTGCATTCGCCGGGGGTCAGGACGCCGGGGCAGTTCGGACCGATCAGGCGCGACTTCGAGCCTTCGAGCGCGCGCTTGACGCGCACCATGTCGAGCACGGGAATGCCTTCGGTGATCGCGACGATCAGCTCGATCTCGGCGTCGATCGCCTCGAGGATCGAATCCGCGGCGAAGGGCGGCGGGACATAGATGCACGAAGCGGTCGCGCCGGTTTCGGCCTTGGCTTCGGAAACGGTGTTGTAAACGGGCAGGCCGATATGCTCGCTACCGCCCTTGCCGGGGGTCACGCCTGCAACCATCTGCGTGCCATAGGCGAGCGCCTGCTCGGTGTGGAAGGTGCCGGTGTCGCCGGTCATCCCCTGCGTGATGACTTTGGTGTTCTTGTCTACGAGGATACTCATTCGGCACTCTCCTGGGGAATTGCGGAAATTTCGAAACGGGCGAACGGGCGCTTTGCATCACCCGCGGGATCGACCCGGACCGTATGGCCCGCGATCGTCCAGAAATAGCTGTAACCGTCCTGCTGTTCGGGCGTGCCGATTGACTGCGACACCTCCTGCAGCAGGGGGACGTAAGAAGCGGTATCCGGAAGGAAGGCCTGCACGACGCAGGTCTTGGCCTCGAGTTGCTCGTTCGCAACGACGATCAGCGCGTTGTTGCCCTCTTTCTGGTAAAGCCCCTTGAACACACGCTGCGATCGTGCGCCACGCCGCTTGGCATTGTCCCACTCCATCGGGGGCAAATTGTCATATCGCACGTCATCGGCTTCGGTGATTGCCTGGCAGGCGGCGATCGCTTCGGTGACATGTGCAGCAGTGGACGGCTCCTGCTGCGCCGCCGCGGGGGCGGCAAGCAGCAGGACGGGGAGGAAAAAGAGCTTCCGCATCGTCTCGCTCAGGCCAGCGAGCTATCCAGGCCCTTGCAGGCTTCGAGCAGCTCTTCGACCGCATCGGTCGAGACCTTGAGGTTGGACTTCTCTTCGTCCGACAGTTCGATTTCGATCACTTCTTCGGTGCCGCCCGCGCCGATCATCGTCGGCACGCCGACATACAGCCCGTCGAGGCCGTATCTGCCGTCGACATAGCTGGCGCAGGGCAGGATGCGTTTGGTGTCGCCGAGATAGGCTTCGGCCATCGCGATCGCGCTGGTGGCAGGCGCATAATAGGCCGAGCCATTGCCGAGCAGGCCGACGATCTCGCCGCCGCCCTTGCGGGTGCGGTCGACGATTTCGTCAATGCGGCTTTCCGAGACGCCTTTGATCTTGGCGAAGTCGTTGACCGGGATGCCGTTGATCGTGGTGTAGCTGGTGACGGGGACCATGGTGTCGCCGTGGCCGCCGAGCACGAAGGCGTTCACGTCCTTGACCGAGACATCGAACTCCCACGCGAGGAAGGTGGCGAAGCGCGCGCTGTCGAGCACGCCGGCCATGCCGACGACCTTGTTGTGCGGCAGGCCGCTAAACTCACGCAGCGCCCAGACCATCGCGTCGAGCGGGTTGGTGATGCAGATGACGAATGCGTCGGGGGCGTTGTTCTTGATGCCTTCGCCGACCGACTTCATCACCTTGAGGTTGATGCCGAGCAGATCGTCGCGGCTCATGCCGGGCTTGCGCGGCACACCGGCGGTGACGATCACCACGTCGGCGCCGGCGATGTCGGCATAATCGTTGCTACCGGTGATCTTGGCGTCGAAGCCTTCGACCGGGCCGCACTGCGACAGGTCCAGCGCCTTGCCCTGCGGCATGCCTTCGGCGATGTCGAACAGGACGATGTCGCCCATTTCCTTCTTCGCCGCGAGGTGGGCGAGCGTTCCGCCGATCATGCCGGAGCCGATAAGGGCGATCTTCTTGCGTGCCATGGAAATGAGGGTCCTTGTTCCTGCCGTGCGGGACAGAGATGATACCCGGACCGAAACTGGGCCATGCGTCAAGTGTCCCGCAGAGGAGGCATGGCACCCGGTCGATTGCGTGTGCGCCCTAGGCCCGCGCCGGAGGGATTGCAACCGCCAATGCCTTCAGCTCACCAAACTATGTTTGCAAATGGTTCGCAATTGCAATAGGTGCGCGAATTCAAGGATATGCTGGCGGTATGGGCCAGCCGTCGCCGCAGACTGGGAAGCCTTGGGAAGGGCGCTTCGCGGCGGTCGGCGATGGCGCATGTCGCCGCGATGCAAATGGGCATTCCTGAGCATAGGTCTGCGCCTATGAGCACTCATCCGGGCGCACATGTCACCTCCGGAAGAACGCTTACCCCCGTCCGGGCGTTGCTTAACGGGCCAGCAGGGCGTCGATGGCGATCGTACTCTCGAGGCTTTCGGCAAGACGGCGATCAAGCGTACGGCAGACACCCAGCCACCACTCATACGCCTCGGTATCGCCGGTGAAATGCGCCTGCTCGGCCTGTTGCCGCGCCCCTTCGGCTGCGCCCATCCCGTGTTCGGCAAAGTGCCGCAGCGCAGCGCGCATCATATGGTCGAAGCTCGACGCTTCCGCCTGCATATGCGCCGCATCGCCATTGTCGTTGGCAGCGCGGGCGAGCGCCTTTTTCGCCAAGGCGCGGGCGATCGGCGAATGCGCGGCGGAACGGGCGGCGGCGAAATGGAGGGGCATGCCTCTGTCCTTGTGAAGCGGCTGGGGGATCAATCGGTCCTACCCGGCCACCGCTAAGCTTCGGTTCCGCAGCATGGTTGTGAAGACGTAAAGGATCGCCTCCGCGCAAGCTACGCGGCTATTTCCGCCCCGGCTCGCTGATCCATTTGCCCGAATTGGCATATTCGTCCTTCACGCGCCCCGATTGCGGCAGCTTGGTGCTCGCGGGGGCGGCAGTCGTTGCACCCGTCCCGCCTACCGGGACCGTCGAAGCCGCGCCGAGGCTGATCGTGTCGTTCGATGGCGGGGCAGGGGCCACCGGACCCGGCACATCGAGTTCCGCCCGCCGGACATTGGGTGCAGCCAGTGGCTCGCTGCCCGCATAGGCATCGGTAAACGCGCCCGCGGTGCCCGCGCCACCCTTCCAGCGATAAAATCGGTGCGCGCCGATCGCGCCGATGAAATCAAGGCTCGCCGCCCAATAGGGGTTCACGTAATTGGTGTGGTAATGCGTCGCGAGCCCGATCGGCTGGTAGACTTCGCCCGCCAGCGCCGCCAGTGCAACCGACTGTGCCACCGCCCAGGCCCGGCGGGCGGGCGTGCGGCCAAGCGATCCATCGCAGGTAAAGCTGAACTGGCAGCCGGTCGTGCGCTCCGATCCCTGGAACACCACGCCGCAGATACTGGCGGGATAGGCCGGATGCGCGACCCGGTTGAGCACCACTTGCGCAACCGCCTGCTGCCCGCCGTAGCTCTCGCTGGCCGCCTCGTAATAGACCGCCATCGACAGGCATTGCAGCGCGCGCGCCTTGTCGAGCCCGCTGCCCGCCTGCCGGAATGCCTGCGCCGCTGCGCCCGCCCCGTGGCTTTCGGTAAACTCGACCGTTTCGAACGTGCCCTCGCTTTGCCGCAGGTCGCTCACATCGATGGCGAGGCGCGGAGCATCCTCGAGATAATAGAACGCCGAGCCGGGGAAACTTTCACCCGGGGTTTCGAACGGCATGGGGGCAAAGGCGACGCGCTCTTCGGTAAGCCCCATCGCGCTCTTCAGATCCGCCCATTCGCCCTGCGCAGCAACCGTCGGCAGCGCGATCGCTCCGGCTAGCAGCGCCCCGCGCGAGACCAGCTTGCGCCGGTTGCGGCGACGCGCCTCGAACCGTTTGGCGCGCGCGGACGGGACGCGCGGGGCGCGCCTGCTTCGGTCCGCTCTGGCCTTCGATTGACGCAATTCGCTTCCTGCTTTCTTCCGCTGCAATAGCCCAGCCTGGTCCTTATCCCTAGCCGGGTGGGCGCACCATCCCGCATCGGGACGTAAGGTGCGTTCGCGATATAACTATCAGATAGTGCTTAACGAAGGATCGTCTTGTGCATTGCGGCATCGCGCGTTAGTCGGGCGGCCGAGTCACGGGTTGGCCTGTTCGCGCAGGCCCGAAGAGGGAAGGAGGTGCAAACCCTCCGCTGCCCCCGCAACTGTGACCGGGGAGCGATCCCGCCACATGCCACTGGGCCTTGGTCCGGGAAGGCGGCGGGAAAGCGTCGATCCGGGAGCCAGGAGACCTGCCCATGACCGTCGTTCGGCCGCGGGCGGGGTGTATCGTAGGCAAACGTGGAAGGAGCAATCCTGCTCCCTCCCGTCATGGACGGCGATTCGTCTATGATAGGAGGTTACGTGTACAAATATCTGTTTTTCCTGACGGCTTCGGCCATTCCCACTGCGGCATACGCGCAGAGCCCGAGCGAGCAGGCGCTGGCCGAGATCGTCGAACGGCAGGACGCCGGAAGCGAGCAAGCGACCGTTGCCGACGCGCCCCGTGCGGGCACCGCGCCGCGCGCCGGTGAGGCGGTCATCACTGTCACCGCCAATGGCCTCGGCACCGATCTGCGCAATACCGGCCAGTCGGTCACCGTCATCGACCGCACCGAGATCGAGACCCTCCAGGGCGCCGACCCGGTGCGCGCGCTGAACCGCGTCCCCGGCCTGTCGCTGTCGCGCAGCGGCGGGATCGGCACGGTAACCAGCGTCAATGTGCGCGGGGCGAATGCGGACCAATTGCTCGTGCTGGTCGATGGCGTGCGCGTGGCCGACCAGGCCAGCCCGTCGGGCGGCTTCGATTTCGGCAATCTGTTGCTCGGCACAGCGGGCAAGGTTGACGTACTGCGCGGCTCGAACAGCACCATCTGGGGTTCGGAAGCCGTGGGCGGCGTCATCGATGTCTCGACCCGCACCGAGCGCGGTCTGGCCGGCAGCGTCGAATTCGGCGCGCGCGACACGCTCTTCGCCAGCGCGGCCGCAGGCGCGGGCAATGACGATGTGTTCTTCGGCCTGACCGGCTCGTGGTACGAAACCGACGGGTTTTCGGCAGCCGCCTCGGGCACCGAGGCCGACGGTTCGCAGCAATTCGCGCTTGGCACCAGCGCCTTCGTCAATCTGACGCCGAGCCTCGAGCTGTTCGCGCATGGCAATTTTGCCGAGGGCGAGGTCGAGATCGACGGTTTCCCCGCACCTGCTTTCGTGCTTGCGGATACCGACGATACGCAGAAGACCACGCGCTATTGGGGCGATGTCGGGCTGGCCTATTACGGCAACGACCTGACGCTGCGCGCGGCTTACAGCCGCTCGGACACCGAGCGCGCCAACCGCAATGGCGCAGGCGCGGAGACCTTCGCCAGCGACGGCAGTTCGGAACGCCTGTCGCTGCGCGGCGAATACCGCCTGCTGGGCGGGCTGGCGCTGGCCTTTGGCGGCGATCACGAATGGACCGCGTTCGAAACCAGCTTCGATGCTGCCGCCGAAACCGAGATCAGCGGCGCCTATGCGCAGCTTGGTTGGGTGATGGGCCGGCTGGCCGCGCATGCCGGGGCGCGCGTCGACGACCACGAACAGTTCGGCACGCATGTCAGCTTTGGCGGCGATGTCAGCTATGGCTTCGGCAGCGACTGGCGGCTGCGCGCCAGCGTGGGTGAGGGCTTCAAGGCACCGACGCTTTACCAATTGCTGTCCTTCTACGGAAACACGCAGCTCGATCCCGAGGAAAGCACCAGCTACGATCTCGGTGTCGAGAAGGGTCAGCGCGGTTCGGGGCTGCACCTCGCGCTGACGGGTTTCCGCCGCGACAGCGACAATCTGATCGGCTTCGGCTTTACCGCCGAACGGCCTTCGGGCGTCTATCTCAACACCGCCCGCGCCCGCGCGCAGGGGATCGAGGCCGAGGCGGGTGTCGATCTTGCTCCCGGTCTGCGGCTGGCGGGGACCTATGCCTATGTCGATGCGGAGGATCGCACCTCCGGGCTCGAACTGGCGCGGCGGCCCAATCATTTCGGCACGCTTTATGCCGATTGGGCCAGCAGCTTCGGCCTCGCGCTGGGGGCGGACCTGCGGATCGTCGGACCCAGCTGGGACAATGGCGCGAACACCAACCGGATCGACGGTTACGAACTGCTCGACGTGCGGGCATCCTTCGGCGTGGGCGACAATCTGGAGCTGTTCGGCAGGGTCGAGAATGTCTTCGACACCGACTACCAGACGGTCGCCGGATATGGCTCCGCCGGACGCGGTGTCTTCGGCGGGATCAGGGCGCGGATGTGAAACCGCTGTTTGTCGCCTCGGTCCTGCTGCTCGCCGCTTGCGCGGGCGGCAGGGCCGAAGCGCCGCCGCCGGACGGCCGCCCGACGATCGTCAGCCTCAATCCCTGTACCGATGCGATCCTCGCGGAGATCGCCGCACCGGGGCAATTGCTGGCGATCTCGCATTACAGCAAGGATCCGCGCGCCAGTTCGATGGAGCCCGCCATGGCGGCGCGGTTCCGTGCAACCGGCGGGACGGTGGAGGAAGTGCTCGCGCTCGATCCCGATCTGGTGGTTGCAGGCAGTTTCCTCGCCCCGGCGACGCGCGCCTCGCTCGATGCGCTGGACATCGAAGTGGCGACCTTCGGCATCGCCAGCGATGTCGATGACAGCGCGGCGCAGGTGCGCGAATTGGCGGCGCTGGCGGGTGATTCCGCGGCAGGCGAACAGCTGGTCGCGCGGATCGAGGCGGCGCTTGCCGCTGCGGCCCCGACAGGTGGCGAACGGGTCGAGGCGCTGCTGTGGCAGCCCGGCGGTATCGTCGCGGGCGAACAGGCGCTGGTGAGCGATTTGCTCGCGCGGACCGGCTTCGCCAATGTCGCTCCCGCACGCGGGCTTGCGCAGGCCGATTTCGTGTCGCTGGAGGAGGTCGTCGCCGCGCCGCCCGAAGTGCTGCTGGTAGCAGGCGGTGCAGTCGGCCAGCGCCATCCGGTGCTCGACGCGCTGCCGCAGATGCGGCGCGAGCAATTCGATACCAGTCTGCTCTATTGCGGCGGCCCTACGATCATCCGCGCAGCCGAACGGCTGGCCGCGATCCGGCAGCGTGCATCATGAACCGCGCCACGCTGCTGTTCGGTGCGCTGCTCGTACTCGCGCTGCCGCTGTCGCTGCTGGCCGGGCGCGTCTGGCTCGATCCGGCGAGCACGCCCAATGCCTCGCTGATCCTCGCCGAACTGCGGCTGCCACGCGCGCTGCTGGCGATTGTCGTCGGCGCGGGTCTGGGCGCGAGCGGAGCGGCGATGCAGGGCTATCTGCGCAATCCGCTGGCTGATCCCGGACTGTTCGGCATTGCCCCGGGCGCGGCGCTGGGCGCGGTTGCCGCACTGTGGTTCGGCTATGCCATCTCGCCCTGGTTGCTGCCGCTGTTCGCGCTGATCGGCGCGGGCGGGGCGATGGGACTGCTCGCCGCAATCGCCGGCCGCACCGGCGGGATTGCGCTGTTCACGCTTGCCGGGCTGATGGTGGCGAGCCTCGCCGGGGCGCTGACCGCGCTGGCGATCAGCATGGCGCCCAATGCTTTCGCGATGAGCGAGATCGTCATGTGGCTCAACGGCGCGCTGACCGACCGCAGCTGGCGTGAAGTTTGGCTCGCCGCCCCGCTGGTCGCTCTGGGCGTGGCAGTGCTGTGGCGCAGCGGCCGGTCGCTCGATGCGCTGATGCTGGGCGAACCGGTGGCGCGTTCGCTGGGTGTCGATACGCACCGCCTGCTGTGGCTGCTGATTGCAGGAGTCGGATTGACCGTGGGGGCGAGCGTGGCGGTGGCGGGCATCATCGGCTTCGTCGGGCTGATCGTCCCGCATCTGGTGCGCCCGCTGACCGACCGGCGGCCCTCGCAATTGATCGTGCCGAGCGCGCTGGCCGGGGCGCTGCTGGTGCTCGTGGCCGACAGCGCGGTGCGGGTGCTGCCGCTGGTTACCGAATTGCGGCTGGGCATTGCGCTCAGCCTGCTTGGCGCGCCGTTCTTCCTGTGGCTGCTGCTGCGTATGCGCCGGGGGCTGGCATGAGGCTGGCCGCGGCACAGGTCACCATCGCCGACCGGCTCTATGGCGTCTCGCTCGTGCTCGAACCGGGTACGATAACCGCCATCTGCGGTCCCAATGGGGCGGGCAAGTCGAGCCTGCTCGAAGCGCTGGCGGGACTGCTACCCGTCGATGACGGAGCTGTGCTGCTCGATGCGGAGCAGGTCCATGCCATGCCCCGGCGCGAGCGCGCACGGGCCCTCGGCTATCTCCCGCAAGCACATGAAATCGCATGGGATGTGCCTGTGCGCAGCGTGGTCGAACTGGGCCGCCTCGCGCATGGCGACCGGCTGGCCGCGCCAGTCGATGCCGCGCTCGAGGCGCTCGATATCGCCCCACTCGCAGACCGCCGCGCGCAGACGCTTTCGGGCGGCGAGACCGCGCGCGTCCTGCTCGCGCGCGTGCTGGCGGGGGAGCCGCGCTGGATCCTCGCCGACGAACCGCTCGCCGCGCTCGATATCGCGCACCAGCTCGCCTTGCTGCGCCATTTGCGCGCCGCTGCCGCTGGCGGCGCGGGCGTGGTCCTCGTGCTGCATGATCTCGCCCACGCGATGAACCATGCCGACCGGGTCGTCGTGCTCGATCAGGGGCGGGTCGCCGCCGATGGCAGATGCGAAGACGCGCTCGACCAGCAAGTGATCGAGCGCGTCTGGAAAGTCCCGGCCCGGTGGATCGGCGAACCGCGCCACCGGGCCCTGGTCAGCGCCTGATTACGGCGTGGTCTGCGTCGGCAGCGCGCCGTCGGAGACTTCGCTGTCCGCCGCTTCATCGCCCGCGATGAGGCCGCGCGCTTCGAGCATCGGAGTCACGTCGGGTTCGCGCCCGGCGAAGTTCCGGAACATCTCGAAATAATCCATCGTCCCGCCCGTGCTGAGCACGGTCTTGCGATAGTGGTCGCCATTGGCGCGCGTCAGGCCGCCATTGTCCATGAACCACTTGCGGCTGTCGCGGTCGAGCATTTCGGTCCACAGATAGCTGTAATAGCCAGCGCTATACCCGCTGGGCGAGCTGAAGATGTGGTTGAAATAGGTCGTCCGATAGCGCGGCGGGACGAGGTCGATTTCCAGCCCCAGCTGTTCCAGCGACTGGCGCTCGAACTGGCTGACTTCGGCCGGCGTGTCGATCGCTGCTGCTTCTTCCTTCGACAGCGCCGCCCACTTCATGTCGAGCAGGGCGGCTTCGACGACTTCGCCGAAATCATAGCCCTGGTTGAACTGCGATGCGGCCTCGAGCTTCTCGATCATTTCAGCCGGGATGGTTTCGCCGGTCTTGTAGTGCTTGGCGTAGTTCGACAGTACTTCGGGATAGGTCGCCCACATTTCGTTGACCTGGCTCGGATACTCCACGAAATCGCGCGCAACCGCAGTGCCCGACAGGCTTTCATACCGCTGGTCGGCGAAGAAGCCGTGCAGCGCATGGCCAAATTCGTGAAACAGCGTGTTGACGTTGTCGAAGCTGACCAGCTGGGTTTCGCCCGCAGGAGCCTTGGGAATGTTGAGCACGTTGTAGATCACCGGCTTGGTGCCCCACAGATCGCTCTGATCGACGAAGTTGCTCATCCACGCACCGCCGCGCTTGGATTCGCGCTGGAACGGGTCGAAATAGAACAGGCCCAGTTCGCTGCCGTCGCGGTCGTAGACGGTGTAGGTCCAGACGTCGGGGTGATAGACCGGCAGGTCGGTGCGGCGCTTGAAATCGAGCCCGTAGAGCTTGTTGGCAGCGTAGAAGACACCGTCTTCGAGCACCGTCTCAAGCTGGAAATACTCGGCCACCGCATCTTCATCGAGGTCGTAGCGTTCCGCCTTGACCTTGTTGGCATAGCGATACCAGTCCCACGGCTGGACTTCGAAATCGCCGCCGTCCGACGCGATCGCTTCGTTGAGCATGGCCGCTTCGCGCCGCTGCGTGGCGGCGAGGGCGGGGACCATGCGCTCCATGAAACCGAGCGCGGTGGCGGGCTTTTCCGCCATCCGGTCCCACATGGCGTAGCTCGCCCAATCGGCTTCGCCGAACAGCGCCGCCTTCTCGGCGCGCAGCGCGGCGGTCTTGGCCACCAGCGGACGCGTGTCGATGTCGGTGGTGCCGTTGGCGCGGTTGTAGCTCGCCTTGAACAGCTTCTCACGCGCGGCACGGTTGGTCATGCTCGGCAGCAGCGGCTGCTGCGTCGTGTTCTGCAGCGCGATGGCGTATTTGCCCTCGAAGCCCTTTTCGGCAGCCAGGTCGGCGGCGGCCTTGATGTCGGATTCGGACAGTCCCGCGAGATCGTCGCGGCTGTCGAAGACGACCGGCTGGTCGGCCATCGCGGCACGGGCCTGCTGGCCGAATTCAGTGGTGATTTCGGACAGTTCGGAATTGATTTCCTTGACCCGCGTACGCTGTGCTTCGGTCAGCAGCGCGCCGGCGTGGACCATGCCGTCATAAGTGTCTTCGAGCAGTGTCGCGTCTTCGGGCGTCATCGTCATCGCGGCGCGGTTGTCATACACCGCCTTCACGCGCGCGAAGAGCTCGGGGTTGAGCACGATCGAATCGCCATGCGCCGTCAGCTTGGGGCTGATTTCGGTGTTGATCTCGTCGAGCCGATCGGTGGTGTTCGACCCGGTCACGGCGAAGAACACGCGCGCCACGCGGCCGAGCATCCGGCCCGATTTTTCCAGCGCGACGATGGTGTTGTCCATCGTCGGCGGGGCGGGATTGTCGATGATCGCCTGGATTTCGGCCTTCTGGATCGCCATGCCCTGCTCGAAAGCGGGGATGTAATCGTCTTCGGAGATCTTCGAAAAATCGGGCGTCTTGAACGGCAGCATGCTGTCTGCGGCGAAATAGCCCGTGCCGGTCGGAATGGCGGCGGCGTCGGCGCTGGGTGTGGCCATGGTGTCGAGGTCTTCCCCATATGCGGTGGTGCAACCGGCGAGCAATGCTGCGGTTGCGACGGTGGCCAGAATCTGGGCCTTCATGCTTGTCCCCTCAGGATGATATGAAACGCCGGACGGATGCCCGGCGCAATATTGCGATCATGGGAGTGCGATAGGACCGCTTCGCGACCGCGCGCAAGCGCGCAAACGTCGCCGGTCGGCGCTGCTCCTACATTAATCGAACGGAACGCGGTCGCCCTGGTTCCGCTCGGCCTGGTCGCGCGCGATCTCCAGCGCTTCGTCGAGCGCCTGGCGATTGACCGTCATCAGCCGCGGACGCCCGCCATCCCGGTCGACCACCAGCCAGACGGCGCCGAGGGTGAAGAACCCGCCCTGGTCCTTCGCCACGCTCATCTGCGATAGGTCCAGTCGCTGCAGCAATGCGATCATCGCGGGATCGAAAATCTCGTCGAATACCGCCTCGACCTCGCCGCGATCCTCGATTTCGCGGCGGTTTCCCGCGGCATCGATATACAGCAGCGGGAGCCCGATCTCCTCGAGCATCCGGCGCTTGTTTCCGCTGCTGGCAGCATCGCGTAGCGCTGCAATCGCGGCGTCGAACTGGCTGGCGCTGGTTCCCGTCGCGCAGGAGATCGCCCCGCCATCGACGAAGTCGTGCGTGCGGTCGAATTGCGCATGCCGTTCTTCCTGGCTCGACCAGACCAGCAGCAGGCAATCGTCGGGGGAGGCAGGGTCGCTCGCCAGTGCGGGCGCATCCTCGCCAGCGGGCGCATCCGCGGGCGAACAGCCGCCAAACGCCAGCGTCAGGGTCGATAGCAGGGAGAGGGCGGTGCGCGTCATGGATCGGGAACCAAGGGATAGCGGACTACCGGCTCATAGACTGAACCTTCGGGTCGCAGGAAACTTTCGTACAGAATATACGAATCCGCAGTCCACGGGCCCAGCCGCAGGTCCGCCGTCCGTGCGAGCAACGGGGCAAGCGGCGCGGTGCCGCGGTTGGTGCGCGCCAACGTGATATGCGGGTGGTATTTCCGGTGTTCGGGCTCGTGTCCCGCGGCAATGCAGATGCGTTCCACGCGCTGCTGGAACCGGGTCAGTTCGATCGACGGCGCGATCCCGGCCCACAGCGTATGCGCAACCCCTTTGCGTTCGAACGCTCCCGTCCCGACTATCGTCAGGTCGAATGCGGGACCACTGGCAGCACGCAGCCGTTCGGACAGTTCATCCGCCGCATGGGTATCGACCACGCCGACATAGCGCAGGGTCAGGTGCAGTTGGTCGTCGTCCTGCCAGCGGGCGTTATCGACACCTTCCATCAGGTCGATCAGCGCATCGCGGATCGGGGGAGGGGGCCGGATACCGACGAAGAGGCGATGGGACATGGATCGTGACGCCGCTCGGTCGGCGTATTGCAGGGGTTTCAGCAGGCCGCCGCGGACCTGCTTGATTGGTAGGGCGTTTCGTCCTCCCGGCGCAAGCCCGCACCGGATCGGGCCATTCTCGCTCAGGCCGCATTGTGTGCGGCACTCTCGCGCGGGTTCTCATAGGCAGCATCCATAAAGATGCTCGCGCGGCGATCGCTGCGGTGTTCCAGTCCCTTGGCGAATGCGCCGCCGGCATGCGTATAGTTCAGCTCCTCGGCAATCGCGTCGTAATCGCGCGCATCGATCGCCGCATTGAGACGCGGGCTTTCGCTGGGCGAGACATTGCCGATCCCGACATTGTAGACGAGGTCGAGCAGCGCATCGAATTCATGCTGGTGAAGTGGCAGGTCGCCGACCAACTGGCGGACACCCTGTTCGGCTTCGGCCAAGTCGGCATCGAGAAAAGCGAGCACGCGTTGCTCGCTCACCCGGTCGCCGACCCGCAGCCGGTCGCGCGGTTGGACCAGATGGCCAACCCCCACCGTAGGATAGCCGGCGACATCGCGGTACACGGTATAGCGAACGCCTTCCTCCTCGATCAGCGCCTGCTTGAACGTATCGCTCGCCGTAAGCAGCGGGGCGGGTTGGCGCACGCCTTGCGTGGGGCCGAGAACCATGTTTGCCGCACTCGGCTGCGGGGCTCTGGGCGGGCCGGTAAAGGCTGTCAGGCCCAGCGCCCCGGCCCCCAGCATCAGCGTTGCGTGCTTGCGGGTGGAGAGGCGCGGCCGGACGTCGAATGCCTTGGCGGCAGCCTGCCGTGCGCGGCGCAGCTCGCGGCGATGCTGGCGCTCGCGGCGCAGGCGTTTGAGGAAACGCTCGGGCTTCTCTCCGCGTTTTCCATGCAGCGTGGTATGCGACCAGTCGACCTCGTCCAGCGGACGGTTGAGATCGTCGAGGATGGTCTTGAGCGTATCGTCTGTGTTCGCGCTTGGGGCGGACGCGTGGCGCGTCCCGCCGGCTTGGTTCCTGTTGTGCGCGGTGTCCTTATCCATAAGGCGGGCACCTTTCATTGCGTAATCATGTATCACACCGGCGCTGCGACCTGCGCATGCGATTTCATGCGCTGTGGCGCGGTGTTGGTCTCGTATATGGAACGGTTGGCGGGGGTTCTTTGGTCCCCGTTTCGTCGCTGCGGTGCAACGGTCGAGCGGTCAGGCGGCGCGCTCAGGCGGCGCGGCGGACCTGGTTGCGACCCGTGTTTTTCGCTTCGTAGCAGGCAATATCGGCGCGCAGCAGCGCATCGTCCATCCCTTCGCCGAACCGCCAGCTGGCCAGCCCGATCGAGGCCGAAATGGCGATGTCGGGATAGGTGTCGAACTGGTCCTCCAGCCCGGCGATCTGCAGGCGCAGCGCTTCGGCCGCTTCGGCGACCTCGACATCATCGAGCCCGCGCACGATGACCAGGAATTCCTCTCCGCCGAGGCGGAAGGCCTGATGTTCCCTGGTGCCTTCGATCGAATGGCACCATTCGCGGATCGTATCGGCGGTTGCGATCAGCACGTGGTCGCCCACGCCATGGCCGAAGGTGTCGTTGATCGTCTTGAACCGGTCGAGATCGATGGTGAGCAGGTGCCGCGAGAGCGCACTGTGTTCCATGCGCGTTTCCTCGAACAGCTTGCGCCGGTTGAACAGGCCGGTGAGCGGATCGCGCCAGCTGAGGAATTCGGCATGTGCAAGCGCATCGGCCAGATCCTCGGACAGTTGCCGGTTTTCGACCAGCATCTGTGCCGCGCTCCGGATATGCAGCCCGGTGGAGGAACTGTAGATGCGGATGCCGATGACCATCAGCGCAAGGATCGCGATCAGCACCGGGTGCTGGACGCCGGGGTGGAACAGGTAAAACCCGAAAGTCGTCAGCCAGAAGCTTGCCAGCATGGCATCTCGCGCAGAGGGCAGCGCGGCCAGCGTCACCGCGATGAGCGTCGCCGTTAACAAGACCACGCCGCGGACCAGATTGACCGCCAGCACCGAACCATCGGGTGGCGGTGGCCACAGCAATAGCCCCAGCGTCACCCCGGTCATCGACATGGCGAAGACCAGGATCCAGCGCGCGTGGCGCATCGGCTGACGCGCGCGCGCCAGCTGTTCCAGCCGCGCGGCGGCCTTGCGGGTGTAGAGGAATGAACAGAAGCGCAGCGCGAGCAGGACCGCCATCGACAGCGGGTTGGGCATCAGCGCCACGCCGACCGCCATCAGCGCCAGCGCGATCAGGCTGGCGGTCAGCGAACGCTGCTCGCGTTCGAGCATGGCGATCACCGCTTCGCGCTCGATCTCGTAGGGATCGACCGGGACACGGTTCATCAGGCCGGCGCTATTGCCGTCGAATTGATCGTCGATGTGCACCGGCTGCGACCTTGACCTCTTCTCGCGCGTACGATCGCGTTTTCTAGCGCCCAATCGTTAACGATTTGGCGCGGAATGTTCACGATCTTCCCGGATCTGGCGACGCGAAATTGGCGAGGGCGACGTGCGGCAAATACGCTCGCACGCCGCCTTCATGGTTACCAAATCCGTGCGCGGTCCTCGGGCGCGATATACATCGCGTCTTCGGGCGTGATGTTGAAGGCTTCGTACCATGCATCGACATTGCGCAGCGGGGCGATGGTGCGATAGCGCGCGGGGCTGTGCGGGTCGGTTGCGACCTGGTTGCGCAAGCTGTCCTCGCGCGCCTTGGCCCGCCACACCTGCGCGTAGGCGAGGAAGAAGCGCTGGTCGCCGGTCAGCCCGTCGATTACCGGCGCTTCTTCTCCGCCGAGCGATTTCTTGTAGGCATCATAGGCCACCAGCACGCCCGCCAGATCGGCGATGTTCTCGCCCATCGTCAGGTCGGGATTGATGAAGCTGCCCGGCACGACTTCGAACGCGGCATATTGCGCGCCGAATTTCTTGGCTTCGGCCTCGAACCGTTCGGCATCGCCTGTGGTCCACCAGTCGCGGATCGCGCCGCTGGCGTCGATCTTGCGGCCCTGGTCGTCGAAGCCGTGGCTGATTTCGTGGCCGATGACCACGCCGATCGCGCCATAGTTGACCGCCGGGTCGGCCCAGGGATCGAAGAAGGGTGGCTGGAGGATGCCGGCCGGGAAGACCATCTTGTTTTCCAGCCCGCCGTTATAGGCGTTCACCGTCTGCGGGTTCATGCCCCACTTCTTGCGGTCGACCGGCTTGCCAAGGTCGCTCATCTCGTAATCGGCGTTGAACTGCGAGGCAGCGATCATGTTGCCATAGAGATCGTCGGCCGACATCGGCAGCTGCGAATAGTCGCGGAATTTTTCCGGATAGCCGACCATCACGTCCATCCGCTCGAGCTTGTCGAGCGCGGCGTCCTTGGTCTCGGGGCTCATCCAGTCGTTTTCGCCGATCCGGTCACCCATGGCGAGTTTCAGGTTGCGGACCAGCTCGTCCATCCGCGTCTTGGCGATCTTGGGGAAATATTCGTCGACATAAGCTTCGCCGACCAGCTCGCCGAGCGAGCCGTCGATCGTGTCGACCGCGCGCTTCCAGCGGGCACGCTGCTCGCTCGTGCCGTTGAGCGCGCTGGTATACCGGAACCGGCTCTCAACCATCTTCTGGTTGAGATAGGGCGAGGCCTGGTGCGCTGCTTGCGCCTTCTGCCACAGCTTGAGCGTATCGAGATCGGTGCTGGCAAACAGCGCGGCGATCGCCTTCATCGCGGTGTTGTCGGTAACGATAATGCGCTCCTGCGGCGGGATGTTGTGACCGGCGAAGAACGCGTCCCAATCCACGCCCGGCGCATAGGCGGCCAGTTCGCTGCCCGACATCGGATTGTTGATCTTCTCGATCTGGCGTTTCTGTTCAGCATCCCAATTGAGCTGCGCGACATAGGTCTCGAAAGTCATCACGCGGCTGGCCGCTTCGCGCGGGCTGGCCTCGCCGATATTGCGGAAGGTGCGCTCGAGATAGGCGAGATACGCGCCGCGCTGGTCGGCGAATTTCTCGTCGAAATAATATTCCTTCTCGGGCAGGCCGAGCCCGCCGGAGAACATCCACAGCGCGTTCATCGTCGGATCGTCGGGGTCGGCATAGGGGCCGGCGCCGAACAGCGAGCCGCCGAACTTGCCATAGGCCGCGCCCATGTAGCGCGCGAAGGCGCTCTTGTCCGACAGCGCATCGACCTGTGCCAGATCGCGCATCAGCGGGGCCAGACCCGCGCGCTCGATCGCCGCCTCGTTCATGAAGCTGGTGTAGAGCGCGCCATATTGCGTGCCCGCAGGCGCTTCGGTGATCAGCCCGTTGACCTCTTCGGTCACATCCTCGCGCAGATTATAGAACGAGCCGACCGAGGGACGATCGCCGGGAATCTCGGTCCGGTCGATCCACGCGCCCGAAGCATAGCGTTCGAAATCGTCACCCGGATCGGCGGCAGTGTCACGCGCGGTGAGGTCGAGCCCGAAGTCGCCGATCTTGGCCTGGCCGGTGACGACGATGGTGTTGGCGTCGGTTTCCTCGGCGAGGGACGGAGAGGCGAGAGCCAGCCCCAGCGCGAGCGCGGAAGCCGCCGTCGCGCGGGCGAAATTTCGAGTGGATGGCATGTGTGATTCCCCTGAGAATTGAGCTGGCTCGCGTGCTAGCGCGTGCGGTGCTCAGGAGGAAAACTTTGTCGGCGAACCGATGAGGGCCATCGGCAAGGGGCGACCGGCGGTCGTTTGCTTGTGCGAACGGCACTGAAATCCCAGCTAGTCCGAAACGACGTTGGCACCGGTCTCGAGGACGTAGAATTTGTTGGTGCCGACTACTTCTGAGATGTTGTCGCCGACCTTCTGGTACAACATGCCGGAGCTGGTCGTAATCGCACCATGCAGCTCCGAGGAGTTGGCGATAGTTGCGAAGCAATTCTTAGCCTCTTCGAGGCTGTCGAAAACGTGTAAGATGACGTCAGACATTGTGTGCTCCTAGTACTCGTTCCATCCATCGACGGCGTCCTTCAACTCAGAGCGCCTCATCAGAGCCTTCTTCTGATCGACGGCGAGGATGCATTGCGCGACATCTGTGCAGGATTCTTCCAGTTTCAGGTCGACTGTTCCTCCCAGTTTTGCTTCGAAGCCCTTCATCTTGCCAGCCAGCGCGTTGTCGCTTGTTGCGGCAATCTTAACGCGAAGATTCTTGATCGGATCGTCGAAGCTTTCAATAACAGGGCGAGGATCGCCAGTGCCATCAGGAAAAAGGGCCGCGATCTCGGTGTTGCTCGCCGCGGCTATCCCGGCGGAACGGCTGGTGGAAACCAATGCCGCACCACCCTTGGCTGCGAGAATTTGCGCCGCCATTCCGGTCGCAAAATACTGGGCAAGGCCGCCAGAGGCTTCGGCGGATGTTTGCGCCTTGGCAGAAAACTCGGCTCCGAAGCTGGCCAGTACCGAATAACTGTCCTGCGCCTCGCCTTTCGATGCAACGAAAGAGCACGGGTGGACGATGTATTCGGCTCCGACTACCGTCAGTGGCTTGGTCGGGTCGCATGGGCTAAGCTGGTTTGTCGAACCATTTTTCTCATCATTGTTGGCAAGGAGCGGCATGATGACTGCCTCCTGCCGATCATATCCCACGATGATCTCCGGCACTTCGCCGGTAGACGCACCAGCCTTTACCCCGAAAGTCGTATTGGTCCCGAAGATCATCGTATTGCTGTGCCGCGTCGCCTGAACGCACCCCGCCGCGAGCGGCAGCAGGGCTAGGGCTGCAAGGTATTTGTGTGATCGACTACGCATGGCGAACTCCCCTCAAGTGCAGACAGGACCTTGGCCGCATTCTCGGCTTCAGCCGCGGACCGGATGATGACGAGCAACTGGCAATCTCGCGGATCGGCGATGACCCACTGGCTATCCGAATAGCCGAGCCAGGCACCGCCGGCCGGAAGGTCGTCCCAGCCAAGCCCCAAACCACTGCGCTTGACCGCCACCACACCGCCCTTGGTAGGCGGCAATTCGACGCGGACTACACCTATGCCCGTGATCGTTTCGCCGCCGCCTTCGCCTACCGTGACGCTGGTGCATGCGGGCAGCAGGCAGCACGCGGCGACCAAGGCATCCGCACGGCTCATCTGTGGTTATTCTCGGGAACAGTTTTGGTCCGAAAGCAGGGCGAACCGACGCCAAGAAATCGCTGCGGCTCTCGCATTCGATACCACCGGCCCCCTCATTATCCGGCTACCCGGATGTATAGAAGGCGCTTTGCAAACGATTATGTCAAGTGCAGCGCTCGCCGTGACTTCCGGGACGGGAAAGCGGTAGCCTGCCAGTCTGTGAGTTTTTCGCACGCTTCTGGCCCTAATGGATCCGCCAACCCATTGACGTCGCATCCTGTCGATGGAGTCTATTCATCTGCCACTGCGAACCGGGAGAAATACTTGCGTAAACCTAGGGTCCCGCTCGGCGCATTGATTTTTCCGCCCGTGCTCCCACATCGGCGCGGGCAGACGGGACGGAACCTTTCGCCTCGCGGGCCGATAGGGCTCTGCCGACTCACCCCTTGACCCAAGCGAACAATTCAGGAACACGCGTCCTCCATGGCCCTCACCAAAATTTCCGTCCGCGGCGCGCGCGAGCATAATCTCAAGGGCGTCGATATCGACCTGCCGCGGGATAGCCTGATCGTCATCACCGGCCTTTCCGGCTCGGGCAAGTCGAGCCTCGCTTTCGACACCATTTATGCCGAGGGGCAGCGGCGCTATGTGGAATCGCTCAGCGCCTATGCGCGGCAATTCCTCGAGATGATGCAGAAGCCCGATGTCGAGCATATCGACGGGCTCTCGCCTGCCATCTCGATCGAGCAGAAGACCACGTCGCGCAACCCGCGCTCGACCGTCGCGACGGTCACCGAAATTTACGACTATATGCGGCTGCTGTGGGCGCGGGTGGGGGTGCCCTATTCGCCCGCCACCGGGCTGCCGATCGAGGCGCAGACGGTCTCCAACATGGTCGACCGCGTGATGGACCTGCCCGAGGGCACGCGCGCCTACCTGCTCGCGCCGGTGGTGCGCGGGCGCAAGGGCGAATACCGCAAGGAACTGGCCGAATGGCAGAAGGCGGGCTTCACCCGCGTGCGCATCGATGGCGAGCTCTACCCGATCGAGGAAGCGCCTGCGCTCGACAAGAAGTTCAAGCACGACATCGAGGTGGTGGTCGACCGGCTGGCGGTGAAGGAAGGGCTCGAAACCCGCCTCGCCGACAGTTTCGAACAGGCGCTCAAGCTGGCCGACGGGCTCGCCTATGTCGATCTCGCCGATGGCGTCGTGCCGGGGCGCGAGGACGAGGGGGCTTCGGGCGGCGCGATGAAGGGCGCAGGCCTGCCCGCCAACCGCATCGTCTTTTCCGAGCGCTTCTCCTGCCCGGTCAGCGGCTTCACGATCGAGGAGATCGAGCCGCGGCTGTTCTCCTTCAACGCGCCGCAGGGTGCCTGCCCGACCTGCGACGGCATCGGCGAGAAACAGCTGTTCGACCCGCAGCTGGTGGTCCCCAACGAAGCGCTCAGCCTCAAGAAGGGCGCGGTGGTGCCCTGGGCCAAGTCCAACCCGCCGTCGCCCTATTACATGCAGGTGCTCGCATCCCTCGCGAAGGAATATGAATTCGACCTCACCACCCCGTGGGAGGAGTTCGACGCCGAGATCCGCGACATCATCCTCCATGGCACCAAGGGCCGCGCGATCCCGCTGACCTTCAAGGACGGACGCAAGCAATATACCGTCAAGAAGCCGTTCGAAGGCGTGATCGGCAATCTCAACCGCCGCATGCTGCAGACCGAGAGCACCTGGATGCGCGAGGAGCTGTCCAAGTTCCAGACCGCGCAGCCGTGCGAGACCTGCGAGGGCAAGCGGCTCAATCCCAAGGCGCTCGCGGTCAAGATCGCGGGCACCGATATCGCCACGCCGACCAAGATGAGCGTCGCCGATGCCAAGGCGTGGTTCCTCGCGCTGCCCGACCAGCTCGGCCCGACGCAGCAGCAGATCGCGCACGCCATCCTCAAGGAAATCAACGAGCGGCTGGGCTTCCTCGACAATGTCGGGCTTGATTACCTGAACCTCGACCGCACTTCAGGTACGCTGAGCGGAGGCGAGAGCCAGCGTATCCGCCTCGCCAGCCAGATCGGCAGCGGGCTCAGCGGCGTGCTCTACGTGCTCGACGAGCCCAGCATCGGCCTCCACCAGCGCGACAACGACCGGCTGCTCGAAACGCTCAAACGACTACGCGATCTCGGCAATACGGTGATCGTGGTCGAGCATGACGAGGATGCGATCCGCGCCGCCGATTACGTCGTCGACCTTGGCCCCGGCGCGGGCGTGCATGGCGGCGAAGTGGTCGCCGAAGGCACGCTAAAGCAGGTACTCAAGAGCAAGAAATCGCTCACCGCCGCCTATCTCACCGGGCGCCGCGAAATCGCCGTCCCCGCCACGCGCCGCAAGGGCAATGGCCACCAGCTGACCGTCCACGGCGCGCGCGCGAACAACCTCAACAACGTCACCGCGGGCATCCCGCTGGGCACCTTCACCTGCATCACCGGCGTCTCGGGCTCGGGCAAGTCGTCCTTCACCATCGACACGCTCTACGCCGCCGCCGCGCGCCAACTCAACGGCGCGCGCGTGGTCGCGGGTGCGCACGACAAGGTCACCGGGCTCGATTATTGCGACAAGGTGATCGAGATCGACCAGTCGCCGATCGGCCGCACCCCGCGCTCCAACCCCGCGACCTATACCGGCGCCTTCACCCAGATCCGCGACTGGTTCGCCGGGCTCCCCGAAGCCAAGGCGCGCGGCTACAAGCCCGGGCGCTTCAGCTTCAACGTCAAGGGCGGCCGCTGCGAAGCGTGCCAGGGCGACGGCCTCATCAAGATCGAGATGCACTTCCTCCCCGACGTCTACGTCACCTGCGAGGAATGCGGCGGCAAGCGCTACAACCGCGAAACGCTCGAGGTGAAGTTCAAGGGCCTCTCGATCGCCGACGTGCTCGACATGACGATCGAGGATGCGGAGGGCTTCTTCAAGGCGGTCCCCCCGATCCGCGACAAGATGCACATGCTCAACGAGGTCGGCCTCGGCTACGTCAAGGTCGGCCAGCAGGCGACCACGCTGTCGGGCGGCGAGGCGCAGCGCGTCAAGCTCGCCAAGGAACTCAGCAAGCGCAGTACCGGGCAGACGCTCTACATCTTGGACGAGCCCACCACGGGCCTGCATTTCGAGGACGTCCGCAAGCTGCTCGAAGTGCTCCACCGGCTGGTCGACCAAGGCAATTCGGTGGTGGTGATCGAGCACAATCTGGATGTGATCAAGACGGCGGACCATGTACTTGATCTGGGCCCGGGCGGCGGTGTGCGGGGGGGTGAGGTTGTGGCGCAGGGCGTTCCGGAACACGTCGCGACTGTGAAGGGTAGCTACACGGGTCAGTATCTCAAGCCGCTCTTGGAACGCGCGACCCGGAACGAGCCTGCCCCGGCGTAGGCCGGGGCCGGAGGAGGTTGCTGCGGTCGAGGGGAGCTTTACGGGACAGTACCTCAAGGCGATGCTCGAGCGCGCTCAAGCAGCGTCAGCGGGTGCGCAAAAAGGAAAGCGGTAGCGGGAAGCGGCGGAATAAGCCTCCCCGGACCGGGGGAATCGCAGACGGCGCGAACCGCCAGCGGGACCACCAAAGGTGGTGGTGGGGCACCCACGGCTGGCTCGGAACCCCGTGCTTCACGCAGTGCCCGCAGAGGAACAGGGGCCGCAGAGAATTTGTGGGCGGCGGATACGCTCCCAATAACATGCGTTACCCTGAACTTGGTTCAGTATCGCGGCGGTGCAGGGGGAGTTATGCGGGGCCTTATCTCTAACCGATGTTGTAGTGCCAGCGGGAAACGGCGGAGTAGCCGCGTACCAGTCCAGTCTACTCAGTTTCGCGCAAATCCATTAGTATTGCTTTGGTGGTGATTTCACCCGTCAGCTCTTGAACTGAATGGTGTAAACGCACCTGAGCGAGATAGTGCTCGTCAATCGCCATTCCTGAAATCTTGGGAAGAAGGTCTTCGTCAATCCTTCCCGAGATAGACTCATCTTCATTCTCAATCAGGAAAAATTTCGTTTTTAAACTCACAGCCTTGAGGCGACCTAATAATTCAATGTCATCAAAGTCAGATTCGTTTATCTCGTGAATTTTTGCGCTGAGTGCGTAGAGGTCATCGTGCGTAACGAAGGTTGTGTCTATTCCCTCAGATAAACCAGTGCTGGCAGATATTCTGATTGAGTTTCCAGATTTAGCCAGATATTCCACTAGCTTGCCGAACTGCAATTTCGTGCTTTTACTGTGATATGTAAAAGATGATCGCACTGCATCGAAATCGCGAACTGAAGAGAGCAAATCGATCAATCTTTGAAACGCGAGAGCTCCGGCGCCTTCATCGGCAAGCGCCCCTTGGTGAGCTTCGATACGAAGCCCGAATGACGAAGGGAATGTAGCTATTGCGTCCAGCCGGGTCCCTGCTTTCGAGGCTGCTGACGGTCGCCAATCGTCATCGACGATTGGCGCTGCAAGGCTGTCTACAGTTTTTTGTAAACTCAGGAGGATTTTCGAAAGTTCTGGAAGTGGGACGTCATGCCGCGCATCACCGTCAGACAAGATGATGTCTGCGACTAAGCGTTGCCGCCTGCGGGCGACTACATAAAGTGGAGTTTGGTTCTCTTTTAAATAAGCAACGGTTTGGGGATCGAACTCCCACATGTCCTGTTCTACTGAGACGGGTAGATCAAAGTCATCGTTGTTGTCCGATGCCGCAATTGGTAACTTATAAAGCTCCGGTACTGAAGTATGCCGGACATATGAATCTGGGTCTGGTAAATATGTATCGGGCACATTTTCAGGTGCCTCGAACCAATGGTGCCAGTCCTCCTCATAGCTGATGGCGATCGCCAGGTCGCCACGAGCATATGAGGTCATCGCCGACCGTAGACTAATCTTTCCCGTTGCAACCTGGCTAATTCGATGGCGCGACGTGCGCGCGAAAAGCCACGTGTCACCCTTCTCGGTTGGCGGGCAGTGGAGGCCTAGAAATATGGCTCCTGCTGCATTTTTTGCGACGAACAACTGAGGCCCATCATAGTCGATCAGTACCTCACTGATCGCAAGTGAGCCCCCAGAGGGGTCTAGATCAGGCAGCTTCATCAATCATCTCGAAGTACTGGTGACGCACAACGCCTTTCGCCGGCCACCACGACCAATGATGGTACGAGCCTTGAGTGGGCGTATGCTTAACCATTCCTGCTCCCTCAGGAATGGTTCCCTTAGCTATCTTCCGAGAGTTCAGAAATGGAATAAGGCGCCTGTGCTCCTTGGCAGCTTCCTCGGTAGCTAAGGTTGAAAGAGAGCAACGTTGGCACGGATCGCGAGAAAGAAACTTGCCTTCCTCGAAGGTTGTCAGGAAATCGGAAGATTTAACTGCATCACTGACAGTGAGGCGGAAGAGGGTTTTCGGTCCAGTGATCGCGTCGTTGGGTGGACAGCTTGCCGGCAAGTAAGGTTCAAACTGCATTCGGAACGTAGTAGTTGCGGCTATTACGTTAGAATTTGCAGGAATTACTGATCGGTTATCGCTCACCTGTCCTCCCCTCCGCATCTATGCCATCGGCCCATAGGCCAAAGACGAGATGGCTTGCTAGGAAAATTTCGTTAAACGTCTTCCGGCTTAGGGAGTGTTGATTTCCATCACTTTGCTTCGGCTCTGTCCTACACGCCCCCATCTGTATAAATAGCCCAGTTCCCCTGATCCCAACCCACAGGTGAACCATGTTCCTTTCTTTTGTAGACCCTCAAGCGCCGGGCGCGAGCCATCCGGCTCGCTTGGCTTTCGGCCTAACCGGCCGGCGCGCAGTCGCGCTTGCCTCGCCTTCGGCTCGGAAACTTCCGCGACGCTCCCACCTTCGCTCGGGAGGCGCAGCATGACCGACATGGCCTCGCACCCCATCATCCTCCACGCCGACCTCCATGCCGAGGACGACCGCGCGCCGCAGACGCAGTTCGTGGTCGAGCGGCAGGTGGCCTTTCTCGAGGCGCTGGCGACCACCGGCAGCGTGCGCGCGGCGGCGCGGCGGGCGCGGGTATCGCACCAGACCTGCTACCGTGCGCGCCGCTCCAGCGCGGGCTTCGGGCGCGCGTGGGATGCAGCGCTGGTGGTCGCGCGCGGTGCGGCCGAGGCGAAGCTCGCCGATTATGCCATGAACGGGGTCGAGGAGGAGGTGTGGTATCACGGCGACCTCGTCGGTTCGCGCACGCGCGTCTCCGACCGGCTGCTGCTCGCGCATCTCGGGCGGCTCGACCGGATGCGCGGCGATGAACGGATCGAACGCCTCGCGGAGGATTTCGACGCCATGGTCCTGCGGATGCGTCGCGGCGAGCCGATCGAGCCGGACGTTCCGGCACCGAACTCCGCTCATGCTGAGCCTGTCGAAGCAGGACTGCCTGGCGCGGGAACCTGTGGGCAGGCTCGGGGTGAGCGGGAAGGGGGCGAGAATTCTTCGCCTGGACTGTGTAACACCCGGTCCATGTCTTCGGAGGAAGACACACAAAAAACGCCTTCGGAGGGAGACGCAGAGAAAGCCTCTCGGGAGGCAGACACGCGAAAACCGTCCCCGCATGCAGCCATGTCCCACCCGTCCGAACCGCCCTGCGACTGCGTCGGCGCGCGGCATGGGACCGATCGCGGGCAGCCGCATTACCGGCGCGGGGCCGAGGGGCTCGAACCGGTGGTCAATGTAGGCGCGGGCGGGCCGTGCTGCGATACGCCGCGCTGGCCCGATTGCCGCGCCTGCCCGCATTACCCGCCGGTCGACCGGATGCTCGACGAGATGGAGGAAGCGGAGGCGCGGGCGGGCGCGGTGACGCTCACACGTCGATTATGCCGAACTTGAGCCCCTTGACCGCCGCCGCGGCGCGATCGGACACGTTGAGCTTGATGAAGATGCGCTTGATATGCGTGGCGATCGTCGGGCGCTTGCTGCCGAGGATCATGGCGATCTCCTCATTGCTCTTGCCGCGCGCGATCCAGTGCAGGATCGTCACCTCGCGCGGGGCGAGGCGCGGGCGCTCGACCGCGTCTTCCTCGAACTGGTCGATCCGCAGATGCGCCGCCTGCGCCACGCAATGCAGCACCGGGACATCGGCATGATCGACGCGGTCGGGATGGTCGGCCATCGTGATGCCGATCGCCGCGAGGCGCTGGCGCGGGCCGAAGGTGGGGAAGAGATAGCCGTCGGTCACCCCATGCGCGCGCGCCTGCTCGATGAAGTGCAGCGGCTCGCCGGTCAGCGGCTTGCCCTGCGTGAGCGTGCTGTAGCGCAGCGGCCGGCCCGAACACGCCGCCAGCGCGGGGAAGGGGTCGAGCTGGCCGAGCTCCTCGCGGTACCCGGTCACCCAGGCCTCGGGAAAACCGAGGAAGAGCATGTCGGTGTGTCCCGGCGTGTCCTGCGAGGGGCGCGCATAGCTCAGCGCCTCGAACCCGTGCAGCCGGTAGAAGGCGCGGGCGATCGAGAGGACCTCGTCCATGTCCCCGGCAGCCGCGATCCGTCTGACGACCCTGTTGTCTTCCATGTCCCCTGTCCCCCCGGTCCCGCTTTTTCTACGTTGGCCCTTAGTACGAGTGAATGTCATCCATCTGGACTAGGGGCAACATTCGGGAAGCGCGAAGGTGGGGATTGAATCCAAATCCGGTACTGGCTTACCGCAATCTGACAATCGCGAGCGATTCCGGGTCTTTGGGTGTCCTCCGGATGAACGACCTCCGCTCAGACGACCTCCAGCCGGGTGACTGTGGTAATTCCCATGTTAAGCATACGAATTCGGGTGGGGCCGGGGATAAGTGAAGTTTTCCCGGCCGGGGGTATTGACGGGGAACGGGATCGAACCGCGATGCAGGAAAACACGTTTATTGTCGTCGATTGTAATTATCGTAACCGAAACGCACTGACCTTGGCCTTGGGCGAAATGGGCTATGTAGTGCCCGCCGACACGCTCGATGACCTGGGGGGGCGCTGGCCCGAGGGGGCCTGGCTGCTGGTCCATGACGAGGGGCCGCAATTGCCGCAGACGCAGCAGGCGCTGCGCAGCGCGGGGCAGTATTACCCGCTGGTCGCCTATTCGAAGCAGGCCAGCATCACGCATATCATGGACGTGCTGAGCGACGGGGCGGCGGGCTATCTCGAATGGCCGACGCTCGACGAACGGCTGCGCCGCAGCCTCGGCAATATCATGACACGCAAGTGGCAGGGGTCGACCACGCCCGAACAGGCGCGCGCCAAGCAGCGCGTCGGCCAGCTCTCGCCGCGCGAGCGCGAAGTGCTGTCGGGGGTGAGCGAGGGCTATTCGAGCAAGGAAGTGGCGCGCACGCTGGGGATCAGCCCGCGCACGGTCGAACTGCACCGCGCCAATGTGCTGACCAAGCTGGGCGTCCGCAACGTTGCCGCCGCAGTCCGCCTGTCGGTCGAAGCGCAGCTCGACGCCGGGCCCGCCGTGGCCCAGGAACGCGAACTGGTACTGTAGCTCTAACCCTCGAGCAGCGCGAGCTCGACCGTGCCATGACCGCGTCCGATCAGGCCGAGTTCGGTCGCGGCGGCGCGGCTGACGTCGATCACGCGGTTGCCGTGGAACGGGCCGCGATCATTGATGCGCACGGTGACCCGCTTGCCGGTGCGCGGATTGGTTACCTCGACCAGCGAGCCGAATGGCAGCGTGCGATGCGCCGCGGTCATCGCGTGCATGTCGAACCTCTCGCCATTGGCGGTGAGCCGGCCGTGGAACCGCCGTCCGTAATAAGAGGCGACACCGGTGCCGATCGATCGTGTCACCGGCGGCAGTTCAACCGGGGGCTCGATCGTCGAGAGATCGACCACATGGCCGGCGGGCTGCGGTGCGGGGGGGAGCGCTTCGAACCGCGCGAAGCTGGCGTCGAAGGAACCGGGCACCGCGGCGCGATGGACATGTTCCTGCGGTAGCGCGGCCGTAGCGGGCAGCGTCAGGGCAGCAAGGAAAAGGACATTACGAAACGCGCGATAGGCCATGGTGGGAACCTCCCGATCGGTTCCAGCGTCTATACGGGAGGGTAAGAGCCGAGTCCTCAACACGGGGGGCGGCTGCCCCATTCATGCCACAGTTCGTCGCGCTTCATCGGTCGACAGGCGGGACTACCGCATTTCGGGGGCACATCTGGCGCCGGGCACAAGCCCTAGTTCGCCATGCAATCGGGCGCGCCAAGGAACCGCTTTGAGAGGCAACAGAAAATGGGGTCGACATCGCTGCCGACCCCACTCTCACCGATGCGTGGCCTTGCCCGAAGGCAGGGGCTTGGCATCCGATGTCTCCCCGTCTGTGCCGTCCGAAGACAGGCTCTTCCGGTTCTGTCACCGGCGCTCGCACCGGCATCCGGCTCCGCCCTCATGCTGACCCGGTTGAGTGCGCCAGATCGTGAGACCCTCGCTTCTTTCCCAGGCCGGCCCTCGACGGGTGGCTCCGCGATCGGTCCTTCCGTTCATGGCCGGAACCGTGAGGGGGTGAATTGCCGATCCGGTCCGAAGACCTTTTCTTGCAATGCCGCCTCGGCATCCGACCGGGTTGGTCCGATCCATGGAAGACGTACTTTTGCGCTCCATCATCGACCGTCATGCTCTGGACCGAAGCCCGCGGCGCGATGGTCTCAAGAAACACATGGACAGCACCTCCCATGTCTTTCCGGTCCGAAATTTCTCCGTAATCAGAGGCTGTTACGCCTCAAACCCGGTGGAAGTCCCTCACCGTTCCGATGACTTGAAGCTGCTCCTCACCGCGCGATTCGTCCAGCAAGCGAGGCCCGAGTTTTCCACTTTTCCAGCTTTTGGTTGTGGAGGAGGGTGGATAAGTCCACCATCCACCGCAAAAATATAACCTCGATTGCGCCTCTTGCGCAATATTGCGCCGCAAGGCCCGTTTGTATCGCAATTAACGGTCGCGCTGGGCCAACAGCCGCAGACGCAGCGCGTTCAGCTTGATGAAGCCCTCGGCATCTTTCTGGTCGTAGGCCCCGGCATCGTCCTCGAAGGTCACATGCGCTTCGGAATAAAGGGAGTTCGGCGATTTGCGGCCGACCACCATCGCGTTGCCCTTGTAGAGCTTGAGCCGGACGGTGCCCGAAACCTTCTGCTGGCTGAGATCGACCGCCGCCTGCAGCATTTCACGCTCGGGGCTGTACCACAGGCCATTATAGACCAGCTCGGCATAGCGCGGCATCAGTTCGTCCTTGAGATGCGCCGCACCGCGATCGAGCGTGATCTGTTCGATCCCGCGATGCGCGCGGGCGTAGATCTCGCCGCCCGGCGTTTCATACATGCCGCGGCTCTTCATCCCGACGAAGCGGTTCTCGACGAGGTCGAGGCGGCCGATACCGTGGGTGCGGCCAAGATCGTTGAGCGCGGCGAGCAGTGTCGCCGGGCTCATCGCTTTACCGTTCAGTGACACGCCGTCGCCGCGTTCGAAGCCGATCTCGATATATTCGGGTGTGTCGGGCGCATCCTCGGGATGATCGGTCCGCGAATAGACGTAGTCGGGCGTTTCCTCCCACGGATCCTCGAGCACCTTGCCCTCGGACGAGGTGTGCAGCAGGTTCGCATCGGTCGAGAACGGGCTTTCGCCGCGCTTATCGGTCGGTACCGCGATCTGGTGCGTCTCGGCCCAGGCGATCAGCGCGGTGCGGCTGGTGAGGTCCCATTCGCGCCACGGGGCGATCACCTTGATGTCGGGATCGAGCGCATAGGCCGACAGTTCGAAACGGACCTGGTCGTTGCCCTTGCCGGTCGCGCCATGCGCGATGGCATCGGCGCCGGTTTCATGTGCGATCTCGACCAGTCGCTTGGAGATCAGCGGGCGCGCGATGCTGGTGCCGAGCAGGTAATCGCCTTCATAGCGCGCATTGGCGCGCATCATCGGGAAGACGAAGTCGCGTACGAATTCCTCGCGGACATCCTCGATGAAGATGTGTTTGTCGGGAATCCCCATCGCCCGCGCCTTTTCGCGCGCCGGCTCGATTTCCTCACCCTGGCCGAGATCGGCGGTGAAGGTCACGACTTCGACCCCGCGCTCGACCTCCAGCCATTTGGCGATGACGGAGGTATCGAGACCGCCGGAATAGGCGAGGACAACCCGTTTGATTTCGGGGCGCTTGGTATCGGACATTGAGGGCACCTTCGTTGTAACGAGCGCGCCGCTAGCAGGGGGAGGGGACTGTAGGCAATCGATTCACGCTTTACGGATGCCAAGCGCAGTTGCGGTCTTGGTCCGGGGCGGGATTACAGCCTGGTCAGCGCAGCTGGCTGTCCTTGCTCCCGCGCCGGTTTATGCCCGAATTGCGCGCGCTGGTATCGAGGCCGGACTGGCATTGCACACAGCGCTTCACACCCGGTAACGCCGCGCGGCGCTTTTCGGGTATTTCCTCGCCGCAGTCGACGCACCATTGCTCGCTTTCGCCCACGGGCATCCGCGCACGCGCCGCGCTCACTGCGTCGGAAATCGTATCGTCGATCTGATCCTGAACCGCGCCATCGCGCGCCCAACCACCTGCCATGCTATTGTCCTTCCGACCGTAGAGATGGGGTGAAAACGCGAAAAATCAACCGAATGGGGTCCGTGCGGCGATCTACTCCGCCGCCTCATCCAGCGCGGGGTCGAGGTGCCATTTAGGCACGTTGCCCGCGTCGGCCGCGCGCAGGCGGGCGCTTTCGATCTCGATATATTCGCGCGTCATGGGGATCGCATTGCGGTCCTTCACATATTGCAGCTGCCAATTGACCATATTGCCATGGCGGAAGCTCTGCTCGGCGCCGGCGAGATAGAACAGCCACATGCGATAGAAGCGCTCGTCATACAGCGCCTCGATCGCCTTGCGGTGCAGGACCGTGCGCCGGTACCATTCCTCCAGCGTATGGCTGTAATGGAAGCGCATCGCTTCCACATCCATCACCTGCCAGCGGTACTTCTCGCTCTGCGTCACGAGTTCGGACAGCGCGGGGATGTAGCCCCCGGGAAAGATGTATTTTCGCGTCCACTTGTCGGTGAAGCCGGGCGCACCCGCGCGGCCGCAACAATGGCTGACCATTACGCCGTCGGGGGCCAGCAGGCGGTTGGTGTGCTCGAAGAACTCGGGATAATGCGGGGTCCCGACATGCTCGAGCAGGCCGACCGAGCTGATCCGGTCGAACTGCCCTTGTACGTCGCGATAATCCATCAGTTCGAAGGTAACGCGATCGGCCAGACCGGCGGCCTCAGCCCGTTCGTTGCAGAAGGCGATCTGGTCGGGGGCAAGCGCGACCCCGGTGACCTCGACCTCGTAATGCCGCGCGAGGTAGAGCGCGAAGCCGCCCCAACCGCAGCCGATATCGAGCACGCGCTGGCCCGGCTGGATGCACATCTTGGCGGCGAGATGCGCTTTCTTGTCGAGCTGCGCCTTCTCGAGCGACGTCGCTGCGGGATCCTCGCGGTAATAGGCCATGGTGTATTGCCGGTCCTCGTCGAGGAACAGCTCGTAAAGGCGGCGGGTGAGGTTGTAGGTATGTTCCGCGTTTTTGCGCGCCTTACCGCGCAAATTTATGCTGTCGGCCTTGGCGAGCAGTTTCTGCGCCGCCTTGCGCAGCGGCCCCTGTGGCTTCAGCGAGGCTCCTGCCTCGCGCTTGGCGTTCATGGTCACGAACAGCACCAGATCGCGGATGTCGTGCGGTGGCACGACTTCCAGCCAGCCCCACATGAACGCCTCGCCCGCGCCGACCTGCGGATAACGCGCGATGTGGTTGGCGGCCTTGCGATGCGTCAGCTTGATGTGGAGCGGAGTCTCGCCTTGCTCCGGTGAGCCATATTCATAGGTCTGTCCGTCATGGTCGGTCACAATGAGACGTCCGCGATGGATTGCCGAATTCAAGAATTTGTTGAGCAGCCACATGGGCACCGGTCTCCCCGCAGTTTCCCCTGGGCCGGAGCCTGTGGCACATGGGACAGCGAGTCAAATGATGGAGCCGTGTTATGGCCGAGGCGAAAACGCAGCCGACCGACATCGATCCGCAGGAGTTCCTCGCTGCGGTGGAACCGAGCCGCAAGCGCGAGGAGGCGCAGGCGCTCGATGCGCTGTTCCGGCGGGTGACGGGTGAGCAGCCCAAGATGTGGGGGCCGAGCATCATCGGCTATGGCAGCTATCGAACCACCTATGCCAGCGGGCGCGAGGTCGAATGGATGCGCACCGGTTTCAGCCCGCGCAAGGCGAAGCATTCGCTCTATCTGATGGGTGGCTATTGCGATCCGGAAACCGGGGCCAAGCATGCCGACGCGCTGGAGCGGCTGGGCAAGCATGCGCGGGGCAAGAGCTGTCTTTACGTCAACAAGCTGGCCGATATCGATCTGGCGGTGCTTGAAGACATGATCCGCGCCGACTGGGCGGAAATAAACCGGCGCTATCCCGCCTGATCAGATCCCGGCGTACCATTGGTAGCCGGCGCGGTCTTCCCAATAGCCGCCCTGGCCCTTGCCGATATCGTCCAGGCTAGCGACCGCCTCGATCGCGGTGAGATATTTGGCGTGCTTATAGCCTAACTGCCGCTCGATCCGCATGCGCAGCGGCGCGCCGTTGCGGATCGGCAGCGGCTCCCCGTTGAGGCGGTGAGCGACGATGGTCTGCGGGTGATAGGCATCGAGCAGGTCGACGCTTTCGTAATAATCCTGCCCGTTGAGATTGTCGGCACAGCGGAAGACGATGAACTTGGCTTCCTCGCGCAGGCCCGCGGCATCAAGCAGCAACGACAATTGCGGCCCGCTCCATTCGCCGATCGCGCTCCACCCTTCGACACAATCGTGCCGGGTAACCTGCGTGCGCTGCGGGAGCTTGCGGATGTTGTCGAGACTCAGGCTCAGCGGTGTGTCGACCAGCCCACCCACCGTGAGCCGCCAATTGGCGAAGCCTTCCTCGGCATGGCGCGGGTAATCGCCGCTTTGCGGATCGGTCGAGCCGTTGCCGCGGAAATAGGGTGAGACCGCGCTGCGCGGATATTCGGGGGCGAGCGCTTCGCGGTCGCTCAGCAACCGATGCGCGCCCCTGTGCCACCCTTCGGCTGCGCCAAGCAGCGACTGGCCGGCGTCGGTTTCTGCGATCCGGTTGCAGCCCGCCACGAAAGCCGCGCCCGCAGCGACGAGGAAATTCCTGCGCTTCACGGTTCGCGCCCTCCGGTGATCATGTCGCGGATCTGGCGGATTGGCCCGGCGAGGATGACCAGCACGACATGGACGACAAAGAATGCGGCGATGGCAAAGGCGAAGATGAAGTGCAGGCTGCGCGCGGATTGCCGCCCGCCGAGCAATTCGACCAGCCAGCCGAAGCTCGGCCCCATGCCCGGGCTGATCGCAATGCCGGTAGAGATCATCATCGGCAGGAACACGCCGAGCACGAGGCCATAGGCGAGCTTCTGAAGGAAATTGTACTTGTTACCGGCATGGTCGAAATCGAGCCTGAGATGCGCGGCAATGTCGCGTCCGATGGCGGAGAGGCGCCATTCGCGCGAACGGGTGGCGATGTCGCGGCTGAAATGGCGATTGATGAGCATGGCGAGCCACATGAACAGCAAGCCGAGCGCGAAGGGCCAGGCCATCAGGATGTGCCAGTCGCGCGCCACCGCCAGGCTGTAATAGCCGGGGATCGTCATCCAGTCGGGAAAGCGCGGCACTGCGAGCCACGCCTGTTCGGGGGCAAAGCCCCAGTCGCCCCAGTACAGCCGGCGGTGCGCATTGGAGATCGTCAGCCCGGACATGAACAGCACGGTCACGCACAGCAAATTGAGCCAGTGCCACAGGCGCGTGCTGAGCGCGTGGCGCTTCATGCGGGCTGCCCTTCGCGCGCGAGGTAGATCACGTCGCGCGGCTGGGCGAGCAGGTGCTGGCCGCTATCGACATAGAGCGTCTGCCCGCTGGCGAGATGGCCTTGCGCGAGAAACAGCGCGGCCTCGGCGACCTCGTCCGCCCCGGTTTTGCGGCCCAGCAGGTTCATACGGTGAGAGACCTCGGTCTCGGCCTCGCTCTGGTCGTGGCTGGCGAGGATCGCGCCCGGCGCGAGGGCATAGATGCGATCGTCAGGCTGCGCTGCACCCATGGCGAGCATCGGCACGGTCGATCCGGCTGCGTGCTTGCTCATCGTGTAGCTGAAGAAATCGGGATTGGGATTGGCCAGCTTCTGATCGGTGAACTGGATCACGCGGCGCCCCGTTTCGGCGCGGGCATGCGCGAGATAGGCCTGCGCCATGCGTGCCGGAGTGCGGGCGTTGATCTGCATCGACTGACAGTTCGTCGCAGGATCAAGCCCGGTTACATCGTCCGGCTCGAAGATCGCCGCGCAATTCACCATGCAGCGCCAATCGGGCAGCCGCGCCGCGAGCGCTTCGACCATCGTCACCGCGGCATCGCCGTCGGCAAGGTCGCAATGCACCGTTTCGGCGGAGGGCAGGATGCTCGCCAGGGCTTCCGCCTCGTCCTGCGATTCGCCGTAATGGATGACGACATGCCAGCCATTGTCTGCAAACGCCTGTACGATTGCCGCACCGATCCGCGCCGATCCGCCGGTCACCAAAACTGTCGAACTCGTCATGAATTCTATTGAGCAGTTTTGGCGATGATTGCCTAGCTTTGCCAGCGGGCCGCATTAGCGAGGAAGATGCTGTGAAACTCGATCTTGTCGACGTATTTGGTTCTGGTCCGCTGAGCGGCAATCCGCTCGCGGTGGTGCATGGGGCGGACGGTCTCAGCGCCGAGCAGATGCTCAAACTGACGCAATGGCTGGGCTTTTCCGAAACCACCTTCTTGCTTCCGCCGACCGATCCCGACGCCGATTATCGCGTGCGGATTTTCTATCCCGCGGGCGAATTGCCGTTTGCGGGCCATCCGACGCTGGGCAGCTGCCATGCCTGGCTGCGCGCGGGCGGCGTGCCGAAGAACGACGGGGCAATCGTGCAAGAATGCGGCGTCGGCCCGGTCGAAATCCGGCGCGATGGGGAGCGGCTGTCGTTCCGCGCCCCTGATCTGGTGCGCAGCGGCCCCTTATCCGACGCGGAACGCGCGCGGGCTATCGACCTGTCGGGTGTTCGCGAGGAAGCGGTGGTCGAGGCGGTGCACGTCGCCAACGGACCGCAGTGGCAGCTGTTGCGGCTGCGCTCCGACGAGGATGTGCTCGCGGCGAAACCGGTGGCGGAGGCGCCGCAGGGCACCGACATCGGGCTGGCCGGACCGACGAGCGGTGGGGAAATCGCATGGGAACTGCGCGCCTTTTTCGCCGACCAGCAGGGGCGTATGCGCGAGGATCCGGTGACGGGCAGCTTCAATGCCGGTGTCGCGATGCACCTGTTCGCCAGCGGACTTGCGGAGGGGCGCTATATCGCCGCTCAAGGGCGCCAGACAGGGGCCGACGGGCGCATTAACTGCTCGCAGGAGAGCGATGGTTCGGTGTGGATCGGCGGGACCTGTGTGAGTGTTGCCGAAGGCGCGGCCTTGCCCGACTGGAGCTGAGCGCCGCAGCGCGCGTGACGGATTGCTAGCTGGCGAGTTTCGCGCGGATCTTGTCTCGCATCACCGGGGAGAGCCGCTCGAGATCCACGATCTCCTTGATCTCTTCGCGTGATGCGCGGTGCGCGGGATCGTAGAATTTGGCGAACAATCGGGCGACACTCCACTCGGTATGCCCGGTCTCAACGCATTCGAGCGCATCGCCGGCCTGCGCCTCGCCTTCCTCGATCACGCGATAGTACCAGCCGCAATCGTGCTGCTTGATGATCCGCGCGACCATGCCCTTGCGGTCGAACCGGTGTTCGATCTTCCAGCAGGGCTTGCGCGGCTGACTGACTTCGAGAAGCGCGCTGCCGAAACGAAACCGGTCGCCGATATGGACCTGCGGTTCGGTAAGCCCGGTACTCATCAGGTTTTCGCCAAAGGCCGCGGGGCGGACGAGCAGGTCGTGGCCGCCGAGCCACTGGTCCCAGGCCGCGTAATGATCGTGCGGATAGTGGTGTACCGCCATGTCCACGCCGCCATGATGAGCGGTATCGGCGACCATATCGCCTTCGATACCGAAACTCCGGATCGTTACCGCGCCGGTAACCGGTCGCTTGTCGATCGCGCTCAGTTCCGCGCCGTTGAAGGGCTGCGGCAGGCCGATACAGATTTCGGTTATTGCCACCATCACTTTTCCTCCCTGCGCATGGTCAGCGCGTACCAGTCGCGCTGGATGCCATCGGCACCTTCGCCGCGATAGCGTTCGCTGGCGACCATTGCCAAGCCGGCGTGGCGATAGGCGCGTTCGAGCCAGCGCTCGTCGGGGAGGTTGGTCAGTCGCCCGAGCGGGTCGCGTCCCTCGCCGTCGCCGAGCTTGTAAGTGGCATAGTGCCAACCACCGGGACGCAGCGCCCCGCGGATCGCATGGAGCACACCGGGGAGGTCGGCACGCGCAACATGCAGCAGGCAAGCATGCGCCCAGACCGCGTCATAGGCCGCCACGGCATCGAGCTGGTCGAACTGGAGAACCCGTGCACCGACGTCGAAGCGTTCGTTCGCCTTGCGAACCATGGCGGGCGTGCCATCGGTCGCGTCGAGCGCGAAACCGCGTTCAAGAATCCGCGCGGAATCGCGGCCCCCGCCGCACCCCAGTTCAAGTACGCGGGCACCCGGTTCGAGCCGGTCGAGGAATGTATCGAGGTGGCGGCTGGGGCCTTGCCCGAAGCTTAGCGTGTAACGCGGCGCGTTCGCTTGGTAGAAAGCGATCGTCGCCGCATCGGCGGTCATCCCGCGGCGGCCTCGGCCACGGCCTCGGCGGCGGCAGCCTCGCGGTCGAGTTGGGCGCGGCTCTTCTTTTCGGCAGCGGTCTTGAGCTGGCCGCAGGCGGCATCGATGTCGCGTCCGCGCGGCGTGCGCACCGGCGCGCTGATGCCCTGTTCGAACACGATCTCGGAAAACCGCTTTACCCGCTCGGGCGTCGAACATTCGTAAGGCGCGCCGGGCCACGGGTTGAACGGGATCAGATTTACCTTGGCGGGCAGCCGGTAATGCTTGATCAGCCGCACCAGCTCGTGCGCATGCTCGTCGCTATCGTTCTTGTCGCGCAGCATGACGTATTCGAAAGTGATCCGCCGCGCATTGCTCGCGCCGGGATAGGCGGCGCAGGCTTCGAGCAGTTCCTCGATCCCGTATTTCCGGTTGATCGGGACGATCTCGTCGCGAATGTCCTTGGTCACCGCGTGGAGTGAGACCGCGAGGTTCACGCCGATTTCCTGGCCGCAGCGATCCATCATCGGCACGACGCCGCTGGTCGACAGCGTGATCCGGCGTTTCGACAGCGCGAGACCGGCGCCATCCATCACCAGCTGCATCGCAGCCTTGACGTTGTCGAAATTATAGAGCGGTTCGCCCATGCCCATCAGCACGATATTGGTCAGCAGACGCCCGTCCGAGCGGTATTCGCTGCTGTCTTCCTCGGTGTCGAGCCCGGCCATAGAGCCCTTGGGCCATTCGCCCAGCGCGTCGCGTGCGAGCATGACCTGGCCGACGATCTCGCCCGGGGTCAGATTGCGCACGAGCCGCATGGTGCCCGTATGGCAGAAGGTGCAGTTGAGCGTGCAGCCGACCTGGCTGGAAATGCACAGCGTCCCGCGATCAGCATCGGGGATGAAGACCATCTCGAATTCGTGCCCGTCGGCGGTCCGCAGCAGCCACTTGCGCGTACCATCGGTCGAATGCTGCGCCTCGACCACATCGGGACGTTCGACGACGAACCGTTCGGTCAGCCACGGGCGCATGGTCTTGGCGATATCGGTCATCGCTGCGAAATCGGTGACACCGCGATGATAGAGCCAGTGGAATACCTGCTTGGCGCGCAGCTTGGCCTGTTTCGCGTCGAGCCCGGCATCGGCGAACAATTCGCGGATACGGTCCTTGGGCAGACCGATCAGGTCGACGCGGCCGTCCGCGCGCGGCGTGATGTCGCGCGCGACGGGAACCGGGTCCACCTGCCCGGGGATGCTCATGAGTGTCGTATCGGCCATGGGAGCGGCGCATATAGTGCCAAATGCCCCGAAAGCAAAGCATGCAGGCAGCTGTGACCAAGGGCAGGGCGGCTCTGACCATCATGCGCTACACGCGGACGGAAAGTACCCGCCCGGTTTCGGCGTTTCCCGTGTTCCACCGCCGCGAAGCCTCGGCTCGTCGCGCAACATGTGTTCAAAAGGCAACAACTTACTGTTGTCTCAGGTTAATGAAACTGTTTGCCATTTCGCATCGTTCTCTGGGTCCACGCAGCGCGAAAGCTGCGGGTAAAACCAATGGAGTTCGCATATGAAGAAGATCTCAACCCTGCTCGTCGCCGGATCGCTGGCTGCATTTTCGGCACCCGCGATGGCCCAGGACAGCGGCAGCAATTTCGACGGCTTCCGCCTGCAGGGCGTGGCCGGTTACGATGCGCTCAAGGCTGGCAGCAGCGTCGATGACGATGCCAACGACAATAACGACCAGTCGATCGACGGCGTGGTCTACGGCGTTCAGGCCGGTTACGATTTCGATCTCGGCGGCGCAGTCGTCGGTCTCGAAGCGGAACTGACCGATTCCAGCGCCAAGACCGAATTCAACAACGGTGATTTCGAAGGCTTCGGCTTCGGTGAAGTCGATGCCGGTCGCGACCTCTTCCTCGGCGCGCGCGTCGGTGCGAAGATGGGTCCCGACCTGCTGGTCTACGCCAAGGGCGGTTACACCAACGCCAAGCTGAACATTCTCGCGAATGACGGCACCACCGAATATGACGAAGACTTCGATCTCGACGGCTGGCGTGCCGGTGCGGGTCTCGAATATGCGATCAACCCGCGCACCTTCATGAACGTCGAATATCGCTATTCGAACTACAGCGAAGGCGAAGTCGATTTTGACGGCGACCTGGCCGACAGCGAGCGTTTCGATGTCGATCTCGACCGTCACCAGATTATGGCAGGCCTCGGCGTTCGCTTCTAAGCGATCGCATCCGACCTAATCGAGGGCCGGGGAGCGTTATGCGCTCTCCGGCCTTTTCGTGTCAGCGCTGTGCGCAGGCGAGCGTGGCGGCGTCCATCGCGGTGGCCGCGCCGGCCAGCGAATAGGTGTTGGCAAAGCGGCGTCCGCGCGTATCGGTAGCGCGAACCGTCATGCGCGTGGCGGACCGGATCGCCGCGATGATCGCCGCATCCATCGTGCGGTCTTCGGCCCAGGCATCGCCGCCGCCGCCGCTGAGGCGGAAGCTCTTGCCGCCGATCGCCAGTGTGATGGCCGAACCCGCGGCAAGCTGGCGCGAGAGACGGAAATGCACTTGCCCGCGCAGATTGCGGCGCGGCCAGGTGCCGACGGTGGCGAAGGGTTCGAAATCGCGCTGCAACCGGCTCGGCGCGGCCATGGCAATGGCATAGCACCGCGGAACCGCCGGATCGCGAAAGGCGCCCCAGTCGGAAAACACCCCTAGGCTGTCCTTGGCCGATAGCGGCACGGCGAGGGCGAGCAGCAGGAGGGCGCCAAGCCTAAGCATAATCAATCGCCACCACCTCCCATTCCTTGAGCCCGCCCGGCAGCCGGACGCTGCGCAGGTCCCCGACCGCCGCGCCCTTGATGGCACGCGCGACCGGCGAGGACCAGCCGATGCGGCCGGCGCTGGCATCCTGTTCGTCATCGCCGACCAGGGTAACGACCCGCTCGACGTCGTCCTCGTCGGCAAGCGTGATCGTGGCGCCGAAGAAGGCGCGTGACTTGTCGGGCTGCGCAGCGGGGTCGATAACCCGCGCCGCCTTCATCCGCCGCGCGAGATGCGCCAGTTCGCGGTCGATCTCGCGCATGCGCTTGCGCCCGTAGAGGTAATCGCCGTTTTCGCTGCGGTCGCCATTGCCCGCCGCCCAGCTGACGATCTCGACGATCGCGGGCCGCTCGGTGCCCAGTAGATGGTCGTAGCGTGCCCGCATCGCGGCATAGCCGGCAGGGGTGACGGGATTGGACTTGTCTTGCATGAGGCCGTGGCCCCTAGCGTAAATCAGCGGGGCAGGTAATTCCCGATATCGCGTTCGTAAGCGGCCGACCGGTCGGGATGCATATTGGCATAGCTGACGGCATTTCCGATCACGCGCATGACGTAATAGCGCGTCTCGAAATTCGACGGGATCTGTTCGATCCAGGTCACCCAGTCGACCGCGCCAGTGCGCGGATCGCCATTGAGGCGTAACCATTCGTTCACGCGGCCAGGACCGGCATTATACGCCGCGATGGCGAGCGGGTAGGCCCCGCCATAGCGGTCCATCAGCCGCGCGAAATGCGCATCGCCCAGACGGATATTGTAGCTCGGGCTCTGGGTCAGGCTGGCCGACATGTAGGTCACGCCGATCTTGCCCGCTTCCTCGCGCGCGGTCCCTGGCATCAACTGCATCATCCCGCGGGCGCCGGCATGGCTGACACGGTTACGGTCGAATTCGCTTTCCTGCCGCGCAATGGCATGAACCATCGTCCAGTTCGCGCCCGGATGCGTTTCAACCGTTGGATAACCGAGCCGTTCGAAACCGGTGAGGCCATGCTCGCCTGCCACGAGACCGGCGACAACCGCCATTTCCTCGAGCCCCGTCTCGCGGGCCAACTGACCGACAAGCGCCATCTTGCCCGGCGTATCGGCCTTGTCGGCAATCGCTTCGAAAAAGGCGCGTTCGGTGCGCCAGTCGCGGCGGTTGCGCGAAATCGCACGCAGCGCGCCGGTCAGCGGATCGGTTTCGAAGGCCGCGCGTTCGGCGCTGTCGGGCGCGGGGACGGCGGCGAAGCTCGGCATCGGACGGCCGAGCTCACTCAGCGCCAGCTGGCCGTAATACCAATCGGGATATTCGGCGGCCATTTCCCAATATCGCTCTGCTCCGGTCTGGTCGCCTGCGCGCGCGGCGGCACGGCCGGCCCAGTAGAAGCCCTTCGAGCGGGTCAGCGGCGTCTTGGCCGCGGTGCCATAGCGGTAGAACAGCGGCGCAGCCTGCGTCCCGTCGCCGAGCGACCACAGCGCTTTGGTCCCGCCAAGCCACATCAGGTCGGTGTACTTGTCGCGCAGCGTATAGGAACCATCGGAAATATCGGTGCCCGGCGCGAAGACGTCGTCGATCTTGCCCGCGATGCTGGCGGCCTGCGTCGCCCCGGCACTTTTGGCCACGGCCAGCGCTTCGCTGACGAACTGCGTGCCATCGAAAGCGGGCGACACGAAGGCAGCACGGGTCGAAAGCAGGTTCACCGCTTCGTAGGGCTGGCCCGAGTTGCGGTAATGCCGCGTCAGATTGTAGACATAGCCCGCATCGGCCATCGCGCCCGCCGGAATGGGTACGCCGGCTTGCGAAGGTGTGCTGCCCTGCAGCAGCGCCAGCCGCGCCTGCGCCATCCCGCGATAGGCGGGCGAAACGCGCACGACATGGCGCGAAGCCGCTTCGTAACTACCCTGCCACAGGAGCGCGTCCATCCGCGCATCATGGTCTTCGGGGGCGAAGCGGCTGCCGAACAGACCCTGCATGTAAAGCTCGGCCGGGCCGCTCATCATGCCCCCGCGCCACGCTTCGCGCGCCACCTCGAGCGCCTCGGGGCGATCGAGCGAGGCCAGCGCAAGCGCATACCGCGCCCGCCCGCTATTGGTCAGCGGGGGGTGCTCGTCGAAAAAAGCGACCATCGTCTGCGGAGTAGGCGCTTCGCTATCGAGCGCGGCTTCGGCGCGGCGCTGGAGCAATTCCTTCTTGGGAAAGCCGGGATAGCTGGTGAGGAAACCCGCATAGGAGGAGAACGGCAGGTTCTCCTGCTTGGTCAGATATTCCCATTGACCGACCGCCTGGTCCATCCGGCCCGGCTGCTGCGCAACCATGCTGGTGCGCGAGGCATCCTGTGCCTGCGCGAGCGAGGGGAAGGCCAGCGCGCTGCCGACCATAAGTGCGAGTGAGAAAACTGTTTTTCGGCCCATGCTGGACATATTGCCTGGCCCCTCCTTATCAGGCGCTGAATGGATCGTGGCGCCGCGTCGCGAAAATGATTGTGTTTCATTCCTCTAACGCAGGACTCAGGTAAATGTTCTCAGGCTCGATTCCAGCTCTGGCGACTCCTTTTCGCGACGGATCGTTCGACGAAGCCGCGTTCCGCAAGCTTGTCGACTGGCAGATCGACAATGGCAGCAAGGGGCTGGTCCCCTGCGGCACCACGGGCGAGGCCTCGACGCTGTCTAATGCCGAACATCACCGGGTGATCGAGGTATGTATCGAACAGGCGGCGGGCCGTGTGCCGGTGATCGCAGGCTGCGGCTCGAACGATACGCGCAACGCACTGCTGCATATGCAGTTCTCGAAGAAGGCGGGGGCGGCAGCGGGTCTGTGCGTCGCGCCCTATTACAACCGTCCGAGCCAGACCGGCCTGATTGCGCATTTCAGCTTCCTGGCGGAGAACAGCGACCTGCCGATCGTCCTTTACAATGTACCCGGCCGCACGGTGACCGATATCGAGGACGAGACGGTGGTCGAACTGGTGCGCAAATATCCCAAACGGATCGTCGCCATCAAGGATGCCAGTGGCGATCTGTCGCGCGTCGCCGATCACCGCATGGGGCTCGATCACGAGTTTTGCCAACTGTCGGGCAATGACGAATTGTGGCTGCCGCATTCGGCCGCGGGCGGATCTGGGTGTATTTCGGTGACCGCGAATGTTGCGCCCGCGCTGTGCGCCGAGTTCCACGACGTGATCGCGGCGAACGACCTGGTCAAGGCACGCGCGCTCAACGACCGCCTGTTCCCGCTGCACTACGCGATGTTCTCCGACGCCAGCCCGGCACCGGTCAAATATGCGCTGAGCCGCGTGCACGACTGGTTCGAGCCCGATGTCCGTCTGCCGCTGTGCACCGCCAGCGAAGCCAGCCGCAAGGCAGTCGACGAAGCGCTGGAAATCGCCGGGCTGGCCTAGATCACCTCGTCCTCGTCGAGCAATGGCGCGGCGGGGAAGGGTGGATCGCTGACGGCAAGCGCCTCGACCGCGTTCGCCATGGGCACGGCACGCTTGGCAAGAGAAATCGCTGCACGCCCTTTCCAAGCGCCGCCCGCTACCCTACATGCGCCCGCCTTATGGCCCGACCCAAGCCCGCCACTTTCGACAAGCAGAAGACCGTCGCCGACAACCGGCGTGTGCGGTACGATTATCACGTCGAAGAGACTTTCGAAGCCGGGCTCGCGCTGCAGGGCACCGAGGTCAAGGCGCTGCGCGCGGGCGAGGCGAGTATCAAGGAAAGCTATGCCGAGGTCCGCGACGGGCAGGTGTGGCTGGTCAATGCCAACATCCCCGAATATTCGCATGGCAACCGGCTCAACCACGAGCCGCGCCGGCCGCGCAAGTTGCTGCTCAATTCGCGCGAGATCGAGAAGCTGTTCGGCGCAGTCGAGCGCAAGGGCATGACTCTGGTCCCGCTGTCGGTCTATTTCAACAGCACCGGGCGGGCGAAGGTCGAACTGGCGCTGGCCAAGGGCAAACAGGCGCATGACAAGCGCCAGACGATCAAGGATCGCGACTGGAAGCGCGACAAGGCGCGACTGTTGCGCGACCGCGGATGATTGGCGTGCAGGCCCCTTACATCGGGGGCCCGTGCTAACCACATCGCCAGCCATGCCGCATTCGTCGCAAGCCGCTTTCCACCTTTCCTTGCACTCGCCAGGGAGGCAGCGCATGGCAGGGTCGTGGCAATGAGCGAGCGCAAATCTAAGACATTCCTGTCGGACTGGATCCGCCTGCGCATGCCCACGCGTGAGCAGATGGCGCGCAGCAAGTTCCTGCGCCCCATTGCGCACCGCTTCCTGACCCCTGAATTGTGGCGCTTTACCCGGCGTAGCGTCCCGCGCGGCGTGGCGCTGGGAATCTTTGCGGGCTTTATCGTTCCGGTGGGGCAGATCTTCCTCGCCGCCTTCATGGCGCTACCTGCGCGCGCCAACGTGCCGCTGTCGACACTGGTCACCTTCATCACCAACCCGTTCACCTTCCCGTTCTGGGCCCTGGTGGCGAACAAGATCGGCGTCTTCATTCTCAAGGTCGATCTGGCGGCAACCGGCGGCGTCGCACAGGACGAAATTTCCAGCGGGCGCTGGTCGTGGTTCATCGAAATGTTCGAAGGGGTCGGGATCACGGTGCTGGTGACCGTATTCGGCTTCATCGTGCTGGCGATTGTCGGGGCAGCGTTCGGCTATGTCTTTGCGGATGTGGTCTGGCGCTTCGTCGTTGCGCGCAAGCGCCAGCGCCGCCTGCGCGCGATGGAACGACGTCTGGATGACCGCATGCTTAAAGATCCCAAGCCGTGATGGTGCAGGAAGACAATCCGGTCACCCGGCTGCCCCCGCTACCGCTTATGCTCGGCGTCGCGGCTGCCGGGATCGTTTCGGTATCGCTGGTATGGCTGGTCGGCCAGCAGACCGTCGTTGCCTTGGCCTATGGCGGAGCGCTGGTGGCGGTGCTTTTGATGCTGCTGCTCGCGGCCCGTCTCAAGACTGCTCCTGTCGAGGGGGATGCGCTCCAGCCAGACTGGTCGGTAACCAGCGTCGCGATCGAGAACCGCCGCCGGGCCGTGGTGATCATTGATCGGGCTAACCGCATGGTCTGCGCCAATTCGACTTATGAAGGCTGGTTTGACAGCGCGACCACGCCTTACGATTTGCCCTTCGATACCGCCTCTCGCGGAGCGGTGATCGCCGGCGCGCGCGAAGCCTGGCGCGATGGCTCGGCCAAGGTCGCCGAATTGCGGCTCAACGGTCTCGGGGCCTATTACCAATTGCAGATCGATCGCAGCGGACGGGGCGAGGCCTATCTCGTCTGGCGCTTCACCGAGTTGCGTGAGGAACACAGCTATGAAGGCCTGTCCGAGCGCCTTTCGGGCCGCTTTGGCGAGGTGATCTCCCGGTCGGGTCTCGAACTCGCACTGGTGGGGCCCGATGGTGTCGTCCTCACCACCACACCCGGGCTGGCCGAACGCGCTACCGGCAGCCGCGACAATTCGCTGGGCGGGCTCGAATTCGTGCAATTGCTTCGCTCGGACGATCGCGACCGCATCTTCTTCGCGCGCGAAGGGCAGCAGGGTTCGCCGCAGACGCTGGTGCATGTGCCGCTCGACGCACCTTCCGCCGACAAACTCAGCGATGCCGACCAATCGCCTTCGCTGATGCTGCTGGTCGACAGTTCGGTCGGCCTCGGGGGCGGCTGGGAAGGCAGCGGCAAGGCCGCCATCCCGCAGCTCGAAGCGCTGCTCTCCGCGCTGCCGCTGGGGCTGGCGCTGACCGATCGCGACGGCCGCTTCCTATTCGCCAACAAGGCTTTTCTGCGCGCGGTGGAACGGGTCGATCGCGGACTGCCGCAATTTCCGTCCGACCTTGTCGTGCGCGAAGACAAGGCCGCGCTGGCTGATACCGTTCGCCGCTTCGCCAAGGGCGCGACCGCGAGCGGCGACATGGCGGTGCGGCTGGCGAACGACAAGGAAGAACCGGTGTCGATCGGCCTCGCGGGCGTACGCGGGCTGGGCGATGCGGCGGTGCTGCTGTCGATCTCCGATTCCTCGGAAGAGAAGCGCCTCCGCCGCCAGGTTGCGCAGGCTACCAAGATGCAGGCGGTCGGCCAGCTGGCGGGCGGCGTGGCGCATGACTTCAACAACGTGCTGACCGCGATCATTGGCTATTGCGACCTCATGCTGTTGCGGCATACGCCGGGTGACAGCGATTACGATGACATCCAGCAGATCAAGGCCAATTCGAACCGCGCGGCCAGCCTGACGCGGCAATTGCTTGCCTTCAGCCGCCAGCAGACCTTGCGCCCCGTGGTGCTGCAGCTGCCCGACGTGGTCAGCGAGGTCAGCCAGCTGCTCAAGCGGCTGATGGGCGAGAAGGTCGAGTTTTCGGTGCGCCACGATCGCGAGCTAGGCTCTGTCCGCGCCGATCCGCAGCAGCTTGAGCAGGTCATCATCAACCTCGCGGTCAATGCGCGCGATGCGATGCAGATGAATGCGATCAAGCGCGGCAAGCAGGACTGGAAGGGCAGCCTCACGCTGGCGACGCGCCGGGTATCGGCGCGCGACGTGCGCAAGATGGGCATCGATATCATGCCCGCGGACGATTACACCGTGCTGATCGTGCAGGACACCGGCGGCGGTATTCCCGACGAGCATCTCAACAAGATCTTCGAACCCTTCTTCACCACCAAGGAGCAGGGCAAGGGCACCGGGCTCGGCCTGTCGACGGTCTATGGGATCGTGAAGCAGTCGAACGGCTTTATCTTTGCCGACAATGTGCAGGGGCCCGACGGCACGCTGATCGGCGCACGCTTCACCATGTACCTGCCGGTGCACAAGGGCGAACTGCCCGCAATCATGCGCCGCGAAGAGCCCGAGGAAACCAAGGCGACCGAATGGTCGGCGGGCGGGAAGCTGCTGCTGGTCGAGGACGAGGACATGGTGCGCGCCGTCGCCGAACGTGCGCTCGCCCGCGCGGGCTACACAGTGACCACGGCCGCCGATGGCGAAGAGGGGCTGGGCGCGATCGCCAATGGCACGACCGAGTTTGACCTGATCGTGTCGGATGTCGTCATGCCGACGATGGACGGGCCGGCGATGGCTCGCGCGATCCGCAAGGTGAAGCCGAAAATCCCGATCCTGTTTATGTCGGGCTATGCCGAAGAGCAGCTCCGCAACGAGATCGATATCGAAGACATGCACTTCATCCCCAAGCCGTTCAGCGTCCAGCAGATCAATGCCAAGGTAGCCGAAGTGCTGAGCGAACAACGCAAATAGGCATGTTATGCTGACTGGTTTTCGCGGGGTGGAACAAAGCCAGAAAACTTTTTCGCGTTCCCCACTTGTTCTAGCGGAACAAAGCCGATACATACTGCGCCAGTTGAAGAGTCGAACAGCGGCTCTGGCCAAGCGCAGGAGGTAATGTCATGGCGGCAAGTCTGAAGCTCGTAGAGGACAAGAAAGTGGACGCAGACCGTCAGAAGGCATTGGATGCCGCGCTTGCGCAGATCGATCGCGCATTCGGCAAGGGTTCGGCGATGAAGCTCGGCCAGAAGGAAGCCATGCAGGTGGAATCGATTTCCACCGGCTCGCTCGGCCTCGATATCGCGCTCGGCGTGGGCGGTTTGCCCAAGGGCCGTGTGGTCGAGGTCTATGGTCCGGAAAGTTCGGGCAAGACCACGTTGGCGCTGCATGTCATCGCCGAGGCGCAGAAGGCCGGCGGTACCGCTGCCTTCGTCGATGCCGAACACGCGCTCGACCCGGTCTATGCCAAGAAGCTGGGCGTCGATATCGAGGAATTGATCGTCTCGCAGCCCGATACCGGCGAACAGGCGCTCGAGATTACCGATACGCTGGTCCGCTCTAACGCGATCGACGTGCTGGTGGTCGACTCGGTTGCCGCGCTGGTCCCGCGCGCCGAAATCGAAGGCGAGATGGGCGACAGCCACGTCGGTCTCCAGGCTCGCCTGATGAGCCAGTCGCTGCGCAAGCTGACCGGCTCGATCAACCGCTCCAAGTGCATGGTGATCTTCATCAACCAGCTGCGCATGAAGATCGGTGTGATGTACGGCAATCCCGAAACCACCACCGGCGGCAATGCGCTCAAGTTCTACGCCTCGGTGCGGCTCGACATCCGCCGCACGGGCCAGATCAAGGATCGCGACGAGGTGATCGGCAATGCGACCCGCGTGAAAGTGGTCAAGAACAAGGTCGCCCCGCCGTTCAAGCAGGTCGAGTTCGACATCATGTATGGCGAAGGTATTTCGAAGATCGGGGAGATCCTCGACCTCGGCGTCAAGGCCGGCGTGGTCGAGAAATCGGGCAGCTGGTTCAGCTATGACAGTGTCCGCATCGGCCAGGGCCGCGAGAACGCCAAGAACTTCCTCAAGGAAAATTCCGAGATGTGTGCCAAGTTGGAAGCCGCAATCCGCGGCCGCACCGACGAGGTCGCCGAAGAGATGATGACCGGCCCGGACGCGGACGAGGACTGAATTCTCTTCAAGCGGGAGCGCGTCGGCCCATATCCCCGGGCTCGCGTTACAGCCGGGCTGTCCCCCGGTACTCCCGAAAAACCGGAAAGCCGGTGCGCGCCGCTTCATGGCCGCACCGGCTTTTCCGTTTGTGGCATGGCCGCCAACCGGCGGCAGCCCTAGGGTGCGGAGCGAATCGTCAATCCGGAGCGCCGCCATGACCATCACCGTCCACCATCTCAACAACAGCCGTTCGCAGCGCATTCTCTGGCTGCTCGAGGAACTGGGCGCGGACTACGAAGTGGTCGCCTACCAGCGCGATTCCGAAAGCAATCTTGCGCCGCCGGAACTTCAGAAAGCCCATCCGCTTGGCAAGTCGCCGCTGATCGAAGATGATGGGCTGTGCATCGCCGAAAGCGGCGCGATCATCCAATATCTGTGCGAACGCCATGGCGGCGAAAGCTGGCTTCCCGCGCGCGACGGCGAAGCCCATGTCCGCCACCTCGAATGGATGCAGTTCGGCGAAAGCAGCTTTTTCGTCCCGGTCATGCTGAAGATCTACGCCGGTCGCCTTGGCGATGCCGCCAGATCGCTGATGCCGCGCGTCGACGAGCAACTCGCCGCTCATGTCCGCTTCGCCGAGAACAACATCTCACCCGACCTCCACTTCGTCGGCGATGACTGGACCGCTGCCGATGTGATGATGAGCTTCCCCGCCGAGATCGCGGTGATGCAGGGCTATGGCGAGCAAGCGCCGAAGCTCGCGCGGTTCGTCGAGGCGATCCACGCCCGCCCTGCGTGGCAGCGCGCGCGCGCGCGCGGCGGGCCCTATTTCATCTGGTGAGTAGCGGCGGGCGGGGCAGGGCTTGCATTCGCTCGCGCCTCCCCACAGAAGGCTCGCGCTGACGACCCTTGCGGCAGCGGATTGATATGCGGGTAATTCGATGAAGATCGCCGTTTTCGGGCTTGGCTATGTCGGCCTTTCCAATGCCATCATGCTATCGCAGCACAATTGCGTGATCGGCTGCGATATCTCGCCCGAGCGGATCGCCTTGCTCGACGATCGCCAATCGCCGATTCAGGACGAGTTACTCGAAGAGTATCTGCGCCGCGACGATCTCGACCTCGCCTTCACCACCGACCCTGCCACAGCGATCGAAGGCGCCGAATTTGCGGTGGTTGCCGTCCCGACCAATTACGATGTCGAAACCAATTTCTTCGATACCTCCGCGGTCGATACGGTCATCGAACAGGTTCTGGCCGCCAACGATCAGGCAGTCGTAGTCGTCAAATCCACGGTCCCGGTGGGCTATGTCGGCCAAGCGCGCGAACGCTTCGCGACCGACCGCATTATCTTCAGTCCTGAATTCCTGCGCGAGGGCAAGGCGCTCTACGACAACCTCCATCCCTCGCGGATCATCGTCGGCGAACGGTCCGAGCGGGCACAGAAGTTCGCCGATCTGCTGCTTCAACCGGTACTCGAAGCCGATGTCACTGTCCTGCTGACCGATGCCGACGAGGCCGAGGCGATCAAGCTGTTCGCGAATACCTATCTCGCGATGCGCGTCGCCTTCTTCAACGAACTCGACAGCTACGCCCTGTCGCGCGGGCTCGACACGCGCCAGATCATCGAAGGCGTCGGCCTCGATCCGCGCATCGGGGCGCATTACAACAATCCATCCTTCGGCTATGGCGGCTACTGCCTGCCCAAGGATACCAAGCAGTTGCTGGCCAATTATTCCGAAGTCCCGCAAAACCTCATCCGCGCGATCGTTGACGCCAACCGCACGCGCAAGGACTATCTCGCCGACCGCATCATCGAGCGCGAGCCACGTATCGTCGGCATCTACCGCCTCGTGATGAAAGCCGGTTCGGACAATTTCCGCCAGTCGTCGATCCAGGGCATCATGAAGCGAGTAAAGGCCAAGGGGATTGAAGTGATCGTCTACGAACCGGTGATGGATGACGAGAGTTTCTTCGGCAGCCGCGTCGTGAACGATCTCGGTGCATTCAAGGCAGAGGCCGACGTGATCGTCGCCAATCGACTCGATCCCGATATCGCCGATGTCCGCGACAAGGTCTTCACCCGCGACCTGTTCGGCGCCGACTGATGGGCGAAAGCCGCACCGCGCTGGTCACCGGCTCGGCTGGCTTTATCGGCTATTTCCTAAGCCGTCGCCTTTTGAAAGACGGTTTCCGGGTGATCGGAGTAGATTCGCTTTCGGATTATTACGATCCTGGGTTGAAGCGTCGCCGACAAGCTGGGTTACTCCAGAATGCTGGATTTTCTGCCATCAACGAATCTATCGAGACTCCAAACCTGCTCGCTGATCTTTTCGCCGACGAGCGGCCCGACATTGTGGTTCATCTCGCGGCGCAAGCAGGGGTGCGTTATTCGATCGAAAGTCCGCGCAGCTATCTTGAGAGCAACATCGTCGGGACTTTTGAATTGCTCGAGGCGGCGCGCGCACATCCGCCGCAACACATGCTGTTGGCCTCTACCTCTTCGGCTTATGGCGCCAATACCGAGATGCCCTATCGCGAGACGATGAGGACGGATCACCAGATGTCCTTTTACGCCGCGACCAAGAAGGCGAGCGAGGCGATGGCGCATTCCTACGCACACCTTTTCGGTCTGCCAGTGACGATGTTTCGCTTTTTTACGGTCTATGGACCTTGGGGCCGCCCCGACATGGCCCTGTTCAAATTTACGAAGGCAATGCTCGAGGGCAAGCCGATTGACGTCTACAATCACGGCGAGATGATGCGCGACTTCACCTTTGTGGAGGATCTGGTTGAGGCAATTCGCCGCTTGATCGATGCACCTCCAATCCGACCGGAAAATGGCGATGAAATCGCCCAAGGTGACAGTTTGTCGCCAGTCGCCCCGTGGCGCGTGGTCAATATCGGCAATTCGCAGCCCGTCCAGCTTGGCGACATGATCGCGGCAATCGAGGATGCACTGGGCATCAAGGCCAAGCGCAATCTCATGCCGATGCAGCCGGGTGACGTTCAGGCGACCTGGGCCGATGCCGAACTGCTGCGCAGCCTTACCGGCTACGTCCCGCAAACGGATATCCGCGATGGCGTGCAGCGGTTCGTTGCGTGGTATCGCGACTACTATCAGATCTGAGGTGCAATGACCGATCAATCCGAATGGACCGGCAAGGTCGGAAATGCTTGGGCCGACGAATGGCAGCGGACCGATCGCAGCTTCGGCCCGGTGACCGACCGGCTGCTCGAAGTCGCGCAGGCGAATGGTTTCGCACAGGCACTGGATGTCGGCTGCGGCGCAGGCGAAGTGTCGCTCGCGCTCGCGGCGGGCGATCCGACGGCGAGGGTGATCGGGGTCGATATCAGCGCAGACCTGCTCGAGGCGGCCCGTGAGCGCGGAGCGGGGCAGCAGAACCTACGCTTCGAACTGGGCGATGCGGCCTGTTGGACGGCGGACGCTGGAGAACAGGCCGACCTCGTCGTTTCGCGCCACGGGGTGATGTTTTTTGGCGACCCCATCGCCGCCTTCGCGCATATCGCGGATCAGGCGGCGCCGAATGCGCGGCTGGTCTTTTCCTGCTTTCGCGAGCGTACCGAGAACCCCTGGGTGCGTGAAATCGCCGCGGTCCTCCCGCCAAACGATGAGCCCGCGCCCGATCCCGATGCCCCCGGGCCTTTTGCCTTCGGACGTCGGGCCCGCGTCGAGGATATTCTTGCCAAAGCCGGGTGGCAGGACATTGCCTTCGAGCCGATCGATTACGGCATGATCGGCGGCGAAGGCGAGCAGGCGGTCGAGGATGCCCTGTCCTATTTCCTGCGGATCGGCCCCGCAGCGCGTGCCATCGGGGCGCTTGGCGACGCTGAACGCGACGCCGCCTTGGCCCGCCTTCGCGCCATGCTCGAGCGGCACTGTGTCGATGCCCAGATGGCACTCCCGGCCGCTGGCTGGATCGTGACGGCCAACGCGCCCGATTGATCGCTGCCCCTGCACAGTCTGGCCGGGCATTCGCGCTTGTCGCCCGCGCGCCGATTGCCTAACTGCCCGTCATGACATCGACCAACGACATCCGCCGCAGCTTCCTCGATTATTTCGGTTCCTCCGACCATGCCGAGGTCGCCAGCGCACCGCTTGTGCCGTTCAGCGATCCCACGCTGATGTTCGTCAATGCGGGCATGGTGCCGTTCAAGAATGCCTTCACCGGCTTGGAAACCCCGCCCGCGCCGCGTGCCACCAGCGCGCAGAAATGCGTGCGCGCCGGGGGCAAGCACAACGATCTCGACAATGTCGGCTACACCGCGCGGCATCACACTTTCTTTGAGATGCTCGGCAATTTCAGCTTTGGCGACTATTTCAAGGAGCAGGCGATCCTGCATGCCTGGACACTGCTGACGAAGGAATGGGGCCTCGACAAGGACCGGCTGACGGTCACCGTCTATCACACCGACGACGAAGCGTTCGACCTGTGGAAGAAGCTCACCGGCTTTGCCGACGACCGCATCATCCGCATCCCGACCAAGGACAATTTCTGGGCAATGGGCTCGGATGGTCCGTGCGGCCCGTGTTCGGAAATCTTCTACGATCACGGCGACCATATCTGGGGTGGCCCTCCAGGCTCGCCCGAAGAGGATGGCGACCGCTTCGTCGAGATCTGGAACCTCGTGTTCATGCAGTTCACGCAGGAGAACGACGAGATCGTCGGCGATCTGCCCAGCCCGAGCATCGATACCGGCATGGGGATCGAACGCATCGCCGCGGTGATGCAGGGTGTGCACGACAATTACGACACCGATACCTTCAGAAATCTGATCGCGGCGAGCGAGGGGCTGACCGGCGTCCGCGCCGAAGGCGACAGCACTGCCAGCCACCGCGTGATCGCCGACCATTTGCGCTCGACCAGCTTCCTCATGGCGGACGGCGTGCTGCCTTCGAACGAAGGCCGCGGTTATGTGCTGCGGCGGATCATGCGCCGCGCCATGCGCCATGCGCATCTGCTGGGGGCAAGCGAGCCGCTGATGCATCGTCTGGTGCCGGCGCTGGTGACCGAGATGGGGCAGGCCTATCCCGAGCTGGTACGTGGCCAGGCGCTGATCGAGGAAGTGCTCCAGCGCGAGGAAACCCAGTTCCGCCGGACGCTCGACAAGGGCCTCAAGCTGCTCGACGACGAGACCGGCGACATGGGCGAGGGTGGGACGCTCGACGGCGAGACCGCCTTCAAGCTCTACGACACTTACGGCTTCCCCTATGATCTGACCGAGGATGCGCTGCGCAGCCGCGGGATCAGCGTCGATCGCAATGGCTTCGATGCCGCGATGGAGCAGCAAAAAGCCGCCGCGCGCGCAGCCTGGAAGGGCTCGGGCCAGGCAGCCAATGAGGAAGTGTGGTTCGACCTCGCCGAGCGCGAAGGGTCGACCGAGTTTACCGGCTACAGCGCGACCACTGCGGAGGCGGAGGTTGTCGCCATCGTCAAGGATGGGGCAGAGGTTAAGTCCGCCAGTGCTGGCGAGGCCGTGATCATCCTGACCAACCAGACACCCTTTTATGGCGAGAGCGGCGGCCAGACCGGCGATGCGGGACGGATATGGACTCCCGAGGGGTTAGAGTTCGCAGTCGAAACGACTAACAAGCCGCTCGGGCGCTTGCACACGCATGTCGGGACGATCGCCAAGGGCTCGGTCGTGGTCGGCGATGCGGTCCACCTCACGGTAGATGCCGACCGGCGCGACCGCATTCGGGCCAATCACTCGGCGACGCATCTGGTGCATGCCGCCTTGCGCGACCGGTTGGGTGGTCACGTCACGCAGAAGGGGTCGCTCGTCTCGGACGACCGCTTCCGGTTCGATTTCTCGCATCCCAAGCCGCTCAGCGATGAAGACATCGCCGCGATCGAGGCCGAGGTGAACGAGGAAATCCGCGCCAACGAACAGGTCGGCACGCGGTTGATGACGCCCGATGATGCCGTCGAAGCCGGCGCGCTGGCGCTATTCGGCGAGAAATATGGCGACGAGGTGCGCGTGCTCGCGATGGGCCGCAAGGGCGGCGAGGGACGCAATTATTCGGTCGAGCTATGCGGCGGGACGCATGTGAACGCGACCGGCGATATCGGCCTGTTCAAGATCGTGTCGGAAAGCGCGGTCAGTTCGGGCGTGCGCCGGATCGAGGCGCTGACCGGGGAAGCGGCGCGCCAGTGGCTGGTCGCGCGTGACGAGGCCGTGCGTGCGATCGCCGCAGCCTTGAAGACGTCACCCGACGAAGCCCCGGCGCGCGTTTCGGCGCTGGTCGAGGAGCGCAAGCGGCTCGAAAAGGAACTCGCCGATGCCAAGCGCGCACTGGCGCTCGGCGGTGGCGGTGCGGGCGAAGCGCGCGCGGCTGACGAGACCATCAATGGTGTGACCTTTTCCGGTCAGGTGATCGAGGGACTCGATCCCAAGGAATTGCGCCCGCTGCTCGACGAGGCCAAGACCCGCATGGGTTCGGGCATCGCCGCCATCTGCGCAGTGAACGAGGGCAAGGGCGCTTTTGCCGTGGCCGTGACCGACGATCTGACCGAGCGGTTCAGCGCGGTCGATATGGTCCGCGTCGGGGTCGAGGCGCTGGGCGGCAAGGGTGGCGGTGGCCGCCCGGACATGGCCCAGGGGGGCGGTCCGGACGGCTCCAAGGCCGAGGACGCGATTGCAGCAGTCCGCGACCGGATTTCCGCCCGCTAGCGTCAGCTACGGTTGCGCGACTTGCGACCGACTTCGGACTGGCTGCCACGCGGCAGGTCCTGACCGCCGGTATCGGAAGGCTTGTTCGCATTCGCGCTTGGCGGCTCGACGGTGCTCACCGGGTCCTGCACATTCTGTGGCTTGAACTTTTCGCTGTTGGGCGTCGGTTTGGTCGGGTCGGGGTTGCTCATGTCTTTTCTCCTTCCCCCGACCAACGGTTGGCGTGCAAAGAAGTTCACGTTTCCCGCAGTTTGGTGGGATCGATCGAGGCATAGACGCGCCTGATCGCGGCTTCGGCCTGCGCGATGCGGGGCCCATCGCTCAAGGATTCGCGTGTGCTCGCGATGGCCTGTAATTCATCCCTCAGTCGTTCGAGTTCCGTCACCGATTCTGGCGAAGGGGCGAGGCCCAGCGCTCGCTCGACGAGGAAGGCGAGATCGCTCACCGGGCGTATGGCGAGGAAGGTTTCGACCATCGGACCACGCAGCGCCGGATTGTCGCGCCAGTCGCGTCCGCCGAACAGGTGCTGGACCACATGCTGCCCCGCGCCGAAGCACTCGAAGCGGATGCAGCCGGCAAAGCCTTGTTCGGCGCGGTCCGCATAGATCGTGCAGCGCGCGTCGTCGCCGAGCTTGGGGCAGGGCTGGCCTGCCTCCTTCGCCGCGGTGAAACCCGGCATGTCCTGCGAAGGATAGGCGATGCAACACAGCGCCGCGCAGCGCGCGCAATCCGAACGCGTTTCGAGCGGGACCGCCATCTAGGCTTCCGCGGTGCTGGTCCGCAGTTTCGGCTTGTAGGTCAGTGCGCCTTCCTGCTCGATCTGGCCGCGGAACTCGTCGCGTTTCTCGTGGATGGAGGCGATCACCGGGCCCATCGCCACGCCGATATCCACCAGCACCGCCTCGGATAATTGCAGCGAGCTTTCGAGCGTTTCGGGGACCGCATGGCTTGCGCCCGCGCGATAAAGCTCGGCAGCGTGCCGAACGTCACGCGCGCGGCACACGATCAGCAGGTTGGGATGCTCCTTGCGCAGCTTGGATACCAGCCGCTGCACCAATACCGGCTCGTCCATGGTCAGCACCACGGCGAGCGCGTTCTCGATACCCAGCCGGTCCATCGAATCCCCGCGTGCCGCATCGCCGAACGTGGCCCGGAAACCATCGCGCTTCGCGCTTTCGATCAGGTCGGGATCCGCATCGAGCGCAATATAGGGCTTGTCATGCGCGGTCAGCATCTGCGCCACCAGTCGCCCGACGCGGCCGGCGCCGACAATGATCACGCGTGGTTCGTCGGCGGTATCCTCGGGCAGTTCGGGGACCGGTTCGACCCGTCGCGCGATGACCCGGCCGAGACGTGCGAGTAGTGGTGTCACCGTCAGGCCGATCGCAGTAACGATCTGCCAGAACTGCGCGGTGCCCGGCTGGATCAACAGCGCCGCACTGGCCGCCGCAAGGATGATCAGCGTCGTTTCCGAAGGGCTGGCCATCAATATGCCGGTTTCCGCCGCCGTGCTGCGCCGTGCTCCCATCAATCGCAACAGGACCCCGGTGACCAGCGCCTTGAACGGCAGGATCAGCAGCACCGCGGTGAAGATCAGCGCGAAGTTTTCCCAGATCGTCTGCAGGTCGATGCTCATGCCCACGGTGATCAGGAAGATCCCCAGCGCGAGGCCCTTGAACGGCTCCATGATGGCTTCGACTTCGCCGTGATATTCAGTTTCCGCGATCAGCAGCCCGGCGATCAGTGCGCCGACGATCGGCGAAAGGCCGACCGCAGCGGTGGCGAGGCTCGCACCGATGACCACCAGCAGCGATGCGGCAAGGAACAGCTCGGGGCTCTTGGTGCGCGCAGCCTGGCCGAACAGTCGGGGCAGGGCAAACCGCCCGAGGATCATCATTGCTGCGATCACCAGCCCGCCCTGCCACAGCGTGGTGAGCATGCCTTCCCAGCCTTCGCCGGCGGCATTGGGGGCCATCGCGCCGAGGACGAAGATGATCGGCACGATCATGATATCTTCGAACAACAGCATCGACAGCGCGGCGCGCCCGACGGGCGAATGCGTGCCCGCAATCGGCAGGACGATCGCGGTGGAGGAGAAGGCGAGGGCAAAGCCGAGCGCAAGCGCACCGGTCCAGTACTGCCCCATCATCGACAGCGCGATGGCGAGCGAAGTGCCGATCACCAGCAGCTCCATCGCGCCAAGACCGAAGACCAGTTTGCGCATCTGCCACAACCGGTTGAAGCTGAGTTCGAGACCGATTGTGAAGAGCAGCAGGATGATCCCGAACTCGGCGAACGGCTCGAGCGCCTCGGGATCGGAGATGGTGATGTGGTTGAGCCAGGGGTGCTCGAACACCAGCCGGCCGAGCCCGAAGGGGCCGACCGCAATCCCGATCAGGATGAAACCGATGATCGGCGTCACGCGAAAGCGCGTGAAGACGGGGATGACCAGCCCGGCCGCGCCGAGGATCACCAGCGCGTCCGAAACCGCCGGGCTTGCAAATTCAGCCGATGCCATAGGACCTTCCGTAACCGCGCCGTGTCAGGCTGTCACGATACGATAGCGCGCTAACCCCCACCCGGATGCGCGGGGCCGAGTGGTTCACGGCGCGGGCGCGGCTTGCCGGGGTGCTTGCCGTCCTCGTCCCATTCGATCCGGTACAGGTCGAACCGGCGGTCGGCGAGATTGCGCACCGTACCTTCGGCACGCGCCCAGCTGAGATCGGCGAGGTTGATGTCGCTGATCGTCAGCGTCTCGACATTCTCGCTTGCCTCGGCGGCGATGCCATCGCGCGCGAAGGGGAAATCGCACGGCGTCAGTATGCAGCTTTGCGCGTACTGGATGTCCATATTGGCGACATTGGGGAGATTGCCGACGTTGCCGCTCAACACAACGAAGCACTGGTTTTCGATCGCGCGCGCCTGTCCGCAGTACCGCACACGCAGATAGCCCTGGCGGCTGTCGGTGCAAAAAGGCACGAAGATGATCCGTGCGCCTTCATCGGCCAGGCGGCGGCTGAGTTCGGGAAACTCGCTATCGTAACAGATCTGCACGCCGATCGGACCGCAGTCGGTCTGGATCACCTCGACCTTGTCACCGCCCTTGATGTTCCACCAATAGCGCTCGTTCGGCGTGGGGTGGATCTTCTCCTGTGCATGCACCGCGCCGTCGCGCAGGCAGACATAGGCGACATTGTGGATGTCGCCATCCTCCATTCGCGTCGGATGTGATCCGGCGATGATATTGATGTTGTAGCGCATCGCCATCTCGGAAATGTCGCGGCGCAGACGCGGGGTGTATTCGGACAAGCGCTCGATTGCCTCGACGGGGGAGAGTTCCTTCTCCTCGAAGCTCAGGAGCATGAGCGTGAACAGTTCGGGAAAGACGATGAAGTCCGCCTCGTAATCGCTTGCGACATCGACGAAATATTTGATGGCACGCATGAATTCGTCGTAATCCGCGACCGCGCGCGCCTGAAGCTGGCAGGTCGCGACACGCACCGCCTCGACCCCGCGTGGGAGCCGCTTCTTCACCGGCTGGTCGCGTTCGACATAGGGATTGCGCCAGACCATCATTACCGCATTGGCCATCGAGGCTTTGTCCTCGGGCAGATAGCCTTGCATGATCCGTTCGGGCTCGAACCCGTTGGCCAGCTGGAAGCGCAGCACCGGATCGTGCAGTTTCCCCTCGACCACCTTGGTGAGATAGTCCTGCGGATTTTCGACTTTGCGGCGGAAGCGGCGGTAGTTGGGCATCCGCCCGGCAAAGACGATCCCGGTCAGGTCCATCTCCTCGGCCAGCGCGCGTCGTTCTTCATACAGGCGCCGCCCGATGCGCACGCCGCGCACCTTGGGATCGACGCACATCTCGTAGCCATAGAGCCAGTCGCCGGTCGGATCGTGACGGCTGCCATAGCCATTGCCGGTGATCTCGTCCCAGTCATGCGGCTGGAACGCGAGCGCTTCGGCAAGCTGCATGGTCGCGCAATAGCCGACCACTTCGTCGTCGAGCAGGGCGACGAAGCAGCCTTCGCGAAAATTGTTGATCTGGCCGCGGATCTCGCCGTGCGTATAGGCGGGCATGTCCTCGTAGACCCGTCGCACCAGATGCGCGATGCCGGGGATGTCCTTGATCATCGCATTGCGCACTTCGAGCCGGCGCTGGCCGAACTTCTCGGTGCCCTTGCGTTTCGCTGTGCGCTTCTTCTGTGCCGGTGCGGCCATGTCATCCCTGTCTTTTCTGATGAGCCCAAACGACAAGACCGGAACCGGCGCGTGCCGGTCCCGGTCTCGTGCGTCACTGCCTAGGCAATGACGAAGTCGGCGGTTGGTTTCAGGCCCAGGCCTTCATTTCCGTCTCGAGGTTATCGACGATTGCCTCGAAGAACTGCTCGGTGGTCATCCAGCTCTGGTCGGGCCCGATGAGCAGCGCAAGGTCCTTGGTCATCTTGCCGCTTTCGACGGTCTGGATGCAGACCCGCTCGAGCGTTTCGCCGAACTTGACCACGTCGGGCGTGTTGTCGAAGCGCCCCCGATAGATCAGCCCGCGCGTCCAGGCGAAGATGCTGGCGATCGGATTTGTGCTGGTCGCCTTACCTTCCTGGTGCTGGCGATAGTGGCGGGTAACCGTGCCATGTGCGGCTTCGGCTTCGACGGTCTTGCCGTCGGGCGTCATCAGCACGCTGGTCATCAGGCCGAGCGAGCCGAAGCCCTGCGCCACCACGTCCGACTGGACGTCGCCGTCGTAATTCTTGCAGGCCCAGACGAACTTGCCGCTCCACTTGAGCGCGGATGCGACCATGTCGTCGATCAGGCGGTGTTCGTAGGTGATGTTCGCTTCGGCGAACTTGTCCTTGAACTCGCTTTCGAACACTTCCTCGAACAAATCCTTGAAGCGGCCATCGTACTTCTTGAGGATGGTGTTCTTGGTCGACAGATACACCGGCCAGCCACGGTCGAGACCGTAGTTCATGCAGGCGCGCGCGAAGTCGCGGATGCTGTCGTCGAGGTTGTACATTGCCATGGCGACGCCTGAACTCTGGAATTCGTAGACGTCGAGATCGATGTTCTCGCCATTCTCGCCTTCGAAGACGAGACGCAGTTTGCCGGCGCCGGGGATCAGCGTGTCCTTGGCGCGATACTGGTCACCGAAAGCATGACGGCCGACGACGATGGGATCGGTCCAGCCGGGGACGAGACGCGGAACGTTGTCGATAACGATCGGCTCGCGGAAGACGACGCCGCCAAGGATATTGCGGATCGTGCCGTTGGGGCTGACCCACATCTTCTTGAGGCCGAATTCCTCGACGCGGGCTTCGTCGGGGGTGATCGTGGCGCATTTCACACCCACGCCATACTGCTTGATCGCATTGGCCGCGTCGATCGTGATCTGGTCTTCCGTCTCGTCGCGCTTTTCGATCGAGAGATCGTAATATTTCAGATCGACGTCGAGATAGGGCAGGATCAGCCGCTCGCGGATCCATTCCCAGATGATCTTCGTCATTTCGTCGCCGTCGAGCTCGACGATCGGGTTCGCAACCTTGATCTTCGCCATGGGGTTCCTGTTCGTTCGAATGAGAGTTGCGCGCGGCATAGCAGAGCGCTGGCCGAGGGCAAGGGACGCGGGCCGGGTTCGACCGCAATGGCCGCGTAAATAGGATTGCCGGAGAATCGCGTTGGCGGGTGTGGCCGCTCATTTTACTCTAGCGGCCATCCTGAAGCACGCGACTCGGAAAACGCTTTCGGAGCGCGCACGAAAAAACCGGCCGCGGAGCAAACCTCCGCGACCGGTTCTTTAAGTTCTAAGGCTGGCTTAGACGCTTACGGGGGTGTCGTCGTCGTCATCGGCAGCGATGATGACGCCGGCAACCACAGCGATGCCCGCCAAGATGGCGATGATCAAGCCAGCGCCGCCCAGTTCCGAGGTGTCCTTAGCCGAAGCCGACGAACGCTCGACGGCAACCGGAGCAGCCGAGGCAGCAACCGGCGCGAACGCCATAGCAGCGGCCGAAGCCGAAATGAGAATCTTCTTAGCAATCATCTTGTTCTCCATTGTGAATTCAGTGTCTCAACCGACACGCACATTCGACGTGCCGGCCGCGCCCGTATTCGGCCTCTGCTTAGGTGAAAAGAGTGGGCACTGCAAGCCTGGGCGTTATAGGGGGAGGCGACGTGACAGTATTTTGCCCTTAACTAGGTATCTCTAGCCCTGCCGATCACGCATTAATAGCTCGGATATGCACCCTAGAGCCAATATGTGTAGTTTCGCCTCGTTCTGATTGAAGCTCTACAGGGCTCTGTCTAAGGAATGCGAGAACGGATACGCTATTTGTCGCCCTCCTGGTGCACGCAATGATTCGCTGGTTTTTGGTTTGCGCTGTGTTCGATAAGCGGCAGGTGTAGTGATTTTTGGAGTGCCAATTGGTGTTAGTAAACTCTTCCCTTGCTATCGTGCGTCGCGGTTTATTTCACTCTCTTCGGTTCGAAGTAATTGCGATCCTCACAGCGGGGGTGATTATACCCTTGTGCGTTTTGGCGGCCGCCGAGGGCGGAGGGGATCCCAGTGCCAGTGTAAGTTGGTTGTCCCAGCAAGGAGTGATCAACTCTGGCTTTGGTGTGGTAGTTTGTTCTTTCATATCGCTCGCAATTTTGCGACGACTGCGTTTCTATCCTGGTGTGGCGGTAGCTCGCTCTATCCTTCCCGTGGTTGCGATTGTATTCGGCGTGTTGGTGGCGATAATCGCTGGATTCCGGTTCGAGTATTCAAATAAGGTTATCGGCACATGTTTCGCGGCAATTCTCGGAACTCGGTTTGCGATCACCGCAGTACGCTCGCGTGCCAAAGGAATTCTTTACTATTTGGTGCCTGGCGGTCGTATCGAGTTATTAAAAGAACTGCGAGGAGCTCCTGTTCTACCTCTTGTCAGTCCAACCCTAGATGGGCTGCCAGAATCGGCAATTGTTGCAGACCTCAGCGCAAATCTGGAGCCAGAATGGGAGCGGTTTCTCGCTGAGGCGGCCATTTCTGGGTGTCCAGTTTATCACTACAAGCAGGTATGGGAGGCTGAAACGGGGAAAGTGCGGATTGAGCACTTGTCGGAAAATGGATTTGGTGCGCTGGTCCCCAACTTTGCGTATCAGAAAATTAAACGAGGAGTCGATCTCTTCGCTTCGCTCGTCGCCATTCCGATCGTGGTGCCGATTGTTGCCCTCTGTGCCTTAGCAATCAAATGGGACAGTCGGGGCCCCGTGTTTTTTCGTCAGCGTCGCCTAGGATTTCGGGGAAAAGAGTTCTTAGTGCTGAAGCTGCGAACTATGATTGAAGGGCATGCTGGCGACAATCGCAACCTTTCAATCACGCAAAGTGATGACAAGCGGATCACGAGAGTTGGCGGTTTTCTGCGTCGGACGAGACTCGACGAACTCCCTCAGATTTTAAACATATTGAGAGGAGAGATGAGTTGGATAGGGCCCCGGCCTGAGGCAGTGAGCCTGTCACAGTGGTACGAAGGCGAAATACCGTTCTATCGCTACCGCCATATTGTCCGGCCTGGCATTACTGGCTGGGCGCAGGTTAATCTAGGACATGTGGCCGAAGTTGAACAAGTAGACGAGAAACTCCAGTATGATTTCTATTATATAAAAAATTTGTCTTACTGGCTGGATATTCTTATCTCTTTGAGAACAATAGGAGTTATGCTTTCTGGTTTTGGTTCCAAATGAAATTGGTTTTGATTGATCATGAGGGGGCGTTGATTACTATGTTCCCTTTGATAGGTTACTACTTTTGACACGGACTGCTCTCTAGAGCCGGAGTAATTCCCCGTCCGCCTTAGTAAGATTGGAAAGATGAGCATCTCAATTTTGCGGCAGAGCGGTCAGCTGTGTAGGAATTGACGATATCGGGGCGTGGGACCATCTTAGCGCACTCAAGCTGGCCTGTGCATTGAACACGCAGATAGCGGAAAGATGCAGTCAATTCTTGGAGTGTGAACGCAATCTGCACCTATCTTTGGAAGTTTCAATAAGGTATGGATTGGAGAAGAGGTGATAGCCTTTAGATCTGCATGAAAGTTTGTAGTGCAGCGTGGTTGCGTTAGTGCGACAGTTTTGCGCCCGTTAGACGACACAGCTTGATTGTAAGGCCAGAGCCGCTTAACAGGTTGCATCTTCGCTTTATATTTGATCTCCCATACCTCACAATTTGCCGCTCAGTGAATTGTGGGGACAGGGAGGTTAGTGTCCGCTTCTGGGAACCTACTGTGAAAAATGTGCTCATCCTTCACGGGATAAATTATTACAATGCCGGCGATCACGGAATTGTGCTCGCCATGCTGAAAGCGCTGCGAAAGAAGTTCTCCGATGTATCGATCACCGTTGCATCGCCGTTCCGTCGCAACAACCAGATCGAAGAGGTTTATGTTGCCAAGGTCCGTGCCAACGACGAAATCGCCTATCCGGACGAAGTGTCCGATCTCTACCAGCTGCCGGTAGGGAAGAAGGCGCGGCTGGTGGTCATCGCATATGGCCTCAAGGCGGTGGCATTCTGCATGTCGCTCACGGTCCTTCCCTTCGCTCTGCGCAAACGCTTTGCCCGGACTACGGACCTTGGCTCCGCCGTGCTTGATGCCGATGTCGTGCTCAGCAAGGGCGGTGGCTTCCTACTGGATCGGGGCACGACCTATTCGGTGCCTATCCACCTCATCACGATCTGGATCGCCATCATTCTGCGCAAGAAGACGGTCATTTATGCCCAGAGTATCGGCCCGTTCGAAAGCGGCTTCGGCCGGATGGTTGCGGGCTTCGTCCTGCGGCGCGTTTCGCTGGTTCTGGCGCGGGATGAGTATTCGTACGAGTATTCCACTGAGGTTCTGGGCATTGATCCGTCGAAGGTGAAACTTACGGCTGATGCTGCCTTCGCTCTGGCGACCTATCAAGGTGGCGCTACTGCTGCGTCGGCTAAGCAGGCTGAGGGCTGTGCCTCAGAATCTCCGGCGCGAGCCTGCATCACGCTCGTTTCGCCCCGCTTCGCCGGTTTGGCCGGAGAAGAAGCGGAAAGCCAGTATTGCCGCGTCATCGCTAAGGTGGCTGAGCAAATCTCCGAGCAAGGGCTCGACGTTATGTTCATTCCGCATTTGGAATCGGGCAAGTTCAGCGACCGTATTCTTGCAAACCGTATTGTCGGCTTTTGCTCCCCCGAGGCAGCGACGAAGATGCGCATTCTCGAACCCACGAGCCCTATCGACATCATCAATTTAATGACCGAAAGTGCCATCGCCATCTGCTCGCGTATGCACTCTATGATCTTTTCGATCGACGCCCGACTGCCATTCGTGGCGCTGTCCTATTTGCCGAAATCGGATTCGATGCTGCACGAAGCTGATCTCGACGATTGGCGGGTGTCCTTACCCGAAATAGCGACCGGCGACGTCGAAGCCGCGGTGGCCGATGTGACCGGCAAGTTTGAGGCGATCCTCGCCGATCTGCCGCAAAGCCGGGCCAAAGTCGCCGCCGCACAGGAGCTTTTGGCAAAGCGGTCGGACTCCAACCTTACTCATCTTTCTAATCTCATCGGTAGCTAAGCTTAGTCTGAAAGGGTATCGGGCAATCAGACCGAGCCGTCAGCACATTGTACGAAGAGTGAAATTGACCCACTATCTTGAACAAATCAGCAGCGATGTCAGGACTTGGCCTGAGGACGCGGTGGCGCGGCAGAACCTGCAATATCTCCTGCCCAAATTCGCGGAAGACAATCGCGAATATTGGACCGGCATACACCGGCTGGCCGAAGTGTTTGCTGATTGCGGCGTGCAGTTCATCACCATCAAATCAATCCGCAGCTATCCCTATGTCGACAGCAACATTGATATCATCGTCTCGCAGAAAGACTGGCGCAAGTTAAGCGCCGCGGTCACCCGGCAGACTTGGCGCAAGCCGAATTGGAAGGAGTTCTTAGAGCAGACGCTGGTCGAGCCTTTCAAGCTCAAATACAAGGCGATCGACAACGTCCTGCCAGCCGCGCATTTTTACGGCGGTGTGCGCTGGCGCTATGCCACGCCTTTCATGCTTGACCGGGTCGACCCTGCACTGCTGTGGCGCGAATTGCCAGAGCAGTATGGCAACCCGGAAAATCCCGACGCGAAGTCGCAAATCCTAGTGCCAACCGATGAATTCGACATGGTCATCCAGGTCGCACACGTGACCATTGAGAACTACCGCCTCACCATTGGCGAGATGGTGCATATTTCAGAGACTCTGAAGAAGCCCGGCTTCGATCATGCTCGGATGGACGTGATCGCGAAGGCGCTGGGTCTTTCTTATTGCCTAAAGGCGATTTGCGACCTTGCTATGAGCGAGTTCTCCCATGGACGGTCGCCTGCGCTTGATCGCAAGCCTATGCGCATTCCGTTTGGCGTTATTGCCAAGTCTCACTTACAATACGGCGTAGCGACCGGTGCCGCCGGTCTCCTGCGTGCGACGGCGTCGTTGGCTTGGTATCCGGTGATGCGCGTAGGTCGCAAGATCCTGGGCCGCTAACCCCACTGTTGCATTATCTCCAAAGAAAATCGGCTCGCTAGGTCATGTTTCCGTTGTTCACACTACTCTCGCTGCTGGCGATCTTCACCATCTTGCAAAAGATGCGGGCGGAGTTTGGCGGCAACATCCTACTGATCACTTATTTCAGCGTAGCGCTCAAGATCGTGGTTGGCTTGGTAAACAATACATGGGGCCCCCTTCCGGGGGCCGATGTCGATGCTGTCACTTTTGAGGCCATCGGTCTGCAGCTGGCCGCCGCATGGGGTTGGACAGGGATCGAATTTCTCCCATTCACGGCGCGCTACGCGTATTCCAACTTCCTTGGGCTACTGTTCTATGTCGACGGATATAACGTAGCGCTGATCCCCCTCGTCAACACCGCTTTTACGACGTTCGCCGCTTACAATATTATGCTTGCAGCTAAGATACTGGGGTTAGACAGGCGGAAGATATTTCTGATCGCTGTGGTCTTGGCGATCAATCCGATCATCTTGTTGTACTCGGCCGTGCCTATGCGCGAGGCGCTGATCTACGCGGTAATTGCGCTGTTCTTCCGAGTCCTGATATCTCAACCGCGCAGCCTTGGCGTCATGACAAACCCGACGCTGCTTATATCGATCGCGGTTGCGATCTACCTGCATATCGGACTGGCTGCCCTTGCGATCATTCTCATCGCCTGGGCCGCCCATGTGACGATATCGTTCAAAGCAATCCTCCGACCGCTGAATCTATTTGCCCTTGTGTTCGTGGCGGTTGCTCTCGCATTCCTTCTAAATACTGACTTAATCCAGTCGATTCCGCGTGTCGCTCGACTGCTGGACGAATCCTCAGGTTCGATCAGCTTTGATTCTTTAGCGAATGCCCAAGAAGCGAAGTCCCGCGGCGAAGGGGCCTACGTTTATCCCGAAAGCACCATCGGGATCCCCGTGATCGATCAGGCTTTCGCGGCCATCTACATGACGATCCGTTTGATCTTTTCGCCGTTCCCTTGGGAAATTAGCGTGGCCAGCGGCGCTACCCTGATAAAGGTGAGCGATTTGGTGCTGCAAATGATGCTCCATATTATGGCGATACGTTCGCTCCACAGGCGCGAGGGGCGCGATCCGCGGGTATTTCTCTATGCCGGATACTTACTGCTATGCCTGATCTTTGGGCTCAACACGGTTAATGACGGAGTGGCGCTCAGGCACCGGACCAAGTTCGTATGGATACTCGTGCTGGTTGCTTTTTCTTCGGGCGAACGCCAAGGGGCGCGCGCAAACCACGGGGTCACAGGTGGACAATGGCAAAGATCATAGCAATCACCGGTATCGACGGCTCCGGCAAAACTACCTCCGCACGCAACTTGCAGGCCAGCCTTTCCGCGGCGGGGTACGATGCCGAGTACCAGCACCAGTTCGACAGTATTTTCGCGCGCGTTGTGAATTCTTTTCGGCGGCCCATGGAGAGCACGAAACACAATGCGGCAACCGAGGAAGCGCAATTTGCTAAAGCCAAGGGCAGACCGGCGCGTCCGTCAACGATGAAGAAGCTGGCAGCTTACCTCATGCTCACACTACTTGCCATAAGGGCGAATAAGGCCCGCTTCTCCTTGCGGGACTACCTGGTGTTCGACCGCTACTTTTATGACGACTTCGTCCGCCTGCAGCAGCGCTATGGCGTTTCAGAAGGATTCTTCCGACTGCTCGAACCGATGGTCCCCCGGCCGGCCTTGCTTGCAAATTTGGAAGCCGATGCGCAGACCACCTACCACCGACAGGTCGATGTCGACTCTTCGTTCGAAAAATACACCGAAAAGCTCGGACTACATCGCGCGATGATCGCCGAGCTCGAACGGATGGGGCTGAACACGATTTCGATCGACACCGGCAGCGCCGACAAGGCGCAGGTCATCGCAAGGATCGAGGCGGCACTGGACGAAGGCCGCTCAGAATGATCATCGCCAATGCGAGGCGAGTGCTATTCGATGCCGAGAAACTTCGCTCTTCCGATGAATGCGAGCGTATTGGGCTTACGGTTCTTGATAGGGCTGGCGAGCAGATGGGGGTGCCGTTCACCGATGTCCGGAGGATCGTCGACAACCGGAACAGTGTCTGCCTACGCGCGGAGGGGGCAGGGAAACGTTACCTGCTCAAGGTCAATCGCAATCCGGATTCGCACGAAGTCCGCGGCGCCGCCCTGCGCATGAACGCCGTCGCCGGTTCCGACATTAAAGGGGCGTTTTCGGTTCCCCAATCGCACTACATCGATGAGCAATACGACGCCGCATTAATGGAATTTGTCGAAGGGACGCGGCTCGACATCTTACTGCAGTGCAACCCGGATCGCGCTGCGCAACTCGACTACGTAAGGCAGGCGGTGCGCGCGCTCGCAACCATCCATCACTCCTCCGAACCCCGGCCGGACGAGGCCTTGCGACAGCCTGCAGCCGATCTGGTGCGCGATGTGTCCGCCGAATTTCCTAGGTTTGCCCGGCGCAACGCGGAAGCGCTTAATCGGCTGGCATCTGGCAAGAACGAGCCGGCGGTCTCGATTCACGGCGATTTTTCGCCCAAGAACCTGATCTTCGATGCGGCTGGCACAATTCACGTCATCGATTTTTCTCATCCTGTCGATTCGGTTTCGCCGCTTCGCGACGCGGCGATTTTCGCCATCGGCATGGCCCGCGCAATGTTGATGGCGAATCCGGCCATCGCCTTGGCGTCTGACGCTCCGGTCGAGGAGCTGGTTCAGGGCTTTATTGACGAATATCTAGCCGGTGCCGGCCATACTGCGCAGGAGCAAGGCGCCTTGCGCGAACGGCTTGTCCTATACGAATTGTTGCGGCTTGCCGAAACGCGCATCTGGACAGATGGCTACCGTGCTTTCACGGAAGGGACGGACGGATGGCTTAAAGCCAAGTTTAGTCGAGTTTTCATAGCTTTGCAACTGCGTCGCCTGCAATCGCGCATCCGCATGCTATAGCGGCAAATTGAACTGAGGGGGGCCCCATCTCTAAAAACTTCGCCATTGTCGGGAACGCCGCATTTACGATGCAAAAGTTTCGCGGACACATGATCACCTTTCTGATCGAGCACGGTTTTCGCGTGCATTGCTTCGCGCCCGATTACGACGCGCAAAGTCGCAAGGCCATCGAAGATCTAGGGGCGACGCCGGTGGACTTCGAGCATGAGCGATCGGGCACAAATCCGCTGGGCGCGCTTGTCTCGATCAGGGATCTCGTCAGGCAGTTCAAGCGCCTGAACATCGATGTCGTGTTCTGCTATTTCCTCAAGCCCATCGTGGTCTCCAACATTGCCGCGAAAATCGCCAAGGTGCCCACCGTCTATTCGATGATAGAAGGGCGCGGCATGCTGTTCGGCGAGAATGCACCGTTCAGCTTCAAGCGCCAGGCTGTGAAGCGGGCGGTGACCACTACCCTCCGCGCTGTGTTGCCCTTTTCCGACCGGGTTTTCGTTCTCAACAAGGAAGATCGCGCTTTCGCGGGTGGGCTGATGGGCAGCAAGGCGGGCCGGGTGACGCAGTTGAACGGCATTGGCCTCGACATCGATTATTACGCGCCGCACGACTACGACGAACAGCCGCTGCGCTTCATATTCTGCGGCCGCCTGCTCAAGAGCAAGGGGGTCGTCGAATTCGTCAGAGCGTCGGAAAAGGTTCGCGCTAAGTATCCCGAGGTCGAGTGCACCGTCATCGGCGATGTGGACGAAAACGTTGATTCTGCCACACGTGAGGAAATCGAAAGCTGGGATCGCGAGGGGCATGTCGACTGGCTCGGATTCCAGCCCGACACGCGCCCATTCTTCCACCGTCACGCGGTACTGGTACTGCCGACGTTCTATCCCGAGGGCCTTCCGCGTTCGATCCAAGAATCGCTGAGCATGGCCTGCCCTGTCATTACGACTGAAGCGCCCGGTTGCGGCGAGCAAATTGATGACGGCGTGACGGGCTTTGTCGTGAAGAGCCGGGACAGCCAGGCGCTAGCGGACAAGATGATATACTTCGCCGAGAACACCGACAGGATCGCCGAGATGGGCGAGGTGGGCCGGCGCTATGCCGAGAAGGCTTTCGAAAGCGATGCCATTAACCGCATCATCTTCCGCGACCTCCTGCCAAGCGTTAGGCTCAAGTGAAACTCAAGCTCTCCTATGTCTGGGCATTGGCCGACCAAGTCGTCTACGGCCTGTCGGCATCGCTCAACTTCATTGTGCTGGAGTCGTTGATGCCGCGAAAGGAATACGCGCTTCTAGCGGTGATCTACACCTTCGTGGTACTCTACCAGATGGTGTCCAACGCGATGTTCATGGATGCCTTTGCCGTCAACCTACCCGAGACGGGTCGTGAGCATTTCCGGCGCTATTTTCTTTATGTCGTCAGCTTGTTCTTGCGCCTGTCGGTTATTCTGGGTGCAGTGGGATCACTAGGCTATCTCATCATTTGCAGCGCATCGGCGCAAAATATCGAAATCTGCCTGATTCTCATATTCGTATTCGTCAGCTTCGCCATGTTGATGATGGCCAAGCGCCTGTGTTATTCGATCGACCGAGTGAGCATCGCGTTGGTGGGCTCGGTCGTCTACGTCGTTTCCTACGCCGCTGCAGTGGTTGCAGCGTACTTCTCCGATGCTATCACGATCGATTTCATCCTCACCAGCCTTGGCGCAGCATCGCTTGCAGGCTCGCTTGCAATCCTGTTCTTCCTCAAGGTTCTCCACGAAGCCTTGCGTCCGACCACTGCGGCGCTGGACCGGCAGGAACTGTGGGTCTTCCACCGCACCTTCGCGACGCAGGGGCTGGTTGCTGGTTCGCTGAAATGGGTTCCGGACAATGCCTTGTATTCGCTGCTGGGCGTGTGGGGCACGCTCGACCAAGTGGCTAGTTACCGCATGGCGTCCAACCTCCTGATGCCGTTTCGATACCTGATTGTAACGCTGGTCAACCTGCTGCTGCCAAAGTTCGCGGTTTCCTCGTACCGTGGAGAGGCTCATGAGAGCTGGAAGTTCATTTGGTTGCTGATACTCGCATTTACTGGTCTCAGCATTGGGTTGTTCGGATCGTTCTGGTTCTTCGGGCAGGAGATCATTGGCTTTCTATACAGTTCCGATCCGGAGCCAGTGTTTTATTCTCTTCTCGTGCTCTCAATCATCCCGGCGCTTTCGGCTGCGCAGGCTCTGACGGTCGCGTTCCTGAAGGCGATAAAACGCATGAACGATGTCATCGTGCAGTCGCTGATTGGCGCGGTAATGACCATCTATCCGGGTTACTTTCTGATGTCAGCCTACGGTGCGACTGGCGCAGCGATCACGCTAGTTTTGTCAATATCCAGCATGGCGATTTACTCCGCGTTGAAGGCCTCGCGGCTTAAATCGTTAGATATCTCTCATTAGGAGTTTTTCTAATAAGGTCGCCGTAACTTGCGGGTCCTGAAATCAGGGCCACACTCATCGACTGTCCTTGCGGCGTTGAAATTAAATTTTCTTCGTCGGGCAGGCTTGCCTCTTAAAAACTCGAGCAAAAGAACGAAGGCCGTGGCGAAGAAATCCATACCGTATGCTTACTTTTGAATTCGAACTCACGGATATGCCAATAGAAAGTCGGATTTACTATTCAGCCTCGCTGGCGTGAGCCCCTGATTGCATTCAAACCTGATTAAAGGCTGGCTTGAGGGACGGATAGGCGATGAAGGGTAAGAAGTTTTCCCAGGAGCGCATCATTCGAATTTTTGAAGGAGGCTGAGTGGGACGCGAAGACCGCTGTCTGGCCCGTCGGTATGGGGCGTCTGAAGCGACGTACTACAACTCGAAAGGCAAGTATGGCGGGCTGGAGGTATCTGAGGCTCGAGGTCTGCGGGAGCTCTAGAGCGAGAACGCGAAGCTGAAGTGGCTGCTGGCCGACACGATGCTCGATAAAGTAGCTCTAAAGGATCTGCTTACAAAAAAGTGGTGTCGGCCGCCGTGAAGTGGGTGGATGCCGCTTTTCTCCAAGCATGCCATGGGATGAGCGATCGGCGGGCGTGCCGTGTTATCGATGCCGATCGCAAGCGCGTACATTATCGTGCCGAGCGGGACTATGACGCTGCGCTTCGCGAGAAGCTGCGCGAACTGGTCACACAGCTTCGGCAGTCCGGTTATCGCCGTCTGCGTATGCTGCTGCGCCGGGATGGAATCATGGTCAACCGTTAGAAGACATAGAAGGTCTGCAAGGAGGAAGCTTGGCGGTGAGGCGACGACGCAGCCGCAAGCGTGCTGTAGGCACAAGGACGCCGACTCCGGTGCTCCCTCTTCCAAACCAGCGCTGTGGCTTTGGCTTCGTCCATGACCAGATAGCGACGGGAAGGCGGTTCCGCGTACTCAACGTGGTTGATGACGTGACGAGTGACTGTTTGGCAGCGGTGCCCGACACCTCGATCTTCGGTCGCCGAGTGGTACGCAAACTGACCGAGCTGATCGCCCAGCGTGGCAAGCCCAACATGATCGTCAGTCACAATGGCACGGAGCTCACCCGTAATGCGGTGCTGGCTTGGTGTGGCAAGATCGGCGTGCAGCGGCATCACATCGCGCCGGGAAGGCCGATGCAGAACGGTTATGTCGAGAGCTTCAATTGTCGGATGCGGGACGAGCTTTTCAACGAGACGCTGTTCTCCAACATGGTTCATGCCGAGCTCGAGATCGCGGCCTGGATGGAAGACTACACTCTGGAGAGACCTCACTCATCCATCGTCTTCGCAACCCAAGCGGCGTTCGCCGCCAAACTGGATAAGCAATGGCCTGCTTTGCTACGCTCTAGGGGCTCCGCTATGCAGCTCATTGCTTCAACCGCGCTGATGCGCAAAACAACCGTTCGGTTCTAATCCCAGCTGGAGGAAAGCCGGGGGTCATGTCATTGGTGCCGCTTCCTGCCGTAAAGAATGGGCAAGGGGCGGCTTGATAAGTCGCAGTTTCATGAAGGCTTTTTCGCGGTATAGGCGGGCTTTCTGGTATTTGTGGATATGACGCTGTCCGCGCCATATGGGCCTAGACTTATTGACTGCGGCATGACCAATGCATTTTTGAATCGTCTGGACGCACGGCAGTTGCGCATTATTAAATGGCAGGGATGACGCTGAGGATGGCAGGTGCTGGTGAGCGAGAAGGGCAACTAAAAACATCGGATCAGGACGTAAGCAGAGGCTGGATACTGCTCGGACTTTTGGCGACCACGGTAGCGTTCACCGGGGGGGCCTCCAGGTTTGATGCAATCCAAATCTTACCGCTGCGGACACTGTCCGCGATATTCCTCGTTCTCTCGCTGTTTTTTTTGACCAAAGAAAGACTTAAGGCTGAGCGCTCGCTGGTTGTCCTTTTCGGTTCCTTCGCGTTAATTGTTGCTTTGCAGCTCGTGCCGTTGCCGCCATTGCTATGGCAGAGCTTCCCGCAACGACTCGAAGTTTCTCAATTGGACGCTGTGCTTGGCCAGGAAGGAGTTTGGCGGCCTTTAACGCTAGCACCAGTGCGAACTTGGAACGTGCTCGGCAGTCTTGTTGTGCCTGCAGCCGGCCTCTTTTCGGCAATTGCTCTGCGCGCGTCTTCTTTGATCTTATTGCAAATTGTTGTCGCTCTAGGCGTTCTCAATGCATTATTGGGCCTTCTTCAGATCGCCATTGGGAAATCCAGCATTCTCTATTTCTATGAAGTTACCAACAGCAGCTCGCCTGTAGGTATTTTGGCGAATGAGAACCACGCCGCAATATTTGCGGCTTGCTCTATGCTGGTCGTAACTTTATTGGGCTTGAGGGTGCGTCAAGGGTCGAATGCTTCATGGGAGCGACTGGTCTACGTTGTAGCCTTTTTCTTCATTCTATTCGTTGCCTTGGTTGGGCGTTCAAGGGCTGGTTTTATAGCTGCGATCGGGGCAAGCTTGGTTTCGATAACTATGATTGTTTTATCTTCGCGTCATCGTGAGGGGGGCAGGGCTAGCACTGTAGTCCAGCGGGCGCTTGATGGGCGGCCAGCCATCCTATTGGCTATTCCGGTCGTTATCGTGACGCTGACGGCGGCATCCTTTCTGGCGCTTGACCGCGCGCCTGCCTTTCGGGACATTCTTGCAAGGGATAATTTAGAGGATCTCCGCTGGTCATTATGGCCAGTTCTTGCGAAGATGCTCGAAAACCATCTACTTCTAGGGACTGGGTTTGGTTCCTTTGAGCAAGTTTATAACATTTATGAGCCGTCAGCACTACTGATGTCGTCTTATGTCAATCAAGCGCACGACGACTGGGCGCAATTCGTTATAGAGGGGGGGGCGTTGGCAGGGGTCCTTCTTATGGGACTTCTCGCTTGGCTGGTGAAGCGCGTTGCCGTCATGGCATCGCATCAGAATTTTAGGATTGATGCCGTTTTTTGGGTTAGCGTTTTTACGCTTATAGGTGCGGCGTCTTTAATCGATTATCCATTGAGAACCCCACTTTTTCAGCTAGTCACTGTTTGGTTGTTACTCGCACTTTCGCGCGATGCGCGAGGCGAAAAGATAAAATAGCTTGGTTCCTGTGGAAATTCCTATGGCAACGGAGCTTTCATCAATCTGAGAATGCGCTAAGGCGCGCTTCATGACGACACCAAAATCAATCAGACACGTTGCATTAGCCATGATTGGGTTGATGTTGCCTTTTGCGCTTTCGGGGTGTGTGACGGATCGGGCTTATGGCGAGGCGCCTGGTATCGAAATTGCAGAGCTAGAGGAGCTACCTGCGCCTAGTCTCGAGAACCTGTATGTTATTGGTCCCCAAGAGGCGCTCGAAATCGAAGTCGTAGGTGCTGAACGTTTGAGCGGAACATATCTGACCGATGGCGAAGGGCGCATTTCTTTTCCTTTGGTCGGTTTGCTCGATCTCGGGGGGCTGGCCCCCAACGAGGCCGCCGAGTTGATTGCCAACCTCTTGCGCGGTAGCTATTTGCTCAATCCGCAGGTGCGTGTCATTCCGTCCCAGATCCCGCCCCCGACGGTTTCTGTTGGAGGGCAAGTGAACGAGCCCGGAGAATACCCGGTTCTTGGTCGGCAGTCCCTGCTGCGTGTAGTCCATCAAGCAGGCGGCTTGGCGGAGTACGCCAAGTTGGATGATGTTCTGATCCTTCGAAGTGTCGCTGGAAGGCGATACATAGGAGCCTATAACATACAGGCAATCCAGCGGGGTAACTACGGAGATCCGATTGTTTATCCTAATGACATTATTGTTGTGGGGGACTCACCTAGTCGACGGCGGTTAGACAGTGTCTTGCGTTTTGCTCCTTTGCTCTCGACGTCAGCTATTTTAATCGATCGGATTGGCCGTTGAATAATTCAAACTTTACGGCGCAAGTGGCCTCAGAGTTTAGCGACCGTCACGAAATTGCCGAAGGTCGTTCATCCGCGGAGGATGCATTCAGCCTAGACTTAGAGCGTTACTGGCACGAGGCTATCGGACTTAAGTACTGGCTGGTGGGGATAATTGCGTTGGGCTTCCTGATCGGAATCCTTTTTACGCTCTTGGCCACTCCGCTGTATCAAGCCAGTGCGCGCTTGGAAGTGTCTCAGGTAACTGCCGACGTGACCAATATCGACTCGCTTGAAGTAGACAGTCAGATGTCGGAACTTCAATATCTGAACACACAGTATGAGCTTCTAGTCTCCAGATTTATGGCCAAGCGCGTGATGGAGGCAGGAAATCTGTCTAGGGCCCGAGCCTTTCGCGAGGCATTCGGGATTGAAGAAGAGGCACAATTTAAAACTATCGAAAGAATACTACTCGACAATGTAAATATCAGCCCAATCTCGCAATCAAGCCTTGTTGACGTAGCATTCTCGAGCCCCGACCCGGTGGTTTCGGCCGAGATAACGAACCTTTGGGTTCAGGAATTCGTAGCTGCTAACTATGAGAAACGATTTGGCGCCAATATTGAGGCCCGGAATTTTCTTCAGAGCCAGATCGCAGAGTTGCGGGAGCGGCTTTCCGATTCCGAGCGTGAACTTGTCGAATACGCGAATGCCAACGAGATCCTTGTGCTCAATGCAGGTGGCGAGTCCGGCGCGGAAAGCGCTGGCCAAACTCTTGTTGGAGCGGATCTACAGGCGCTTAATATGGCGCTCGCCGCTGCAGTGGCAGATCGTGTCAGTGCTCAGGCTGCGGTAGTTGGAGGGAATTTCCCCAGCGGTGATCCGCGCAATCAACTGCTGACAAATTTGAGCGAAGCCGAGGCTGAGTTAGCTGTATTGCGCGCGAATTTCGGACCTGAGTATCCTGAAGTTCAAGAGAAACAGGCGGAAGTAAATTCACTGCGTTCTGCCATTTCCGGCGGGGCTCGCGGTCTGCTTGATTCGGCACGGATCAGAGAAGCAGAGCTCCGTGATCAAGTTGAACAGGTCAAGCAGCGCTTTTTGAGCCAGCAGGGACAAGGGATAAGCTACGGAATCCTTAAGCGAGAGGTTGAAACGAACCGAGAAATTTATGATGCGCTGCTTCAGCGCTTCAAGGAGCTTGAGGCGTCTGGTGCTGGACAAAACAATATTCAGATCATTGATGAGGCGGATGTTCCTGCTGAACCCTACGCGCCATCGCTGATCCAGAATGTACTGATTTCGCTCATCACCAGTTTGATTTTGGCGGGTGGTTTGGTTTACCTGAAGGTCGCCCTAAGCCAGACGCTCAAGGATCCGGAGGACGTTCGCCGTCGTCTGCATCTTCCATTGCTAGGTGCCATCCCGCTTAACACCGAGGGGGCGATGGTCGAACGCATCACCGAGCGTTCTTCGCATATCAACGAAGCTTACACGACGGTTAGGACGAACATGAACTTCCTGACTCCGCAAGGCGCGCCCGAGGTGCTTATGTTCACCTCCTCGGTGCCTTCGGAAGGTAAGTCCATTTCGTCGCTCGGTATCGCCACGAGCTTCGCGCAACTGGGCAAGCGTGTCCTGTTGATCGATGCCGATCTGCGTAATTCGAAGCTCCGCGATACGCTCGATCTACATGATTATGACAAGGGCGGGCTGGTGCCGCTGCTCGCCAATCAGCAAACCGATATGGCATCGCAGATCATTCATCTCGAGGACTTCGGCTTTGACTTCCTCCCGATGGGGCGGACCCCGCCGAACCCTGTCGAACTGCTTGCGGGTGACCGTTTCTCGCAAATCATCGAAGCGGCGCGCGGTCAATACGATCAGGTGTTGATCGACGGTGCACCGATGCTAGCACTCGCCGATGCGATCGAAATGTCCAAGGCCGTTGATGGTGTGATCTTCGTGATCCAGACTGAGCGGCTTAAGCTCCGCGGGATCGAGAATGCGCTGAGTCGTCTGCAGCGTTCGGGTGCGAAGGTATATGGCGCGATCGTCACCAAGGTGAGCCAGAACAACTCGGCTTACGGCTATGGCTACGGATATGGCTACGGTTACGGCTATGGCTATGGTGAAGAGCGTGATGCAGAACCAGCATAAGGCTGCGCAATGAAGGTCGTTCGTCCTGTTCGCCTCGGTGTCTCAATCACGCTCGGGTTGGTGCTCGCGGCCGCGCTCGGTGCGCAGTCCGCGGGGATCGCACTAACGAAGAAGGCGCCGGACACGGCTATCGCGGCGTTCCCGCTAAACGGGTTGGCCTACGAGAACATCGCGTCTGCTGTATTCCTGGCGACAACCGAAGCGACCGGCTCGCCCGAGGAGGGCGCAAAGGCGGCCCGGCCGTGGGCTCTCGAGGCCTATCGCTTGGAGCCCCTGGCGCCCAAAGCACACGCAATTCTTGCGCTTGCTGAGAATGAACCGGCAAAGCGCAAGCAGATTTTGGATGCGGCATTGGCTTTGAATCGGCGCGAGCCTCGTCTTCAGGCAGTGGTCTTGCAGCAGCAGGTTGCCGATGCGGACTACCCTGCGGCGATCGCGTCCCTCGACCGTATCCTTCGTGTCAAACCCAGTCAGTACAATGAGTTGTTTCCGGTTCTCATCAATATCTTCGCGCAAGAGGGCGCAATCGATGAGTTTGCCAAGATTCTCGACGGGTCCTCGGAATGGCATGGTCGTTTTTTCCGCTTTGCTGCCCGCCAGCCATCTGCGCTGCGTAATTTGGCAGAACTGCGCGGTCAGATGTCGTTCGACGACGAAGTTACCGACCAGACGTTGTTGCGCAGTCTGGTACGCGAGGGCGACGTTGCTACAGCCTACTCGCTATATGAAAGGATCGCAGGTTTTGACGCGACCGATGCCGTTGGCGCGTGGTCAGATAATTATCCACCTTTCGATTGGAGCCTGACGGATCAAGCCGGATTGCGCGCGCAACCCAGTCTGAGCGGCAAGGAGCTCGAAATCTCGGTTAAGCCAAGCAAGGGCGGCGTCGTCGCCCGTCGCCTTTTGAGAGCGCCCGAGCGGCCTTTCTCAATCATCGTAAAGCATAGCATCGATTCCCAACAGGCTTTGCAGGATATCGATGTCTTGGTTAAATGCGCCGGACAAACCAGCGCGTTACTCGAAGCTAATCTGGTTCGGCAGGGCAATGGATATCGGATCGACAATCTGCCCTCCGACTGCGCGTTCATTGAAATCGCTATCGCGGCGCGTGCCTGGAGCGGTCGTTCAGCGCTGAACGAAAATATCGAGGCTGTTGATGTTGTGCAGCGGTGAATTCTAATCGTGCGTGAGCCGTTATGCTTTCCACGGCTCCGCGCCGCTCCCACACTTAACGTCGACATGGCCCTGCGAACTCTAAAGACTGGCAGCTGGCAGGACGAATTTCGAAGTTGTTTTAATCAAAAAGTAGGCCTCACGACAGAGGTCTACTCTAGACTAACGAAATGAGACGGTTGGAGCCGTTCCCTCAACGCCTTCTAGGTTGTGCATGCAAAGCAAAACCTGATCTTTGGCGATCTACATACGGGAATGAACGGATCCCGAAGAAGTATTTGAATATCCAATTGTTGTTGATATCCCATCTTAATCGGCGGGCTCTCTTCGCATCAGCCTTTCTATCTGAGCTATAGTTATGTTGATTTGGTTCGTTAGCATCGTCTGATATCGACCAATCAGCAACTGATCTGTCAAAGTAAGCGACTGGTCCTTCGCTTTCCCCGCCACAAGAACATCGTCTTGCTGCATAGATAATTGACTTCGTTCTGTTTGAATCAACCGGCGTTCTCGCCAGAACAAGTTCGCAAGCCTTTCAACAAGTAGGATTTCCGTTTCGGACCGTGGGCCATACTCGGCCATGAAACTGTTAAGCATGCGTTGGTAGATTTCATTCTCTTCTACGTCGGTAGTTACCCGTTGACTAAGAACGCCGTGCTGTTCGGAGTTGCGACTGCTGATCGCTCGGCCCTCGGGAGTTCGAGGGCCGGTGCTCAGCTGCGCGTTGCGCCGATTTGCCGCCCTCTGTCGTTCGCTTGTCATTCCCTGATCTTTCTCGATGGTTTGTTTTCGAAACGAACCCATCGTCGATTTTCTCAACGAGGGCAATCAGTTACGTTGGAG